>CAMOXK010000031.1 GCA_946629065.1 uncultured Clostridia bacterium
CCTCGGCGATGAAGGCAAAGTGCTTGGCAGCTTCGGCCAGGGACGTGTTGCGGGAAGGGGTCCAGGTGACGTCCCACATGCCCTGCTCGCCGATGTTCCAATAGACGTCTGCCAGCTTCGGGCAGTTGATGAAGGCATAGTCGCCGATCTTGACCACCGTGGAAGGCAGATAAACCGTCTCCAGATTGAGGCAGTCCTGGAAGGTATAAGCGCCCACGTCCTGGATGCCCTCCTCCACCACCACGGTGGTGATCTGGGAGCGCAGATGATCCCAGGGGACGATTGCCATGGAGGGGAAGTCTCCCGTGAAGCCATTGCCGGAGAGGGTCAGGGTGTGGTTTTCATAGCTCCAGTGCACAGAGCTTGCGTCCATGAAGCCGCAGTCGCCGGAGGTGACTACGGGCTGATCGGAGACTACAAAGCTGCTGCTGGCGATATAGTCCGTATTGTTGTAATAGGCCCGGATCTGGAATCGACCCGCTCCCGTGGAAGCCGGAATGTCATACCACCCCATTTCAGACATTCCGCTGGTAACCTTCTCGATATACCCGAAAGGATTCCCGGCATCGTCGACTATCCAGATCTCCAGCCTCACCGGGGAGAAGCTGGTCTGCCAGACAACGGTATAGACAAGCGAGGCATTGTAGCTGCCGCTTTCCGGCTGGACAACAAAGTACAGAGCGGCAGTATCCACCGTAAAAATGGTGCTGGCGATATAGTCCGTATTGTTGTAATAGGCCCGGATCTGGAATCGACCCGCTCCCGTGGAAGCCGGAATGTCATACCACCCCATTTCAGACATTCCGCTGGTAACCTTCTCGATATACGCGAAAGGAGTCCCGGCATCGTCGACCATCCAGATCTCCAGCCTCACCGGGGAGAAGCTGGTCTGCCAGACAACGGGATAGACAAGCGAGGCATTGTAGCTGCCGCTTTCCGGCTGGACAACAAAGTACAGAGCGGCAGTATCCACCGTAAAAATGGTGCTGGCGATATAGTCCGTATTGTTGTAATAGGCCCGGATCTGGAATCGACCCGCTCCCGTGGAAGCCGGAATGTCATACCACCCCATTTCAGACATTCCGCTGGTAACCTTCTCGATATACGCGAAAGGAGCCCCTGCGTCGTCGACTATCCAGATCTCCAGCCTCACCGGGGAGAAGCTGGTCTGCCAGGCAACGGTATAGACAAGCGAGGCATTGTAGCTGCCGCTTTCCGGCTGGACAACAAAGTACAGAGCGGCAGTATCCACCGTAAAAATGGTGCTGGCGATATAGTCCGTATTGTTGTAATAGGCCCGGATCTGGAATCGACCCGCTCCCGTGGAAGCCGGAATGTCATACCACCCCATTTCAGACATTCCGCTGGTAACCTTCTCGATATACCCGAAAGGATTCCCGGCATCGTCGACTATCCAGATCTCCAGCCTCACCGGGGAGAAGCTGGTCTGCCAGACAACGGGATAGACAAGCGAGGCATTGTAGCTGCCGCTTTCCGGCTGGACAACAAAGTACAGAGCGGCAGTATCCACCGTAAAAATGGTGCTGGCGATATAGTCCGTATTGTTGTAATAGGCCCGGATCTGGAATCGACCCGCTCCCGTGGAAGCCGGAATGTCATACCACCCCATTTCAGACATTCCGCTGGTAACCTTCTCGATATACGCGAAAGGAGCCCCTGCGTCGTCGACTATCCAGATCTCCAGCCTCACCGGGGAGAAGCTGGTCTGCCAGGCAACGGTATAGACAAGCGAGGCATTGTAGCTGCCGCTTTCCGGCTGCAGGGTGAAAGCATACGTATCGTCCTGCGTCTCGTCGGGCTGCGGCTCCGCCGCGGGCACGGCCCCCGCACCGTCGGGGGCATTGAGCTCTGCTGTGTCATTCTGAGGAGGCTCCGCCGACGTAGGATCTCCATCGGGATCCTTCGCTTCGCTCAGGATGATAGGCTCTTCCTCCGGCAGGAGTGTTACGGTAAAGGCGTCGCTGACAAGCTCGTCTTCACCGCAGAAGGCGCGAAGACGCCAGACCGTCTCCTCCTTCGGGGCGGTCAGCTCCAACTCCGTGTCTGCAGGGTCGAGCTCACGCTCGAAGACCAGCACGGTCTCGGGCTCGCCGTTTTCGTCCTTCTGCGGGCCGCCGAGGGCGTCGGCCCCTACAGACTCCTCCCGCACAAGCTCCAACTGGTCGGGAAGTCGGCTCAGCTCCCATGTGACAAGATACGTCTCACCGGGGGCGTGGCTGCCGCTCTGGGGCTGGGTGATGAAATAGTGTTCGTCGTCCTGGGGCTGGTCTGGCCGAGGCTCTGCGGCGGGCTCGTCAGACGGGACGTCGAGGACGCCGTCCCCTACAGGATCCTCGGGGGCGGCCGGCTCAGGCGAAGGCTCGCTTACCGGGGCAATGGTTCCCTCCGGTTCCTCCGCCAGGGCAAAGGGAGCAGGGGAGAGGCTCAGGACCATCAACAGGGCCAGGAGAAGGCTCAATACACGCTTGCTGGTTTTCATGACGGTTCCTCCATAAGAATGAATGTGTGAGGGTGAATCCATCCTGCGAGAAGCTCTGGATTCGGACGAACAGGCTTGGTTTTGCACAGTGGGGCAGAAAGAAACAGATTTATACATGGTTAGATATGATTATCTATACAATTCCAATATAAGTGTATCAAAAAAGCATGGAAAAGTCCATGACAGAAAAAGGAAATAAAACCGAAAAAGCAGCGAATCCGCCATTTTGAGGAGCAAACTGGACATGCAACGGGACGGAATCCATCGCCTGGATAAAGTCCTGCTGAGAAGTGATGGCAGGAACGCCGCGCTATCTGCTGTTTGTTCCTCTTGGCGGATCTTTCTTCCGGGAGTATTGCGGAGAAAATAATGGGGAAAAGTTCACGCTCATTCTTGTAAAATGCTGCGGTTCCTGATATAATAGCACGATTCTATTCCATCGGATGAGGTCAGAACATTGTATTTGAAAGCATTGGAGATCCAGGGCTTCAAGTCCTTCCCGGACAAGACCCGGATCAGCTTTGAAAAAGACATCACTGCCATCGTGGGGCCAAACGGCTCCGGCAAATCGAATATTTCCGACGCTATCCTCTGGGTCATGGGCGAGCAGCGCAGCAAGGCGCTGCGCGGCAGCAAGATGGAGGACGTGATCTTCGGCGGCACCGAAAAGCGCAGCCCCCTTGGCTTTGCCCAGGTCTCGCTGATCCTGGACAACTCCGCCCACATCTTTCCCTCCGAAAGCACGGAGATCATGCTGACCCGCCGCTTTTACCGCAGCGGGGAGAGCGAGTATTCCATCAACCGCCAGCCTGTCCGTCTCAAGGATATCCACAGCCTTTTGATGGACACCGGCCTCGGGCGGGACGGCTATTCCATCATCGGTCAGGGCCGCATTGCGGAGATCGTCTCCAGCAAGAGCACCGACCGCCGGGAGGTCTTTGAAGAGGCCGCCGGCATCTCCCGCTACCGCTACCGCAAGGAAGAGGCGGAGCACAAGCTGGAGAAGACGGAGGAAAACCTGCTGCGTATCCGCGACAAGATCGAGGAGCTGGAAATGCAGGTAGGGCCGCTGAAGTCCCAGGCCGAGACCGCCAAGCGCTATCTGGTCCTGCGGGATGAGCTCCGCGTGATGGAAATCTCCGCCTGGATGGCGACCCTGGATAAGCTCCGCGCCCAGGCAGAAGCGGTCAGGATGGAGTATGACCAGGCCAAAGCCAACCTGGAGCAGGCCAAGAGCGAGCTGGAGGCGCTGTATTCCTCTTCCGGCAACCTGACCGAGCGGATGCACCGCCAGGATATCGAGAGCGAGCAGGCGAGAGACCGCCTCTCCGCAGCCGAGGGACTGGTTTCCGAGTGCGAGTCCGCCATCGCCGTTTTAAAAGCCAACTGCAAGAGCAGTGTGGAACAAAAGGAGCGCCTGCTGCGAGACATTCAGGAGCAGGAGGGCCGCACGGAGGAGATCCGCTCCGGCATCCAGAGCGGAAAGACCAGGATCCATGAAATTCAGGATGAGCTCCGCGGCCTGAAAGAGGAGAGTGACCGGAACAACAACGTTCTGGAAGGCTGCCGTATGAAGCTCAAATCCCGGGAGGAGAACGCCGAACAGCTCTCCGAACGGCTCAACCGTCTGGAAGTGGACGGACGGAGCATGGACGGCCGCATCCGCATGCTCTCGGATATGGAAAAGGAATACGAGGGCTATTCCCGGGCGGTCAAAACCGTTATGCGGGAGAGCGAGCGCGGTACCATCCGCGGCGTTCACGGCCCCGTGGCAAACCTGCTCCGCTCGGATGAGGAGTGTGCCCTCGCCATCGAGACGGCGCTCGGCGCCTCCGCCCAGAATATCGTCATCGACAGCCAGAACGACGGCCGCCAGGCCATCGAAATGCTCAAGCGCACCGACGCCGGCCGTGCCACCTTCCTGCCGCTGGACACCATCCGGGGCTCTGTGATGAAGGACGCGCCGGAGCGCGACCCCGGTTTTGTGGGCATCGCCTCCGAGCTTGTGCGTTTCGATCCCCGTTATGAACAGATCGTCTATAACCTGCTTGGCCGCACCGTCATTGCCGAGACCCTGACGGACGCCATCCGCATGTCCCGCAACAACGGAAACCGCCTGCGCATCGTCACCCTGGACGGACAGATGATCCATTCCGGCGGCTCCATGACCGGCGGCAGCAGTGTCCGCGGCAGCGGCTTTCTCACCCGCGCCAATGAGCTTGAAAAGCTGAAAAAGCAGCGGCAGAAGCTTGAGGCATCCGAAAAGACCTGCCGGGACGAGCTGGAGCGCGCCCGCTCCAATCTCTCACAGGCCCGGTATCAGCTGGACATGGCCCTGGAGGACCAGGCGGATCTGCGCAGCCGCAGCTCGTCCCTGGAGGCCGAGCAGCGGGCCACCGAGAATTCCGTCCACCAGTTCCAGCTGCTGCTGGATTCCCTCACCGGGGACAGCGAGACCCGCCGCGCCGCGGTGGACTCCGCCCAGCGCCTCATTGAGGATTTCCAGCGCCAGCAGCAGGAGAAGGAAGACAGGCTCAAAGAGCTGCGCGCCAATTCCGCCGCCATCCGGGACGAGATCGGCGAGATCTCCCGGAAGAAGCTGGATCTGGAAGCCAGGCGCACCAGAGCCGAAAAAGAGGCCCAGGAGCGCAACGCGCAGATCCTGGAGATGGAGCGTCAGACCGCCCGCCTGGAGCAGAAGAAGCTCTCCGCCGATCTGGAGGAGAAGCAGATCCTGGATAAGCTCTGGGAAAACTACGAGCTGAGCCACAGCGCCGCCGAGGCCCTGCGGCAGCCGGTGGAGAATCTCCCCAAGGCCAACAAGGCCATTTCCGAGATGCGCCGCCAGATGAACGCCCTGGGCAATGTGAACCTGGGCGCCATCGAGGAATACGAGCGCGTCAACACTCGCTACACCTTCCTCACCGGCCAGCGGGACGACGTGGAGAAGGCCAAGAAGGAACTGCTGGACATCATCTCCCAGATCACCGGTGAGATGACGGATCTCTTCCTCACCCGGTTTCAGCAGATCGATTCCTGCTTCCGGCAGACCTTCCTGGAGCTCTTCGGCGGCGGCAAGGCAGCTCTCCGTCTGGAGGACGAGAGCAACGTGCTGGAGTGCGGCATTGAGATCAAGGTGCAGCCCCCGGGCAAGGCCCTTTCCAATATCAGCCTGCTCTCCGGCGGTGAAATGGCCTTCGTGGCCATCGCCCTGTATTTTGCCATCCTGAAGGTCCGTCCCACGCCGTTTTGCGTCATGGACGAGATCGAAGCCGCTCTGGACGAGGCCAACGTCACCCGCTATGCCGAGTACATGCGCCGCATGTCCGATAAGACTCAGTTTCTGGTCATCACCCACCGCCGGGGCACCATGGAGGAAGCCGATATGCTCTACGGCGTCACCATGCAGGAAAAGGGTGTTTCCACCGTGGTGGAGCTGGATCTGGAAGCGGCGAAAAAGACAGTGGAGGATTAAATCATGGGATTTTTTGATAAAATGTTTTCCGGGCTTACCAAGACCCGGAAGAACATGGTGGAGCTGGAGGAGCTGTTTCAGGATTATCAGCCCGACAGTGAAGAGTTTTACGAGGATCTGGAGGAGCTCCTGGTCCTGGCCGACGTGGGCGCCGCCACTGCTCAGCAGGTGGACTATCTGATGCACAAGGCCACCTGGGTGGAGCGCTACCGCAAGGGCAGTGAAGCCAGGGACGGCCTGATCCGGGTACTGAAAAAGCTCCTGAACGTGGGCAGCACCGAGCTGAAGCTGGATACCAAGCCATCCGTCATCCTCATGGTGGGCGTAAACGGCGTGGGCAAGACCACCACCATCGGAAAGCTCGCCCATCAGCTGAAGGATCAGGGCAAGAAGGTCCTGCTTATCGCGGGGGACACCTTCCGTGCCGCCGCTGCCGAGCAGCTTGGCATCTGGGCGGAGCGCGCCGGTGTGGATTTTGTCCGCCACGAGGAGGGCAGCGATCCCGGCGCCGTGGTCTATGACGGCATCTGCGCCGCCAAGGCCCGCGGTACGGACGTCATCATCATCGACACCGCGGGGCGCCTGCACAACAAGGCCAACCTGATGAACGAGCTTGCCAAGATCAGCCGCATCATCACCCGGGAACTGCCGGAGGCGGACGTGGAGACCCTGATGGTCCTGGACGCCACCACCGGCCAGAACGGCCTGATCCAGGCCAAGCAGTTTCTGGAGACCTCCGGACTTACCGGTATCGTCCTCACCAAGCTGGACGGCACCGCCAAGGGCGGCATCGTTTTTGCCATTGCCAATGAATTGAAGCTTCCGGTGAAGTATGTGGGAGTGGGTGAGGGGATCGACGATCTCATTCCCTTCGATCCGGACAGCTTCGTCACCGCTATGTTTAAGAAATAAGGAGACATTATGCCTATCACCAGTAAACAGAGAGCCCAGCTGCGTGGCCTTGCCATGAGCGAGGATACCATCGTGCAGGTCGGAAAGGGCGGCATTACGGACAATCTTATCGCCTCTGTGGACGCTGCGCTCCAGGCCAGGGAACTGGTCAAGGGCCGGGTCCTGGAAACTTGCGAGTTCAGCCCCCGGGAGGTGCTGGACGAGCTTTGCGAGAGACTGTCTGCCGAGCCCATCCAGGTCATCGGCACCAAGTTTGTGATTTTCCGCCGCAACCATGCCGATCCGAAGATCGAGCTCGTGAAAAGCAAGAAGAAGTGAGAGTGCTTCTGTACGGCGGCGGCTTCAACCCGCCGCATTTGGGCCACCTGGCCGCGCTGGAGCGTGCGAGAGAGGTTCTGCATCCGGACCTGACTCTGGTCATCCCGGACGGGGAACCGCCCCACAAGCCCTTTCCCAAGGGCTCTCCGGACACCGATGAGCGTCTGGTCCTGAGTCAGCTGAATTTCGGCGATCTGCCCCAGACGGAGATCTCCGATCTTGCTCTTCGGCGGGACGGCCCCTGTTATATGATCGATACCGTGGACCTTCTGCGCCGGCGCTTCCCCACGGACGAGCTGGTTCTTCTTGTGGGCAGCGACATGCTCCTCAGTTTCGGCAGTTGGTTTCGCTCCGCAGAGCTGCTGCGGGAGTGCACCCTGGCAGCCCTCTGCCGCGGGGAAGGGGAGATAGACGCCATTTCTGCACAGGCGCGTACGCTGGAAGCGCGGGGCGGCAAGGTCATCCTGCTGGACCACGATCCCGTGGAGATCAGCTCCTCCCGGCTGCGTGCGATGCTGCCGGAGCGAATGGGAAAGGCCTATCTCAAGGACGAGGTCTATCGGGAAATCATCCGCCTTCGCCTCTATGGCGCAAAGCCGGAGCTCTCCTGGCTGCGGGAGCAGGTCATCACTATGCTGGATCCCAAGCGGGTCCCCCATGTGCTGGGCTGTGAGGAGACGGCCAGGAGTCTCGCCCTTCGCTGGGATCTGGACCCGGAGGCCGCGGCGGAGGCCGGCATCCTTCACGATATGACCAAGCGCTGGTCCGCAGAGGAGCAGCTGGCCTATTGTGAGAAGATGGGAATCGAGCTGGACGAGGGAGAACGCCAAAATCCCCAACTGTTTCACGCCCGTACCGGGGCTGTTGCGGCCAGGGAATTCTTTGGCGCACCGGAGGAGATCTGCGACGCCATCCGCTGGCACACCACCGGCAAGCCCATTATGAGCAGCTTTGAAAAGCTTCTCTATCTTGCGGATATGATCGAGCCGAACCGGAGCTTTCCCGGCGTTGAGAAGCTGCGGGAGCTGGCCTATCTGGATCTGAACCTGGCCATGGCAACTGCTCTGGAGCAGAGTGTGAAGAGTCTCCGCAAGAGGAATATGGATGTATACAAGGATACGCTGGATGCTTATTCCTGGTATCGAGCGTACGGGAAATAAAGGAGGAAAGCCAAATGTTAAGCCCTGCTGAAATCGCTGCTGTTGCAGCAAAAGCCCTGGACGAGAAGAAGGCCAAGGACGTAAAGGTCCTGAAGACCGCCGAGCAGACCGTTCTGGCAGATTACTTTGTCATCTGCAACGGCACCTCTTCCACCCACATCAAGGCTCTGGTGGACGAGGTGGACAAGCTCCTCTCCGAAGCCGGCGAGCCTCCCATTCGCCGGGAAGGCCTGCGTTCGGACATCTGGGTCCTGATGGACTTTGGCTCTGTCATCGTCCATGTCTTCACTGACGAGGCCCGGAAGTTTTACAATCTGGAACGCCTGTGGAGCGACTCCGAACAGGTGGACCCCGCTACGCTCCCCATGCCCGAGCTGCATGAGGCCGAATAACAAGAGAGAAGGACCAAGCGCATGAAATACGATTTTGCAGCCATCGAAAAGAAATGGCAGGACCGCTGGGAGGAAACCAAGCCCTATGCCGCCGTTACCGGCAGCGATAAGCCGAAGTTCTATGGGCTCATTGAGTTCCCGTACCCCAGCGCAGCCGGCCTGCACGTGGGACACCCCCGCCCCTTCACCGCTATGGACATCGTCACCCGCAAAAAGCGCATGGACGGCTACAATGTCCTTTTCCCCATCGGCTATGACGCCTTCGGTCTGCCGACGGAGAATTTTGCCATCAAGAACCATATCCATCCCGCCATCGTCACCCGCCAGAATATCCAGAACTTCACCCGTCAGCTGAAGATGCTGGGCTACGGCTTTGACTGGGACCGGGTGGTGGACACCACCGACCCCAAGTACTATAAGTGGACCCAGTGGATCTTCCTGCAGATGTTCAAGAAGGGTCTGGCCTATAAGACCACCATGCCCGTGAACTGGTGCACCAGCTGCAAGTGCGTCCTGGCCAACGAAGAGGTTGTCGAAGGCGTTTGCGAGCGCTGCGGCAGCGAGGTCGTGCGCCGGGAGAAGAGCCAGTGGATGCTGGCCATCACCAAGTACGCCCAGCGCCTCGTGGATGATATCGACGATCTGGACTATATCGAGCGCGTCAAGACCCAGCAGAAGAACTGGATCGGCCGCTCCACCGGCGCCGAGATCAATTTCCACACCACTCTGGGGGACGACGTGCTGGTCTATACCACCCGTCCCGACACGCTCTTCGGCGCAACCTACATGGTCCTCTCTCCGGAGCACCCCTATGTGAAGAAGTGGCAGGACAAGCTCACGAACTGGGACGCTGTCGCCGCCTACATGGATGAAGCCGCCCACAAGTCCGACTTTGAGCGCGCCGAGCTCAACAAGGAGAAGACCGGCGTTCGCCTGGAGGGCGTCCGCGCCATCAACCCCGTAAACGGCAAGGAGATCCCCATCTTCATTTCCGACTATGTCCTGGTCACCTACGGCACCGGCGCCATCATGGCCGTTCCCGCCCATGACGACCGCGACTGGGCCTTTGCCAAAAAGTTCGGCTGCGATATCGTGGAAGTGGTCAAGGGCGGCAACATCGAAGAGGCTGCCTTTACGCTCAAGGACGATACCGGCATCATGGTCAACTCCGGCTTCCTGGACGGGCTCACCGTTCGTCAGGCCATCCCCGCCATGAAAAAATGGCTGGAGGAGCAGGGCATCGGCAAGGAGAAGGTCAACTTCAAGCTGCGTGACTGGGTTTTCTCCCGTCAGCGCTACTGGGGCGAGCCCATCCCTCTGGTGAACTGCCCCAAGTGCGGTTGGGTCCCCGTGCCTGAGGATCAGCTGCCCGTTCTGCTGCCCCAGGTGGATTCCTATGAGCTCACCGACGACGGCGAATCTCCGCTCTCGAAGATGACCGATTGGGTCAACACGACCTGCCCCTGCTGCGGCGGGCCCGCCAAGCGGGAGACCGATACCATGCCCCAGTGGGCCGGCTCCAGCTGGTACTTTCTGCGCTACATGGATCCCCATAACGACAAGGAACTGGTCTCCAAAGAGGCAGAGGAGTACTGGGGACCTGTTGACTGGTATAACGGTGGTATGGAGCATACCACCCTGCACCTGCTCTACAGCCGCTTCTGGCACAAGTTCCTTTACGATATCGGCGTGGTCCACACCTCCGAACCCTATGCCAAGCGCACCTCCCACGGCATGATCCTGGGCCGCAATCCCCACTATGTGGGCTTCGCCGAGACCGAGGAGGAGAAACAGGCCCTCATCGCCAAATACGGCAATCAGGCCCTGCGGGATTCCGTGAAGATGTCCAAGTCCCTGGGGAACGTTGTGAACCCGGACGACGTGGTCAAGGCCTACGGCGCCGACACCATGCGCATCTATATCATGTTCATCGGTGACTTTGAGAAGACCGCCACCTGGTCTGACGACGCTGTGAAGGGCTCCAAGCGCTTCCTGGACCGCTGCTGGAATCTGATGGATCAGGCCGAGGACGACTTTGCCGTCAGCGCCAAGAACGAGAGCCTCATCCACAAGACCATCAAGAAGGTGGGGGACGATATTGAGAACCTGAAGCTCAATACCGCCATCGCCGCCCTCATGACCATGGTCAATGAGTTCTACACCAACGGCGTCACCAAGGGCGATCTGGGCCAGCTCGTGCTGCTGCTCAGCCCCTTTGCTCCGCATATTGCCGAAGAAATGTGGGAGCTGCTGGGCTTTGCCGAAAAGGAAGGCAAGATGGCTATGCAGATGCCTTGGCCCCAGTATGACGAGAGCAAGACCGTGGACGCCTCTGTGGAGATCGCCGTGCAGGTCAACGGCAAGCTCCGCGGCACCGTCATCGTTCCCACCGACTCCGAGCAGGATACCGTTGTCGCCGCCGCCCAGGCGGAGAAGAAGATCCAGCGTTACCTGGAGGGCATGGAGGTCTTCAAGGTCATCTTTCGGCCCAACCGTCTGCTGAACCTGGTGGTGCGCCCGGCAAAATAAAGAAGCCACTTCGCATAAAGAAGTAATTCTTGACAAAACGCGTAATATCCTTTATAATGCCGCTGTTACAAAGCCAATTGCCAGTTGGCCCTTGAAGCGTCGAAAGACGTATTGGAGGGAGGGAAATACATGTCTGAAATCTACGTCAAGGAAAACGAGTCTCTGGACAACGCTCTGAAGCGGTTTAAGCGCAGCTGCGCGAAGTCCGGCGTTCTGGCGGATCTGAGAAAGAAGGAGTACTATCAGAGCCCCAGCGTGAAGCGTCGTAAGAAATCCGAGGCGGCCCGCAAGAACAAGAACAAGCGCTTCTATTAATTTCACATGATAACACCGCTGCGTTTTCTGCAGCGGTGTTTTCTTATGGAGGGGATAAATATGCGATCTCTTGATTCTTTCCCGCGGATCTCTCTGGGCCTGTTTCCAACGCCCATCCACAGACTGGATAACATCAGCAGCTTCGTCGGCACGAACGTCTATATCAAGCGGGATGATCTCTGCGGCCTGGCCCTTGGCGGCAACAAGATCCGCAAGCTGGAGTTCCTGCTGGCAGATGCCAAGGAGCAGGGAGCGGAGCTGGTCTTTACCACCGGCGGCGCCCAATCCAACCACGCCATGCTTACCGCCGCCGCGGCGGGAAAGCTGGGAATGAAGTGCATCCTGATCCTGAAAAAGCGGGGCGTCACCGCCTGTCGGGGTAACCAGCTGCTGGAAAAGCTCATGGGCACAGAGGTCCACTTCCTGGATACGGACGATTATGCCGATATTTACGCCGAAATGGATCGGGTAGGCAAATCCTTGGGGATGACCTATTACAAGATTCCCTGCGGCGGCTCCAACGCGCTGGGCTCTCTGGGCTATGTTTCCTGCGCCCGGGAGATCCGGGACCAGGGCTTTCGGCCGGATGCTCTCATCTGTGCGGAGGGCAGCGGCGGCACCATGGCGGGCCTGGCCCTTGGCGCCAAGCTCTTTCTTCCCGGCACCAGAGTCCACGGCATGATGGTGGACACCGATCCTTTTGACCGCATCACGCCAGAGTTGATGCGCGCCGCGGCCGGACTCCTGGAAGCGGATCTGGAGATCAGCTCTGCGGATTTCACGCTGCGGGATATGTGCGGCCCCGGCTATGCCATCCCGTCTCCTGAGGGCAACACCGCAGTCTCCCTGATGGCCTCCCAGGAAGGGATTTTCCTGGACCCGGTCTATACCGGCAAGGCTTTCGCCGGACTTCTGGCCATGGCGAAGGAAGGAGCGTTTCGCCCGGAGGACAAGGTGCTCTTCCTTCATTCCGGCGGCGCCGGCGGCCTCTTTGCGGTGGATATGGATTAAAAATGGCGTGTTGCAAAATAAGAACTTAGCCTGATGGCGTCAATCCGAACACGCCTCTCAGCGGCCTTTTTCGGTGCTTTTTGCCTTGTCCTCCTCGCCTTGCGCCAGCAAGGCTTCGTCGTCCGCAACAAAAATCCCTCGAAAAATTCTCGCTGAGAGGTGCCTTGCAGTTTTGACGGAGCCAATTTTCGTCAAGACAAGGAAAAGGGCGCAGAGAATACTTTGTGTATTGTCAAGCCCTTTGACGCAGAATTGGCGGAAATTGGCCCGCCAAAACCGTGTTCGTATTGGCGCCATCAGGCTAGGGTCAGCACCGTAGGGGAGGGGCTCGCCCCTCCCGGCAGTCGGAAATATGAATTCAAGAAAATGTTCGGCGAACTCGCAGATTGTACGAATTCGCCGAACATTTTTTGCAATATAACCGGGTTTCGCCGGGAGGGCACAAGGCCCTCCCCTACGTTATGAACGGAGGTTTGCGCTCTTCTTCATGTTTTGCAGCACACCCTTTTATGTTAGCTTGTGCTTGTCCAGAATCATCGCTGCCGGATCGTCTCCCGTCCCGAAGATCGTCACATAGCCCTGCAGCGTCCCGGCCTTGGCTTTTAATGCCCGGCAGCGGCCGTCGATGTAGATGTCGCACTTTTCCCGGCCGTTCTTGGCCTCCTGCACCAGGTTGGCCGCGGCGGAATTGCCGTCAAAGGCCAGCAGCACCGAGGGACGGCGCTTGAAGATCTCATAGGCAAAGCTCTTGTATAGGCCCAGTCCCGTGGGCTCGATGGAGATGCGCACGCTCACGTCCGCCTTCTGCAGCCGATCCCGCTCCGCCCGACTGACCATGGTAGGCACGATGGCGTAGATCTGGAATCGTCCCTCATTCTGCTGGAGCAGATAGCGCTCGTAGCCGGAGCAGCTGTGGCCTACAACAAAGAAGCATTTTTCCGGATCGGCGGAACGCAGCAGCTTGTCGATGGCGTTCATGCCCTGTGGATTGAGCTTGGTCACATGCTGGTTGTTGTTGAAGCTGCCGCCGGCCAGAACGATGGGCAGCTTACCCTCCGGCAGGTCTCGGATCTGCTGTTCCAGCTCCTTCTGGGCGTCCAGTTTCCCCTGGCTTTCCCAGAGAACTTCGGTGGCCTTTTCGGTGGCCGCGATGCGCAGCGCCAGATAGTCGGCAGGGGAGAGGGGACCGCGGGCATGCTCAAACAGCAGCCATTTGTTCTGGCAGTACTGACGGCTCTTCTCCGCGATGCTCCGGTCATTTTCCCGCATGCGGCAGAGCTCTTCAAAGCTCAGATCCAGCAGTTTCTCCAGGGACAGCTCTTCCTCAATGGGATCGGTGCCGTAAAGGGCGCAACCGTCGGTGCCCTGCACGCACATGACCCCCGCCTTGATAAAGCCCTTCAAGGGATGACGGCTCAGGTCACTCAGGTTGTTGAGCCGAACGTTGGAGGTGATCTGAAATTCCAGGACCACCCGATTTTCCACCAGCTCCTGCAGCAGCTTTTTGCCCTTGGCGCTGCGCAGATCCGGGGCGTAAAGACCGTGACCGATGCGCACATGGGGCATCTTCTGCCCGGGAGAGAGCGCTTCCTTCACCAGCATCACGCTGTTTGCCACGTTATCCCGAAGACTGTCGTTTTCCCCCGCGTGGATGCGGATCACAAAGCCGGGGTCCAGCGCGGCGATGCGCACCAGTTCTTTGATCACCGGCCGAAGCTGCAGAATATCGTTGATCTCCTCGCCCAGGATGTCGCTGCCGGCCACATAGGGGTCTCCGGCAATGGCCTTCAGCACCTGGAGGTTTTCCGCCAAGTAATCTCCGGGGGTCACCGCGTCCTTGATGATGGTCAGCGGCACCCGGCGGATCCCGGCCAGGAAGCGGATCAGAACGCCGGTCTCCCGGTTGATGGCGGGCATCACCGCGTGAACCTGCCGCAGCATCTCCACGGACTCTTTTTTCTTTACCAGGGAGGTATCCGAGATCTCCACATATTCGATGCCGCATTTTGCGTAGGACCGCGCAATCCAGAGAAGCTTGTCCTGGAAGAGGGTGTTGTTCTTATACTCCGGCTCTTCCCGGTCGGCCAGGATCCGCGCGCAGTAACGCAGGATATCCGGGTCCGGGATCAGAGCCAGATTGCTCAGGGAGATCCTTGTTTCAAAGCTCACGCCTTTGGTGAACACATAGCGGTAGAGATAGACCTTTTCCAGATCCGCAAACACCGCCTGCCCGTCTTTCGGGATGGTGAGAGAATTGCGGATCTGCACGATGTTCCAGGCAGCATCCGGGAGATTTTGCAGAATGAGATCTGCAAAGTTCAAAAAGGTGTTGTCGTCGATCCGGCGCTCCAGATACTTTCCGGTCAGACTGGAATCCGCAAAGTCTTCGGAGACCTGGGCCCGCTGTTCCTCCAGCTCGTCCCACTGCGCGTCACTGATCCGAAGGCCCAGCTTTTTGATGTAATAGAGCGGATAGCGGATCTGGTGGCAGATGCCCAGGGCGATCAGAATGTCGGGGGAAAGGTTGGCGTTCATGTGGGTGTGCAGATCGGTGCGGAACTTGGCCTCGCTGCGGATATAGGTCTTCACAATGGTGCGCACTTCGTCCAGCTGATAATCCTTGGTCTGGCTCATCAGCGTTTTGGAAATGGCGGGTATGGAAGCCTTGAGCTCCACCGTGCCGTCCGGCCAGATGTTGGCCACCTTGGTGTTGCCCAGCCGGAAGATATAGAGCCTTCGATTCTGCCCATCCACATAGCTGGGCACCGTCCCGCGAATGATCTTGAGTCCCTGCTCATCCTCGCTGATGGGGAGAGAGCAGAGCTTTGCCAGATTCTCGATCAGGTTCCCGCTGTGGTGGTTGGGCGTGCGCAGAACATAGTGAAGCACCTCGTCCTCCCGGAACAGCTCCACCACGATGTCTTTTTCTTTATCCAGATAGAATTGACCGAATGGTTTCATCGTCTCTCCTTATCTTAAGCAATTGAAAATCAGGTATTGCGATGGAAATACCACACTTGCGGATGAACCTTCCCCATATCAAGCCACATCGGATTCACCGGTCGATGGTCTCGGCGTTGATGTCCTGATAGTTCATTTTTCATGATCCTGGTTAGAAATTAGTATGGGATCATAGTACAAGGGTTCATAATCCGGATTCAGCTCCCACAGAATATGTTTGCAGTGAAACAGATGATTCGCCGGTGGCGTGGAGAAACAGGAAGACAGATTCCGTTCTTTTAAAATGGCGATTATTTCAGCTCCCGTGAATTTTGCCGGAAAAGCAGCAAGCGCTTCTTGAAATCTTAAAACTTCTTCCGCAGAAAGATTCAGCCAATTTGTTGTGATGGCAGGCCTTTCAAAGAAGGGTTGGTCCTCAAAGCGCTGATGGTCTTCTGCGTGGCTTTCAAAGTATTGCGTGATTGCTTGCATTTGCTCATCGTTAATCGGCTTGCACCAGCTTGCGTCTACTGTTTCACAGTCCATGCGAAACTTCATTTTGGGCGTGAAGCCCTTTTTGAGTAAAGCCCACTGCCCGATGAGATCACCTTTGTGTTTTCCTGCGCGATCCTCTTCGGCATATTTCGGTTTCAGGTCCACAATTTGCCAAAAACCTGCGCTGTATTGTGTGACCCAATTACCGACTTCAAGGTTTGACACTGATCGTCACGATCCTTTCCCAAAGGTGATACAGTTACATATCAAATGCTGTCCCGGATCAAGATGACCGAGCAGACGGATTTCGTCACCATCACGCTCTCCTGGTGGAAAAATGCGCAGAGATCCTTTGCGATCTCCGTGACCGTTGCTTCTTCGGCGTTCAGCAGCATGAGCTGCAGGGTGTTTTCCTCCGTATAGCGCCCGTCGTCATGCACATAGCCGCCGGTCATCAGGTGGAAGGAAAAGGCAACATGATAACTCTGGCAAACCCTGCGCAGAATGGAAACGTATTTTTCCGTGTTAAACTTCTGGGCGCCCGTGTCCGCGTCGTTCAATCCGATATAGATGTTGTATTGCGTCGTCTGATCGTTCATAAGCATACCGTTACCCTATCATATCAATCTGATTCCATCTGAAAATACACGAAGCAAGCAAGGTCTCAATGCTGTGATATTCAGATACCACTGTGCGATATATTTGCTTCGCAAATGCGAAATGTACTCGCTTTGCTTCCGCGCGATTTGATGTGAATTCCTTCGCGCCAAGCAGGGCATATCGCGCCGCAGACATATCGCATTCTGACAGGATATATCGCAAATTCCGTCAGGAATTCATATTGCGTTGAGACAGTCGAACGACTGTCTCAACATGACTTGGGACAATAGCGTGAATAAATCGGTGTTTATTTACGCTGATTGCACGTCCGTCCTCGTGGAGAAGATTCTACCTTTCAAAATGGTCGAGGCAATAGCGTTGATAATACAGATTATAGATCGAGGCGATTGGCGACGCCTTGTAAATACTCGATTATCTCCTGTTCATGTTCATAGAAGTAATCATCTGCTGATTCACAAATGCCCTCTTCTTCTTCCGTGCCGTATGAACGAAATGCTTCAACAAGATTGTCATACAAATGCGTTGGCAATACTTCTTCCAAAGCAGAAAGATTTTTGTTGATTGCTTCTTTTCCCTCTGTGTTTTCCGTATTGAAAAACCATCCGCTGTGTCCTTCGCCGTTTACACCGCTCTCATAATCACACAAAATAAAGGTGTTGTAATCGTTCTCCGCAAGTTCACCCGAACTATACAAAATCCCATAGCTTGTTCCATTTCTTTTGGTTATCTGACATAATATTGCTCCTTTGAAATGAATTGACGATGCGCGTCATGATTTGGCTTCGCCATGATTTTCGCTATGCGCATGAATTGAATTGCGCCTTATGCCCCGCAGGGCAATTCATGACCGCAGGTCAATTCAGGCCGCAGGGCAATTCATGACCGCAGGTCAATTCAGGCCGCAAGGCAATTCATGCGCCGACAGGCGCAATTCATTGTTTGCAAAGCAAGCATACCGTTTCAACGTGGCTTGTCCTTGGGAACATGTCCACTGCAGTTGCTTCCTGCAAAGCATAGCCCAAGTCCTGAAAGCGCAGAATATCCCTGGCCAGCGTTTCCGGTCCGCAGGAGACGTAGACGACCCGTTCCGGGCCCATGGAGGCGACAGCCTTGACGGCATCCTCGCTCATGCCCTTGCGCGGCGGGTCAACCACCACGATTCTGGGCTTGAGACCCCGCGCGGCCAGTGTCTTGGCAGCCTCGCCGGCGTCACCGCAGAGAAATTCCGCGTTTTCGATGCCGTTTCTGCGGGCGTTCTCTCCCGCGTTTTCCACAGCCTCCGGCACGATCTCAGCACCGATGACTCTGCCCGCGTCCTTCGCCATTCTGAGACTGATGGTCCCGGCTCCGCAGTAAAGGTCAAAGACAAGATCGTCTTTCCTCGCATCGGCGTAGGCCGCAGCCTTTTCATAGAGTCGCTCTGCCTGGGGCGGGTTGATCTGGAAAAAGGCCTGGGGCGCGATGGCAAATTCCAGCCCGCAGAGCCTGTCGTGCAGGATCTCATCGCCCCAGAGGGTATAGAAGTCCCCGGAGAGCACGGTATTGCCCCGGGTTTTGTTGATGTTCAGCACGATCCCCGTGAGCTCCGGGCATTCCTTGCGCAGGTGCGCCACCAGCGCTTGGGTCCTGCTTCCGAAGCCAGCAGCGGAGCAGATGCAGAGTACCGCGTTCGCTGTCTTCCATGCCTGACGGCAGAAAACGTGACGCACCGTTCCTTTTCCGGTGCTCTCGTCATAAGCAGAGAGTTTTTCTTCTTTCAAGAATTCCACAACGGACTTCGCGCAGCGGCAGCTCAGCTCCGACTGGAGCTTGCAGTCCTCCACCGGGATCAGCTCGTGGCTTCGCTCCCGATAAAAGCCGAAGGCGGGGCCGTTTTGCGTGTTTGCTACCGCGAAGATGGCCTTGTTCCGCGTCCGATCCTGCGCGTCACTGCCCAGGATCTCTTTGGCTTGCACTTCCTGTTTGCCGATGCGGCGCAGGGCGTCGTTCACCCGGCCCAGCTTGAAGCGCAGCTCTTCCTCGTACGAGATGTGCCGTGTGTCGCAGCCGCCGCATTTGCCAAAGTGGGGACAGTCCGGCATGATCCGGGCAGGGGAGGACTGCAGCAGCCGCTCGCCCCGGGCGAAAACCGCCGAGGCCGTGACCTTCAGGATCCGGATCTCCCAGTACTCGCCGGGAATGGCCCGGGGCACAAAAACCGCTCTGCCCTTTACGCGGCAGACGCCTGCGCCATCGGAGGACCAGCCGGTGATCTCCGCTTCCACTATTTCGTTTTTCTTCATATCTTCCATGCCCTGTATCTTATCATATCCGATCCGTTCTGACAATGCGGCAGAAGCAAACAAAAATGGAAAACTTTCAAACTCATATTCGCCCTTTTCGTACAGATACTACTGCCGTAATGCTTGAGGAGGCGAATCATGAAAAAGAATCTCACTTTGATTTTCGCATTGATCCTGTGCCTGTCGCTCTGCGCCTGCGGCATGGACCGGAGTGACGGCAGACCTGGCAGCGGCATGGACATTCTCCCCGACGTGACGCCTATGGTTTCTCCGGATCTGAATGACGGCAGCGTCCAGGACGGTGACGGCATCATCGGCAACGGGGAAGGCGGCGCCGGCGCGACAGCTTCTCCCATGCCCAGTGCCACCACTACCCCCGGACAAAACAGCCCCATGCCTACCACGGCGCCAACCACGGCACCCAGCACTTCTCCCAAACCCTGAACGTAACCCCGCCGAAAAGGCGTGCAAATGAGGGAGACGATAGGAGTTGCGCGGCCTTTTTCCGCCCATCCATCATAGAAAAATCCGGAAATACAACAAGTATTCCCGGATTTTTCTATTTCGTCTGGATGAAAAATGCCTCGCGCAAAACTGCTTCGCACCGCAAACAGAGAGATTTTTGTATCAAGCGAGGCGCCTTGAGCAGGAATACTGGACATGTATTCCGAGAACAGGCAATGATGCTTGGCACGAAAAGGCCCTGTTTGCGGCTGTCGTATCCTGAACTTGCACGCCCTAATAAGCGGGGTTTCGATTTATACTCGCTTGCGATTCTCCTTATTTCGGTGTATCATGACAGCGAGAGGAGGGGAGAGCGTGCTGCGTGTTTTCTATGCCAATATCGATTCTGTTCCGGACAGTCAAGACGGGCTGCCCCTGTCCTCTTATCGACTGGAGAATCTTGCCTCATGCCGCTCTGCCCAGCGCCGCCGTCAGGGGATCGGCGCAGAGCTTCTTTTGATCCATGCCTTTCGTTCCGTCTCCGGGGATCTGCAGCTTCCGCTTTCCATTACCGCGGAACCGGACGGCAAACCGTATCTGCTCGATTCGGATCTTCATTTCAGTCTTTCACACAGCGGCTCCTTTGCCGCCTGCGCTCTTTCGGATTTCCCTGTGGGGATCGATCTGGAGCTTTGGAGCAGGATGCACGACCCTGTCCTACGCCGCTGCTTCAGTCCGGAAGAGCAAAACCTGGTCCTTACTTCTCCTGACCCGGGTCGGCTCTTCACTCGACTTTGGACCGGAAAGGAGAGCTGCGTCAAGGCAACCGGACATGGCATTCTTTCTCCGCTGCGCGAGATCCATATTTTGAACCCGCCTGCGGGAGTTTGCTTCTGGCAGAAAGATCTTGATGCCTTCTGCATCAGCGTGTGCGTCTTGGGCGGCAGCGCTCAGCCTGATTCCTTCCAACAGCTTGAATTGTGATAAAACCAGGTGGAATGCCGTTGACAAGTGACCTTTCGTTCTCTATAATTGGTGAACGAAAGGTCACTTGACTTTTGCTGGAGGTATTTATGGCGAACGACACAAAAGAGAGGATCCTTGCTGCTGCACTGGAACTGTTTTCCCGAAACGGTTACGCGGGAACAAACATCCGTGAATTGAGCGCGTCCCTCGGACTTGTGAAGTCCGGGGTCTATAAGCATTTTGAGAGCAAAGAGGCAATCTGGAACGCCCTGCTGGATCAGATGATCGCCTATTATGGAGAACATTTCGGTTCGGCTGAGCACTTGCCGCCTGTACCGGATTCGCTGGAGGAATTGACTCAGATGACCATGCGAATGGTGAACTTCACGGTCCATGATGAAAGGATCATCATGACGCGCAAGGTGCTGACGCTGGAACAGTTCCGGGACGTACGCGCGCGGGAGCTGGCGACAAAGCACTTCCTGACCGGGCTTACCGAAATGTTCACCCATGTATTCACCGGCATGATGGACAAAGGCCTGCTCCGGAAGGACGATCCGAAGATGCTGGCTTTTGCCTATACGGCGCCGATCTCGGCGCTCATCCACCTGTGCGACCGTGAGCCGGAGAAAACGGAAGACGCGATCAGGAAGATCGAAGCGTTCAGCAGGCACTTTATAGCGACCTATGGGGTGAAGTAACCATGTTTGATCTGGACAAATACCTGGCTGATCTGATTCTGAACTGCCGGTCGGCTTTCGGAGAGCGTCTGCTGTACGTGGGGCTGCAGGGAAGCTGGCTGCGCGGTGAAGCTCATGAAAACAGCGATATCGACGTCATGGTGATCCTTGATCGGTTTTCCGTGAGGGATATGGATACATACCGTGGAATTCTGAAGGAAATCGGTTCTTATGAGAAATCCTGCGGCTTCATCTGCGGGAAAGACGAGATGAAGCGCTGGAATCCCCTGGAGGTCTGCCAGCTGCGCCAGACGACGAAAGACCTGGTCGGCAACCTGACGGATTATCTTCCGCCCGCGACGCGGGAAGACGAAATCAACTATGTCAAATTGAGCTTGGGGAATCTGTATCACGAACTCTGCCACCGCTATATTCACGCGGACAGGGACACGAACGCCGCCAGATTTCGCGGCATCTGCAAAAGCATGTTTTATCAGATCCAGAATCTGCATTTTCTGGAAAGCGGGTGCTTTATCCTGCGCAAGACGGATCTGAAGGAAGCGGTTACGGAGGAAGACCGGATCGTTCTGGAAATGGCTGAGTTGCCGGACGGTTACGATTTCGATCAGGCGTTCACTTCCCTGTTCGCCTGGTGCCAAAATGCTTTTGCACGCATCGAACACCTTGGAGGAAAATGATATGAACCATAAAGCCCTTGTTGTCATTGATATTCAAAATGATATCACCGAGCACTACAGGGACATCATGGACAGACTGAATGCCGCCATCGAATGGGCGGCGGAAAGCGGCGTGGAAATTGCCCAATTTCTCTATCCAAAGACGGAATATGACCTGTGTATTGACAGCAGCAACAAGAGTCCTGCACCCCTTGCGGAAGAGATTGTCAGGTCCTTGACGTGAAATAGAAACTGTTTTGGGAGGATGCGCCAATGAAGATACTTGTTTTGAACGGAAGCCCCAAGCGGGACAAAAGCGATACCATGCACATCACCCGTGCATTTCTGGATGGCATGAAGGAAGCGGCACCGCAGGATATCCATATCATTCACACCGTCGATCAGCACATTGAATACTGTACAGGCTGCTTTGCTTGCATGCGAAACGGCGGCACCTGCATCCATAACGACGATATGAAAGCTATCCTGGAGGAGATTCTGGACACTGATCTTCTGCTGTTCAATTTCCCTCTCTATTGTTACGGAATGCCTGCATCTCTGAAAGCGCTGATGGACCGCACGCTTCCCCTATCGGGCATGGCGATGCAGAAGGTCGGGGACCGGTATGAGCATGTGGGGCAGGCTGATTTCAGCCATTTGAAATACCTCATGATCTGCGGCTGTGGCTTCCCCAACAGCAGGCAGAACTTTGAACCGGCCATCATGCAGTTTAAGCTGAGCTTCCCGTCGGGTCACACGATCCTGACCGTTCCGGAAAGCCCGATGTTCAATGCGCCGGAAGCGGCAGTTGTGACTGTGCCAAGACTGGAGCTGATCAAGCAGGCCGGACGGCAGTACGCTGAAAAGGGTGAAATCGAGGCTTCTCTGTTGGCAGAGATCACTTCCCCCATGATTCCCGAAGAGCAATATGCTGCCATCGTGAA
>CAMOXK010000032.1 GCA_946629065.1 uncultured Clostridia bacterium
GCAATTGAAGTCTCGCAATCCTTTTTAAAGCTTCTTATTTGAAAGTAGTATAAGATCCACACCGAGAACGCTCAGCCCCGGGAAATTCCGAACCACAAAGGGGACGGGCTTTCCGTCCAACTCCACATGGGCACACTCCGCGGTGACTGTCCGGTCAAAGTGCAGGCAGAGGCAGCCCTCCAGACTGCGGTCCAGCAGAAAGCGCTCGCCGTCCTTGTTGGTATGGTCGTAGATCAGTTCGCCGCCTGGCGGCGTCAGCAGCTTCGGGCCTCTCATGGGAGCATCCGGTCCGCGTCCGTGATGGGACGGATCACCCTGCAGGGCACGCCGGCCGCGAACACGCCGGCGGGGATATCCCGGGTGACCACGCTGCCAGCCCCGATCACGCTGCCCTCGCCGATGTGCACGCCGCCGCAGACGGTGACGCCACCGGCGAGCCAGCAATGATCTCCGATCACGATCTCCCGGGCATACTCCCGGTCGGTCACGGTGCCGTCCGCTTTCGTATAGAAGTCCCGCTCCTGCCAGACCAGGGGGTGGATCGCCGTGTAGAGGGAGACGTTCGGTCCCATGAACACGTGCCGCCCGATGCGCACCGGCGCGCAGTCCAGCACGGTGAAGTTGAAATTGGCATAGCTCCCTTCCCCGATGCTGGTAAAGCAGCCATAATCAAACTGAATCGGCCCCTGGAGATAAACGCCCTCGCCGCAGTCCGGGATCAGCTCCCGGAGGATGGCTTTCCGCTCTTCCTCACAGGATTCGGGGACTTGGTTATACTGCCTGCTCAGGTCATGGGCCTTTCCCCGCAGCGCAGGCAGATCCTCCGCCGAGGGGTCATAGAGCTGCCCGGCAAGCATTTTTTCTTTTTCCGTCATTTGCCGTCCTCGCTTCTGATCGTCAGGGTCTCTTCCCCGCAGCCCTCGGCTTCGATGCGCACCCGGATCTCGCCCGGCTCCGCCGTTGCGCGGACGACCGCCATCACGCGGCCGTCAAAGGTCTCCCAGGTCTTATCCTGATAGCTGCCCTCGCACTGGGGATGGGCGGAGCCGAAGCCGGCGAGCACGCCCGCGCCCTCAACGGTCACGGTGACTTTTCTCGTCTCAAAGCGGCTGGGCTGACCTTTATCATCGAGCAGATCCACGGTCACGAAGACAGCGCCCCGCCCGTCGGCGGTCAGGACTTTCTTATCGGTAGTCACGCCGAGCTTTACGGGCGCCCCCACCGTGCTCAGAACGAAACGCCCATCCACTTTGCCACTTGTATAACCGACAGCCATCAGCTCGCCGGGTTCATAGTTCAGCGCAAAGGCGGCCGCATGCTCCTTGGTGGCTTTGCGGCCCAGGGAGACGCCGTTCAGGATAAGCTCCACTTCCTCGGAAGCGGAAAGCACATGCGCCATCGTTGCTTTGCCCTCGAAGCCGGGCCAGGTCCAGCTGTCGATGGCGTCGTAGTATTTCCAGTCGTTGGTGTTGTCCGGCTGGCCAAAGCGATCTAGCCGCTCCACCGCGATCATGGGCTCCCTGCGCAGGCCGTAGGCGATCTCCCGCAGGTAGCTCACCGGGCGGCGATAAGCGTTGAGATTGATATCTCCGCAGTAGGCAAGCCGGTCGGGGTACCAGCCCTGCTCGTGCCGCTCGGGGGCGTAGTGATAGCAGGCGATGCCCGCCTCGCCCAGGTAATCATAGCCCGTCCAGGTGAAGTCGCCCAAGACCTGAGGATTGCGCTGGGCGATCTCCCACAGCCGCGCGATCTCGGTGGGATAGGTCTCACTGCCCACGACCACGCGTTCGGGATGCGCGGTGTGCTCGTATGCATGACGGGCGGTGAGATAGTTATAGCCCACCACGTCCAGCTCGCAGGCCACTTCTTCCATGGCCTCACTGAGGCCCCGGCTGGTGGAAAAGGCGTCCATCTTCTGCCGCTCCATCTTGGCCATGGCGGCATTGAGGGCCTCGCTGCCGGAGGATTCGGCCTGCTCCTGCAGGGCGGCCTCGGTCTGGGCCATCTCGGCCTTCATCTCATCGATGCGGTCGGTCATGGCGAGGAAGCCGCTGATGGCCAGGGTCACATAGCGGGTGGGATCCAGTGAACGCAGGAAGTTTGCCATCTCCCGGCAGCGCCGGCCGCCGCTGCGGCGGCCGATCTCCGGGATCTCATTGCCAAGACTGTAGAGCACCACCGAGGGGTGATTGTAGTCCTTGGCCACCAGGCGCTTGATGCTGAGCCGCCATTCGCTGACGAAGTCCAGGGAGTAGTCCGCGCTGTTCTTCGGCATCTCCCACATGTCCGCAAGCTCGTCCATCACCAGGATTCCCAGGCGGTCACAGGCCTCCAGCAGGGCCTTGGCCGCCGGGTGGTGGGCCGAGCGGATGGCGTTGAAGCCCGCCGCTTTCAGCTGCCGCATGCGGAATTCCTCCGCGTCGGGCAGCGTGGTCGCGCCGATGACGCCGTTGTCGTGGTGGATACAGGCGCCGCGGAGTTTCGTCTCCACGCCGTTGATGCGCAGGCCGTGCCGGGCATCCAGACTGAGCTTGCGGATGCCGAAGCTGCCCTCGGTGCCGTCCAGGAGCGTTTCCCCGTCAAGGAGCTCTGCCCGCCAGGCGTAGAGCGCCGGGTGATCGGGGCTCCAGCAATCGGGCTCGTCTACGCGGAGGCGCAGATGGGATTGCACGGTCTCCGTCCGCAGGATCGAAACCACATTCTCCGCGCTTGTCTCCCGCCCGTCCGGGGCGGTGAGAGTCACGCGCAGGCGCAGCTTTTTCGCCTCCAGGCCGGTGTTTTCAACTGCCACATCCGCCAGCACCATGGCGCTGCCCTCCTCCAGTTCCGCCGTGGTCAGGCGCACGCCCTCGGGCTGAACATGCACAAACGCTCCCTGATGCAGCCACACGTCCCGGTAAATGCCCGCGCCGGGATACCAGCGGGAGTTATTCTCCGCGCTGCGGGCGATGACCTGCAGCACGTTCTCCTCTCCATAGTGCAGGCGGCTGTTGAGCTCGGCGTAAAACTGAGAATAACCGTAATGGTTGGCCGCGATCAGTTCGCCGTTGAGATACACCATGGCCTGGGCCATGACACCCTCGAATTCCAGGGTGTTCTGCTCTTCCTTCCACGCCAAAGGCGCGAAGAAGCGTTTCTCATAGGTGTAGGACCTCACCGGATAATAGCCGGTCTGATTGCCGCTGGGGGCGTCCGGGCGGCGCTCCTCCAGGATCATGGCGTCCTGGGGCAGGGTGACGGGCACAGCCTCCGGCTCGGAGCCGAAGAGCACGCCGAAGGGATTGGGCACGCCGGGCCGTACGGTCCAGCCGGTATGGAAGAGGATCTTGTTCATGGGCTTATCTCCTGTTTCTTTCGTTGTTGAGCTTGCAGATGCTATGATAAACGCGTGAGGCGTTTCGCGCAAGCTCTTTTCTTGTGAGCGCACCGCTTTCCAGCGCGCGCAGGATATCCTCCAGATCGGCGTCACAGCCCGGCATGAAGAGGTCGTTGCCCGCCTTCATGGTGGGCGCCCCCTTCACGTTCAATTCAAGCCAAAATGGGACCTTTTTCGGAAGTTTCCATTTTGGCTGTTCAAGCTGTCGACACTTTGTCGACAGCTTGAGGCGCTTACCGGAACGGTAAGCGCCTCGGTCGATGAAGTATTGACGCTTTGGCTTGACAAAACCCATGGTTCTACCAGGGGGGGAAGGCCTTGGCAAATCATAAAGGCTCCAGGTTTTTGGGCCGGTGGTTTGCCGACCCATCAACAGACGGCAAGGTGTATGATGAGATCCCCGTATCGGTTCTCGGCGACTTTTTGAAAAAGCGCAAACGCGCCGTGGACGAGGGGATCCCCGTGCCGGGCTATCAACACTGGAGCATGATGGACAACCTCGAAGGGGCCGCGGGCTGCGGCCCGCGCATTGGACTGATCCATGTGGAGGACAAGACGCAGAAACGTATCATTGCGGTTCCGCCTTCGATCGCCGTGCAGGGAGGAGCTTGCAAAAAGCTTTTACCGAACCGACCGCCTGATCATCGAGGAGAAAGCCCACGGCTTCCTCTCCTTTTATGCGGGAAAATAGGGGCAATCCCGGAAGAGGCATTCCCGGTTTTCCCGGAAATAGCGGCACAAGACCTTGCCGAGCGGCATCTCAACACCGAGAAGCTCCGCGGTGAAATCAGCGGCGCGCGTGATGGCGAGCCGCCCGGTGCGTTTGCAGCAGCGGGGTCCGCCCACGTCGGCAAGCGTATTGAGAATGTCGGCGACGAGCCGCTGCGGGATCGGCCAGGCCTCCTTGTGCACGGGGTTGGAGCCCAGCAAAATACTCATGTAGATCCCGGCGCCCGCCGCCGCGCCGCAGACGCCCCAGTAGCCGCAGGTGCCGCCCGGCACCTGGGAGGCTCGCCGCACCGCCTCCTTCAAGGCTTTTTCCAGATCGATCTCCCCGCCGTTGTTGCGATAGGCAGTCAGCAGCACACAGGGGACGATGACGTGATGCTCCGGCCCGTGCATGTGCACCTGGCGCAGCGCGACCACCTGCTCGAAGAGGACGAGCGGATCCTTTTCCGCGCTGGCCAGCAGGAGGGGGACGAAAAAAGCGATGGACGAGGATTCGTGGCAGCTGTCGCAGACATAATGACCGTCTTCACAGCTGCAGTTGGCGCCAGCCTCTTTTCCGCAGATGGCGCAGCGCAGCGGCCGCGTCTCGCCGAAATAGACCAGCGGCTTGCCGCAGAGGAGGCAGCCCGTTTTATGCTGCGACCTGTCCGGCGTGGGAGAAGGCGGGCAGCAGCAACAACTCTCTTCCGTCTGTTTCTTTTCGATTTCCGTCATGTTTCCTCCACCTTTCTTTTTCCCGCATACAGGCTGCGGTCGTCCGGTCTCGCCGGGCGTACTTCTGTTTCGGCGTCCATCGCGGGCAGCACGCCCGCGCCGCAAGTAAGGATTTGAAGATGCAGCCGTCCGTTTCGTCTCTCTGCCCGGTAATCGGCAACGAAGGGCAGAGAAAACAGTGCCTCGTCCAGGGCGGCGAGCTCCGCCGTCTCCTTCCGGCGCACGGTATCGAGCCGCAGCACTTCGCTGCCGCAGGGACACCGGCCCGGGATCACGCGGGTATAGTCCCCGGTGCGGTAACGGATCAAGGGCATGGCCTCCATACCGATGGTAGTGATGACCAGTTCCCCCCTCTCGCCCGGCGGCAGCGGGCGGCCCTGCTCGTCCACGATCTCGGCGATCACATGGTTTTCCCGCAGGTGCATGCCCTCGTGGGCGCTGCAGCAGATGGCTCCGCCCAGCGCCATCTCCCGTGAGCCGTAATGGGGGAAAAGGCAGCTTTGCAGGATCGCCTCACAGCCCCGGAGAACGGCGTCAGGGCAGGCGTCGCCGCTTATGAGAGCCCGCCGCAGACTGCCCCGCCCGCAGACACGCAGCAGCGAGAGGAGCTGCACCGGCATACCGACAAAGGTATCCGGTTTTTCTTTTTCCAGCAGCTTGGCAAATTCGCCATAGCTGAGCCCGGCGCCGAGCTTGAGCGGCCTTGCGCCGAGACGCTCGATCGCTTCCGCGATCAGTTCCCCCAGACCGTGGGGTCCGGAGAAGGGAAAGCAGATCATCGTGACGCTGCCGGGGAAGATCAGCTCTCCAAGCCCCGCCATGAAGAGCTCAATGGTATGTTCGCAGTCCCCCTCTGTATAGAACACGCGCTTGGCAGCGCCCGTGGTACCGGAGGTCGCGTCGGAGAGCACGCGCCGGATCTCCGCCTGGGAGCAGAGCAGCAGCCCCGGCGCATGGTGGGCCAGATCCTCGTCCGTCGTAAAGGGGAGAGAGGCGAGAGCGGAAAGAGAATCAAGATGATCGGGCAGGTCGCGGTAGAAGCCGCCCCGCTCTTTTTCGCGCACAAGCAGGGCGTTGAGTTTCCGGAGCTGCAGTTGTTCAATGCTCACTCTGGTAACCGGCGTCAATCCGTCCTGCGCAAGCAGAAGAGCGTCGATCCGGGAAAGGCTCATCGGTACAGCGCCTCCCCGTTTTGATTGGTCAGGTTATAGGCGCAGAAAGGCACCATGCCGTATCGGCTGTCAACTTCACAGATGTGGCAGCGGCGGAGCCTCTCCAGATCCAGGTTCCACGCGTCCTGAAACACCATGCCGGACACGGCAAAAGTGCTTCGCCTCGCCTGCTCCAGGAAGGCGTCCAGCGCGGAGGTCTCGGTGAGGGCGTCATCTCCGTCAAAGGCGGGCACAAAGCCGCTCCACTGCTCGGCTACAGAGGTACGGGAATCGTCGGAGCTGGTGCAGCAGCCGCCGCTCTGCCGGCGTGGCAGGGGCTTCAGGCTGCCGTCCTCCCTGATGCGATAGCTGGCATGGAAGGAACAGTAGGCGCTCTCCGCCCCGCCGCCGTAGAAATCGGAGGCGTGCAGCAGACCGTCTGTCTGCTCTTCGATCAGGGCCAGGAGCTTCGGGATCGTGATGGGCCGCTCCGGACGCGCCAGCGCGCAGCGTCCGAAATAGCTCAGAGGCTGAAAATGGACGCCGCGGACAGCGGGGGCATTTTCCAGCGCAAAGCGCAGGATCGCGCCGACCTGATCCTCGTTTACGCCGCGGGCGATCACCGGGACCAGCACGACGCCCAGACCCGCCGCGGCGCAGGCTTCGATGCAGCGCTTTTTCTCCTCCAGCAGCGCCCGGCCGCGAAGCGTGACATAAACGGAATCGTCGAGCGCGTCGAACTGCAGGAACACGGTGTTGAGCCCCGCCTCCCGGAGCGTTTCGGCATAGCCCGGCTCCGCGGCCAGGCGCAGACCGTTGGTGTTGAGCTGGAAGAAGGTGAAGCCTTTTTCCAGTCCCATGCGGATGATCCTGGGCAGATCGTCCCGCACGGTCGGTTCGCCGCCGGAGAGCTGGATGTTGAAGGGGCCGCCGTGGGCCATCAGGTATTCGTATTGCTTTTCGATCTCTTCGAGACTGAGATCCGGCTTCGGCGCTTCCCCCGCGGCGGCAAAGCAGACCGGGCAGCGCAGGTTGCAGCGCCGCGTCAGCTCCAGCAGCATGCAGCAGCCCTTGCGCAGATGCTCGGTGCAGAGACCGCAGTCCCTGGGACAGCCCTTCTCCGGTGCCCGCCCCTCGCGCGGAGGATCGACGGCGGTATTCTCGCTGTTCCAGCGGAGATAAGAGGCCAGGTTGCCCTCCCAGATCAAAGAGGAAAAAGCGCCGTGCTCGGCACAGCGCTTGTCGAGATAAATGCCGTCCTTTTCCGAACGCTTCTGCGCGTCCACGACGCGCAGACAGACCGGGCAGACACTTTTGGTTTTTCCGATGATCATAACAGCCCTCGCTCCGACAGGATCTCCATGCATTTCTCATAGGTCGCCGCGATGATCTGCGGGCAGTATTCCACGCGTCTGGCCGGGTTGCCGTGGGTGATATCGCGGCAGTCGATGCCGCCGTAGTCGGCGGTGATCTCGTCGGCAAACCACTGGGTAAACTCCCCCAGCGCCGGCTTGTGCTCCGGATCGTCCATGCCGGTGTCCTCGCCCTTGCCGGTGAAGTAGGAGATCACGCAGGCGCCGCCGGTCATGCAGCCGCAGCAGTTCTGGGAAAAGCCCACACCGCCGTTGAGGCCGCCCATGGCCTTCACAAGGCCGGGGTTTTCCTCCCCTACGGTCTCCAGCATCAGGATCGCCAGGATCTGGCCGCAAAAATAGCCATAGCGGCTCAATTCCAGTATTCTGTCAAACAGATCCATCCTTATCTCCTTTCCGCAATCAGCAGCCAATAGCTGCATTTTCCCTTTGGCAGCGGGCAGCAGTCCGTCTCCTCCCGCCACAGGGCCTCGAGGTAATACTCCCGCCACTGCGGCGTCATGTCCTCCGCCGAAAGGACAGAGAAGCCCGCCCGCTCCATGAGCGGCAAAGGCGCTTCAAAAAACACGTCCGACAGCAGGAGCTTCCCGCCGCGCTTCAGGAGACGATTGGCCTCCCGCAGCGCCCCCGCCACGTCGCCGGAGACGAAGAGGGCGCACTGGCTGAGCACCGCGTCAAAGCTCCCTTCCGGAAAGGACAGATGCAGGAAATCCCCCTGTTCTACCCCTTCGCCCCGAGGCGCGAGATCAACGCCGACGGCGTCAAAGCCGAGAGCGCGCAGCAGGCGGAGTGTTTCGCCCGCACCGGCGCCCATGTCGAGGATCCGCGCCCCCCGCTCCAACGCGGCCAGTTCCAGCATACGGCGGGTGTGTGCCTCGCCGCCCGGGTGGCCCTTCATTTATCCTCCAGCGCCCGTTCCACGGACGCCACCTTGCCCAGCGCCAGCTCCTCCGGCACGTAGACGAAGCCGCAGCGGGGACAGACCGGCAGTTCCACGGGAAAACCGTTGTCCAGATACATGAATTTCGCCTTTCCCTTTTCCAGCGGTACGCCGCATTTCACGCACATGAGCTTGCCCTGGGGGTCGATGGTGTAATAGTTTTTCTCCGCCGCCACGCTTATCCCTCCCGTTTGACAACGTTCATTCTGTGGCTATAGGCCCGGTGGACGGTAAAGCTGTCTTCGCTCTCCTTTGTAAACTTGACCCAGAAGGTGGCGTTGCCCACCCGCTTCCGGGCGACCAGCATGCCGTCTTCCCCGTCCAGGATTGCTTCGCCTGTCTCACGGAAGTCCCGCAGCACGGCGATCACGTCGTCGGTCAGGATCATGCGCTCGTCCATCATGCGCCGCGCTTCATCGGTATAGTGCAGTTCAAAATCCAGCTTCATTTCAGCCGTCTCCTCGTGCCACAGATCCAACAGCAGTTCCTTTTTCAACATCAGGCGGTTGCGCCGCTTTTCGCTGATATCCGGCGGCGCGCCGGCGTCCGTGCCGTAGCACAGCTCCAGCAGGTGGCGCGATTCCCGGCCCTTTCGGGCAAAACGGTCGCGGCAGGCCATGCAGTAGCTGATGTAGGGCGCGTCTGAGCGCTCGAGACATTTCTCCGTCATCTCCGAGGCCACCTCGCGGTTGGCGTAGGCGGCAAGCCCCCCGTAGCCGCAGCAGGGAGAGCGGTCGCCGGAATAAGGAGTGTCGATCAGCTCGCAGCCCAGCCGGGCGGCAAGCTCCCGGATGGCAGTCTGGGTCTCTTCGTCGCCGCGGGCGCCGCAGGAATCGTGCAGCGCCGCCGGGCGGTCGAGCCCGTGCGCGCCCTCCGGCAGCCCGAGCTCGAGCAAAACGTCCCAAATGCCTTTTATGGAAATCCCCTCGTGGGTCGAAAGTTCTTTTTTACAGGTCGGGCAGCCCGCGATCACGATGGGATCGCCGAGCCGCGCCAGCTCCCGGTCGATGAATTCCCGGGTCTGCGCCTCCATCTCATAGCGCCCGGCCCAGTCGCAGATGGCGCCGCAGCAGCCCAGCATCAGCGCCACGCCGCCATCGAGCCTGGCACAGAGATCCTCATAGGCGGCGCGCACGGTCTCCGGCGCGATAGCCGCGGCCTGGCAGCCGGGGAAGAAGACGTATTTGCAGCGCTCATAGCCCGGCTGGGGCCTTGCGAGAAAGGCCTCGTTGTTGGAAAAGAGCATGTCCAGCAGCGCAAACTCATGCGGGGCCAGGGGCATTTTATCCGTGGAAACCATGTTCTGCCGCGCCCGGTGACAGACCTGGGCCATGTCAAAGCCGTTGGGACAGACCACGGTGCACTGCCCGCAGAGCGAGCAGCTGTTCATGGGCTTGTTAAGCTGGTGGTCGCCCATGATGATCTGGGTGTTGTTGTAGATCTCCTTGGACAGAAGTCCGGGGTGCTTTTTATAGTGTTCGAGGAAGGCGCAGCTTTTCAGGCATTCCTCACAGCGGCACTGAATGCAGCGGCCCGCCTCCTCGATGGCCGCTTCTTTGGAATAGCCTCCGTTGAGGGGCACGCGCGCGAGGCGCTTCGCCTCGCTGAGGTCGGTGTACAGCTGGCTTTCCACCGCGCCCTCGGTCCCGCGGGTGTTGGAGGGATCCAGCTTCTGGGCCAGCCTGTCCACGGTGAGGGCGGCTTTTTTCGCGCCGAAGGCCGCGCCCAGCACGCCCTCCGTCGGCCCGGTGACGAGGCCCGCGTCCGCACAATACATGAGCTCCGGCGCGCAGGGAGCCTCCGGGTAAAGCGCGGCATGGACCGCCTCCGCGCAGCAGAGCACGTCAAAGGCGCCGCGCTTTTCTTCGATCAGTTCTCTTGTGATCCGGCAGTCAAAGACAAACTCGATCTCCTTGCCCCGCAGGCGCTTGAGCTCTGCGCGGAAAGCATTATCATCGAGGAAATCCGTCTCACAGCGCAGGAAGCCTTCCAGATCCGGCTGCTCGCAGAACACCGTCAGCGGATAGGCCTTTTTCTCGATTTCCCCGGCGAGGAAAAGCGCAAAGAGGCCGGAGCCGAAAATCGCCGCGGTTTTCTTCTTCCGGGTGCGAAACACCCCGCCGATCCTGGTCACCTCTCCATAGCGGGCGACGGCCTCCTCTACCGCGCGGATCGCCACACTGTCCCCGATTTCGCCCAGGCGGCACTTTCTTTCACAGGGTGCGTCACAGCCCGCGGCCAGGATCAGTGGGAAAGGCGCGATCTTCTCATACTGCTGCAGGGCTTTCTTGAAGTTGCCCGCGGCTGCCGCGTCCAGGAAGGCGCGTACGTCCAGCTTCAGCGGGCAGGCCGCGCTGCAGAAGGGCGGATGCTCGTATACACAGCGCTCCACCATGCTCTCCATCTCTTCCTTGGAGATCTTGTTGACTTTATAAACATGGGTGGAGCCTCGTTCCTGAATCTGGCTCATGGCTCTCCCTCCTGTCGAAGAATTCGGCGTTGAGAAATGGGGATGTGGGAATTCTCCCACATCCCCATTATATCACGGGTATTTGTGCTTGGAAAGAATTACTTCTCCAGCGCCTTGAGCGCGGCGAGCACCTTGTCCGGGCGGGCCGGGATGCGGGTGATGCGGGCGCCGGTGGCGTTGTAGATGGCGTTGAGGATGGCGGGGTGCGGCGCATCCAGCGGGGCCTCGCCGCAGCCGGCGGCACCGTAGGGGCCATTCGGACGGTAGGTCTCGTTGAAGTGCAGCTCGATGTCGTCGGGAACGTCGTTCGGGTACGGGATGCCGCAGCGAAGCAGGCTGGTCTCCTTCTGGAGATCGTCGAAGTCCTCACTCAGCGCCAGGCCAATGCCCTGGGTCAGGCCGCCGTAGAAGTTGCCGTCCACCAGGAGTTTGTTCATGATGGTGCCAACGTCGGCGACACAGGTGAATTTCTCAACCTTGACCTTGCCGGTCTGGGTGTCGACGCAGACCTCGGGCAGGAAGATGGTGTACATGTAGGTGGCAAAGGGCTCGCCCTGGGCGGTGTCCTGATCCACCGGGTGGTCGGCGCAGTAGGTGGTGACCCAGTTGCCCTCGACCTTCAGCTTCTTGCCGTCGGCGACCATCTCGTCGTAAGTGCGCCAGGTGCCGTCGTCCTTCTTCATCTCGGCCAGCAGGGCCTCGGCGGCCAGGCGGCAGGCGTTGCCGGACATGACCTGAGAGCGGGAGCCGCCGGCAGGGCCGGAGTTCGGCGTGTACTTGGTGTCGTTCATGACGAGGCGGATCTGCTCGGGCTTGAAGCCGGCCTGACGCAGGGTCTCATGGGCGGAGACCAGCGCACCCATGTCGGCGCCTTGTCCGTGATCCTCCCACGAGACATAGATCGTCACGGTGCCGTCTTTGTTGAGCTCGGCATAGGCGGAGGAGGAGTCCACGCCGTCCAGGCCGCAGCCGTAAACGCCCAGCGCCACGCCGATGCCGTATTTGTAGCGGCCGTCGGAGGCGGCGTTCTTTTCGGCGACTCTCTTCTTGCCGGCCTCATACAGCGGGCGGGCCTTGTTGAAGAGGTCCTCTTCGCAGTACACGTCGGGCTCATAGCCGGTCGGGATGGTGGTGTGCTCGGAGGCCTTGTAGCAGTTCATGGCGCGCATCTCGAAGGGATCGATGCCCATCTTGGCGGCCAGGCAGTCAATGGCGATCTCGGAGCCCATGAAGGACTGGGGAGAGCCGTAGGCGCGGAAGGCGGAGCCCCAGGCGTGGTTGGTGAACACGGTCTGGCTCTTGTTGCGGATGGAGGCGATGCCGTAGCCGGCGCCGGTGAACTGGCTCAGACGCATGGTCAGCAGGTCGCCGAATTCGGAGTACGGGCCATGGTCGACATAGTTGTCGCCCCACAGGGCCAGCAGCTTGCCGTTCTTGTCCGCCGCGAGCTTGATGTGCATGAAGGCAGGCGAACGCTTGCCGGTGTAGGTGATGTTCTGGAACTGGTTGAAGTTCAGGGACACGGGCACGCCCAGGATCTTCACGGCCGCGCCGATCAGGGCCTCGTTGGTCGGGGAGAACTTGTAGCCGAAGGTGCCGCCGGCGTGGTTCTGGATGATGCGCAGCTTCTCCATCGGCACGCCGATGCCGGCCGCGATCATCGGCATATGCAGATGGATGCCGATGGACTTGGAGTGCACGGTGACCATGCCGTCCTCGTCGATGTAGCCGTAGCCGTTGTCCGGCTCCAGGTGCAGGTGGGGCTGACGGGAGCAGTAGCTCTCGATCTCGACCTGCTGCTCGTCGGGGATGGAATCCCAGTCGAAGTCGGGTCCCTTGATGCAGTTGGTCTCATAGAAGACGTTCGGGGTGCCCGGGTGGATCTCGATGGCGTCGGGCGCCATGGCGTCCAGCGCGTTCATGTAGGCGGGCAACTCTTCAATGTCGACCTTCACGGCGTCGGCCGCGGCGCGGGCATGCTCCTCGGTGTCGGCCGCGACGATGGCGATGGCGTCGCCGAACTGGAAGATCTTGTCGGAGCAGAGGACCGGGCGCTCAAAGCCGTCGGTCTTGTTGTGCTTGGGCAGCATGACCAGGCCGTTGATCTGGTTGGTGCCGCCGGCCGCCAGGATGTCCTTGTAGGTGATGACCTTCACGACGCCGGGCATCTTCTCGGCCTCGCTGGTGTCGATGTTCTTGATGTTGGCGTGGGAGACCTTCGCCTGAGTCAGAGCCAGGCGCAGGCAGCCGGGCATCTTCAGCGCGTCGTCAGCGCCGAAGTCCCAGGTGCCGGTGACCTTCTGGGCGGCGGAGGGACGGATGTACTTGGTGCCCTTGATGCTGTCGCCGGTGGGCTTGAAGACCAGGTCTTCCTTGGTCATCTCGCCGCGGAGCACGGCGGCGGCGTCCATAACGGCGTCCATCAGGGGCTTGTAGCCGGTGCAGCGGCAGAGGTTGCGCTGCTTGTTGAACCAGTCGCGGACCTCTTCGCGGGTGGGGCTGGGATTGTTCTCGAGCAGGACCTTGGCGCTGATGATGAAGCCGGGCGTGCAGAAGCCGCACTGGGCGCAGCCGTGGGCCATCCAGGCCACCTGCAGCGGGTGCATGTCGCTCAGCGTGCCGACACCCTCGATGGTGGTGATCTCGGCGTTGTCGGGAACTTTGCTCATCTTGTAGATGCAGGACTTGGTGACCTTGCCGTTCATGATGACATTGCAGGCGCCGCAATGGCCCTCGCCGCAGCCGATCTTGCAGCCGGTCAGCAGCAGGTGCTCACGCAGGACGGTTGCCAGAGTCTCGTCCTTGTCCAGGACCAGGTTCCGGGTAACGCCGTTGATGACAAGCGTTTTTCTGATCATGTGTTTTCCTCCTTTTTTATTGCATATGTGTACCCTGTTTGGTTTTCTCTTCAGTGCCCGTGACCGCCGCAGCGGTCGTGGTCCGGGCCCTTGCCGGTGATGTCCTTGACGCGCTCGATGCCGCGCGGCGTATAAAACACGAGCTGGGACAGGCTCCCGTCCAGGTTTTCGCCGCTCAGGCGGAGAAAATTGGCGTTTTCAAAATAGTCGATGGGAAGCTCGCGGCGGAAGACCTCTCCGGTCTTTTCATCGCGGACCTCGACCGTCACCTCATGCGCAACGATCTCGAACAGCTCCTCGCCCATGGGAATCGCCCCCTTTTCCGGACATTCTTTTACACTTCTATGATACGCTTCAAAAAGCGGAAGAATCAACTTATAACAAAAAGCAATTCGCAGAACTTGCGAATTGCTTTTTGTACAGGCTGCACAAGCAGCGCGTTTTATTATATTGAAGTACTCACAAATCATACAAGAATTGCCAGCGTTCCGTTGACGTCACAGAGCGGTACGGCCCGGAGCCGCCCCTGTTCCGCCTCCCATCGCTCCACCGCGCGCCTGACGCCGGGCAGCCGGGGATTGTTGTAGTCGTGCAGCAGGAGGCAGCCGCCCGGACTCAACCGGGGCAGGAAAAAGCGCAGCCCCGCGAGCGTGCTCTCCTCCAGGTCCACGTCCAGCGAGACGAGGGCAAAGCGCTCTTCGAGTCCCTCCGCCGTGGCTGGAAACAGCCCTTGCCGGATCACGGCCTTTTCCGGGTGCGGCAGCAGACGCAGCACCGTCTCGGCCGAGGTGTTCCGGTGGGCCTCCACAAAGCCGCCGCCCTGCCCCTGTGCCTCCGCCGGGTCGAAGCCCTCGAAGGTGTCGAAGAGATAGAGCGTCCGCTCCGGCAGCAGGGCGTTGATGCACCGGGCAAAGCTTCCCCGGTACACGCCCAGCTCCGCGGCCGCGCCGGGGACGTCCCCGAGTCCGGCGCACAGCAGCTCCAGCGTACGCACGCGCACATAGTCGCCCTCCAGATCCCGCTCCGTCAGCGGGCTGCCGGGCCTGGGCGGCAGCGGACGGATTGCCCGGGGCGGGTTCCGCAGGGCGGCAAGCAGCGCCGGGGGCAGGACTTCCCGTGCCCGGCCGTAGTCTGTATTGCGGTCTGTCAGCCTCCAGTTGTCCCGAAGAAAGAGCAGCCGCTCTTCCCCGATGCCGCAGGCGGCCGCCTGTCGGGCGATCTCCTCCACATGGCGGCTGGCGACCAGGACAAGATACTCTCCGTGCGTGTCTGCCTCCTCGGGCCGGAGGACCGGCCGCCCCAAGAAGCTGCCTCCGTCCGTTTCGCTGTCCAGAAAGGCCGTCACCTGCCCGATGGCCAGGCCAGCGTCGATCAGATCTCCGGCCGCACAGCCGGTGCCCCAGACATAGATTCTCATACGCCCAACTCCTTTTTACGTTCATTTTGATTATATGCGAAAAAAACGCCCGTGTACAGACTTTTGCGCTTTACAAACCTGCATTATCGGCTTATACTTAAAAATATCGAAATGTATCTGCTTGTAATTCGTAAGAAATCGGAGGCGATTTTTGTGCAGATCGGCGCTGTCATCGTAGCTGCAGGAATGAGCTCCCGCATGGGCGATTTCAAACCCATGCTGAATATCGGCTCCATCTCCATCGCTCAGCGGGTCGTGGCCACCTTTCACCAGGCCGGCGTCAGCCGGATTGCGGTCGTGACAGGTTATAATGCCCAGCAGCTGGAGCGGCACCTTTCCAACAGCGGGCTGGTTTTCCTGCGCAACGAGGCCTATGCCACGACGCAGATGTTCGACTCGGCCAAGATCGGCCTCAATTATCTCAAGGACAAGTGCGACCGCATCCTGTTTACGCCGGTGGACATTCCCCTGTTCACCGCTGCGACCGTTGCCGCACTGATCGATTCGGAGGCGGAACTCGCCTGCCCCGTCTGTGAGGGTCAGACCGGACACCCGCTGATGATCGCCGCGTCGCTGGTGGATACGCTCCTCTCGGACAGCGGCGAGGGCGGCCTGCAGGGCGCGATCTCGCGCTGCGGCACGGAGATGACGAAGATCCCCGTGGACGACGCGGGGATCCTCCACGACGCGGACACGCCGGAGGATTACCGTGCACTGCTGGAATACCACAATGAGCAGCTCATCCGCCCGGAGATCAGCATTTCCCTTTCCCGGGAGCGGCCCTTTTTTGATGAACGCACCGCCATGCTCCTGGCGCTGGTGGACGAGACCAAATCGGTCCGCACCGCCTGCCAGCGGATGCAGATCTCCTATTCCGGCAGCTGGAACATCATCCACGCGCTGGAAAGCCAGCTCCACTTTCCTCTGCTGGAACGAAGCCAGGGCGGCGCCAACGGGGGCGAGAGTCGGCTGACCGAAAAGGGCAAGCGGCTGCTGGAATGCTACCGCGGCTATACCCAGCGCCTGCGGCAGGACGCCGCGGATCTGTTTGAAGAATACTTTGGAGAAGAACTATGAGCCGTAAGATCTGGCTGATTCGCCACGCCATGCCGGACATTCCTCTGGGGGAGCGCTGGTGCGTGGGCGGACGGAGCGACTTTCCCCTGGGCCGACTGGGACGTATCCAGGCCGCCCGCCTGCCCTTTGTGAAAGAGCTGGAGGGTGTACAGGCGGTATTTGCAAGCCCGCTGGTCCGCGCCATCGAGACGGCGCGTCCACTGTGCGAGGCGCCGCGGGTCGTGCCCGGTCTGGAGGAGCAGGACATGGGCGTGTGGGACGGACTTTCCTTCCGCGAGATCATGGCCCGCTATCCCGAGCTCTATGCCGCCCGGGAACGCGATCCCTCGCTGCTGCCTGACGGGGCAGAGAGCGAGGAAGCCGTCGCGGCGCGGATGCGGGAGGCGATCATGCGCTGTCTGTATGAGAGCGAGGGGGATATCGCCCTCGTCAGCCACAAGGGTGCCATTGCTGCGATCACGGGAGAGCGCCGCAAGCTGGGCTATACCTCGCTGACCGTGCTGGAGGAAGAGAACGGCGAGCTACGCATATGCGAGGTCGGACGCCCGCCGCGCGCTGAGATGTCGGATGCGCTGTGCCTTGCCATGCTGCGCGCCTCCGGAGCGGATGAGGCACTCATCGCGCACTGCCGCGCTGTCGCCGCGCTGGCGGATGAGATTTGCGCCATGCTCAACGAGAAAGGGATGGCGCTCGACAGCACGGCGGTCCACGCCGCGGCGCTGCTGCATGACATCGCCAAAGGCGAGCAGAACCACGCCGCCGTCGGTGGGATCTGGTTGAACGAATTGGGCTATCCACAGCTTGCGGAGATCGTCCGGCAGCATACCGAACCAGACAGCGACGCGCTCAACGAGGCCGGCCTCGTCTTCCTGGCCGACAAGCTGGTGAGAGGAGCGGAGCGCGTGGAACTGGAAGAGCGGTTCGGCGCCAGTCTCGCCAAATGCAAAACCCCGGAGGCGCAGGCAGCGCACGCGCGGCGTTTCGCGCTGGCGCGCACGCTGATGGAGAGAATCGACCGGCTCTGCGGAGCCGAAGGAGACGAATAGAGGAGGCAGCCATGAAACTTGTCAAAACAGAGGACGCCGTCGGCCACGTGCTGTGCCACGACATTACGCAGATCATCAAGGATGAGAAAAAGGGCCCGGTTTTCCGCAAGGGCCACATCATTCAGCCCGAGGATATCCCCGTCCTGCTGAGCGTGGGCAAGGAGCACCTTTACATCTGGGAGAATGACGAGAGCATGCTCCACGAGGACGAGGCGGCGGAGATCCTGCGGGATTTCTGCATGGGCGAGCATATGCGCGCCACCGAGCCGAAAGAGGGCAAGATCGAGCTGATCGCCGAGGAGGACGGCCTGCTGCTGATCGATCTGGAGCGGCTGCGCGCCATCAACGCGTTGGGTGACATGATGATCGCCACCCGCGCCTCCGGCTTCATGGTCAAAAAGGGCGACAAGCTCTGCGGCACCCGTGTCATCCCGCTGGTGATCAAAAAGGAGCGCATGGAGAAGGCAAAGGAGCTGGCCGGAGACACGCCGCTGATGCGTCTGGTGCCCGTGCGGCCCCGGAATTACGGCGTCGTCACCACCGGCAGCGAGGTTTTCCACGGCCGGATCAAGGATACCTTTACGCCCGTGATCGAGCAGAAGCTCGCCGAATTCGGCTGTACGATGACCGAGCATGTGATCCTCGGCGACGACCATCAGGCGATCACCGAGGCTGTGCTGGATATGCTGTCGAAGGGCTGCGAGATGGTCTTCTGCAGCGGCGGCATGAGCGTGGACCCGGACGACAAGACGCCGCTGGCGATCAAAAACACCGGGGCGAACATCGTCTCCTACGGCTCGCCCGTGCTGCCCGGGGCCATGTTCCTGGTCTCCTACATGCCGGACGGAAGGCCCGTCTGCGGCCTGCCCGGCTGCGTCATGTACGCCAGGCGCACCATTTTTGATCTGCTGCTCCCCTATCTGGTGACGGACACCCCCATCACCAAAGAGCAGCTGGCGGGTCTGGGCCACGGCGGACTGTGTCTCAACTGCCCGGTCTGCCACTTCCCCAACTGCGGCTTCGGCAAGGGCGTGTAAGTCCGCCGCGCCGGGTCTCAAACTTTGTGTATATGAACACGTAAATCCGTGTTTGTATAAATACATTCCCTGAAATACGGGAGAAGGAGCACACAAAATGAGACTGCGCAAACCCCTTGCGCTTCTGCTGGCCCTGGGCATGATCTTTGCTCTCGCCGCCTGCGGCAGCGCCAAACCTCAGCAAGCCGCGGAGAAGACCGATCTGATCGTCTTTGCGGCAGCCTCCATGACCGAGACTCTCACCGAGCTGAAGGCGGTCTACGAGGCGGACCACCCCGAGATCAACATCGTCTACAACTTCGACTCCTCCGGGACCCTGAAGACCCAGATCCAGGAGGGCGCGGACTGCGACCTGTTCATCTCCGCGGGACAAAAGCAGATGAACCAGCTGGATATCACCGCGAAGCCCGAGGTCAACACCGAAGGCCTGGATTTCGTCCTGGAAGGCAGCCGCCTGAACCTGCTGGAGAACAAGGTGGTCCTGGTGGTGCCCGAGGGCAACCCCAAGGGCGTGGAGAGCTTTGACCAGCTGGCCCAGCTTCTGAAAGGCGGCTCTCTGCTGATGGCCATGGGCGGCGCCGACGTGCCCGTGGGCCAGTACACGCAGAAGATCCTGGCCTTCTATGAGCTGAACGAGGAAGAGCTGGCCAATGCCGGCCTGATCAGCTACGGCAGCAACGTGAAGGAAGTCACCACCCAGGTGAAGGAAGCCAGCGTGGATTGCGGCGTGGTCTACTGCACCGACGCCTTCTCCGCCGGTCTCACCGTGGCGGACAGCGCCACCGCCGAGATGTGCGGCCAGGTCATCTACCCCGCCGCCGTGCTGAAGACCGCCCAGCATGCCGAGGCGGCCCAGGCCTTCCTGGATTTCCTGAAGACCGACGCCGCCATGGCCGTCTTCGAGAAGGTGGGCTTCTCCCCCGTCGCGTAAAAATCGGGGATGTGAAAGCAGCTTTTCACATCCCCTGAACCTACGGAGTTACTTATGGGCTTTTTTGAATGGATCCGTACCGCGGATCTGTACCCGCTGTGGAATTCGTTGCGCATCGCGGCCATCAGCTGTGTACTGGTGTTCTTCGCGGGAATCTTCTGCGCCTACTACGCGGCCAGGCTCCCCCGCTGGCTCAAGGGCCTGCTGGACGTTTTTCTGACCCTGCCTCTGGTGCTGCCTCCCACGGTCTGCGGCTACTTTCTGCTGCTGATCTTCGGCAAGACCCGCCCTCTCGGCGTTTGGCTCCTGCAATACGGAGTCCAGTTCGTCATGACCTGGTACGGCGGGATCCTGGCCGCCGCGGTGGTGGCTTTCCCCCTGATGTACCGCACCGCCCGGGGCGCTTTCGAGAGCTTTGACCAAAACCTCAGCTATGCCGGGCAGACCCTGGGCCTTTCCAACAGCTTCATCTTCTGGCGGGTGCGCATGCCCGCCTGCCGCCAGGGGATCCTGGCGGGGACGGTGCTGGCCTTTGCCCGGGCCTTGGGCGAATACGGCGCCACCAGCATGCTCATCGGCTACACCCCCGGCCGCACCGCCACCATCTCCACCACGGTCTATCAGCTCTGGCGGAACAATGACGAGCAGGGCGCCCTCTACTGGGTGCTGGTGAATCTTGCCATCAGCACAGTCGTGCTGCTCACGGTGAACCTGCTGGAGGCCCGGCAGAAAAAGGCGGTGAAAGCATGAGTCTGATCGTGGACATCCGCAAGGATCTGGGGAAATTCAAGCTGCAGGCCGCCTTTGAGGCGGGGGACGGGATCACCAGTCTTTTAGGCCCCTCCGGCTGCGGCAAAAGCCTGACTCTCAAGTGCATCGCCGGCATCGAAAAGCCGGACGGCGGCCACATCGAGTTGGACGGCCGGGTGCTGTACGATTCGAAAAAGCACATCCATCTCCGCCCCCAGGAGCGGCATGTGGGCTACTTGTTTCAAAACTATGCTCTATTCCCCAATATGACCGTCAGGCAGAACATCCTATGTGGTTTGAACCGGGAGAAGGACCGTTCTGTCAGAGAGGCACGGCTGCGGGATATGCTGCACCTGATGCAGCTGGACGGCTTGGAGAACCACAAGCCTCATCAGCTCTCCGGCGGGCAGCAGCAGCGGGCCGCTCTGGCCCGGATCCTGGTGAACGAGCCGAAGCTCCTCATGCTGGACGAGCCCTTCTCCGCCCTGGACGCCCATCTGCGGGACTCCCTGAAAATCGAACTGCGGGATATGCTGCAGCGCTTTGGGCGGGAGGTCCTGATGGTGACGCACAGCCGGGAAGAGGCCTACAACATGAGCGGCGCTGTTGCCGTGATGGACAAAGGCAAGCTTCTCACTCTCAAGCCCACCAAGGAGCTCTTTGCCGATCCCGGCAGCATCCCCGCCGCTGTGATGACCGGCTGCAAAAACATCTTCCCCGCCCGAAAGTGCGGTGACTGTGAGGTGGAGGTCCCCGCCCTGGGTATCCGGCTGCAGACCGCCCGCCGGGTAGAGAACGGCCTCCGTGCCGTAGGCATCCGTGCCCACTATTTCAACCCCTCCACTCCCCACAACCGCTTTCCCGTCCGCTTCGTGGAGGAGATGGAGGAGCCCTTCGAGACCATCCTGCAGTTTCGCTATACCGGGCAGGACCCCGCCTCCCCGCCAGTCTGGTGGCGCATCCCCAAGGAGAAGCGCCCCCAGTCCTTCCCGGCGGAGCTGGGCGTCGCCCCGGCCAACGTTCTGCTGCTTTACGAATGATCCGCTCCCATACGCGGGTCAACCCCTCAGTCCCAGCGCTGCGTGAGACGCGCTGTGACAGCTCCCCTTAGGCAGGGGAGCCAAAGATGAAAGGAGATTTGAAATGAAACTCAGCGCCAGAAATCAGTTCAAGGGCACCGTCATCGCCATCGATGAGGGTGCCGTCAACGGCATCGTCAAAATCGACATCGGCGGCGGCAATGTCATGAGCGCCACGATCTCCATGGCGGCCATCCGTGAACTCGGACTCAAGGTCGGCGGCGAAGCCTACGCGGTCATCAAGGCCACCTCCGTCATGGTCGGCGTGGACGAATAAGTAATTATTATATGACAAGCCCCGGGCTCATGCCCGGGGCTTGTTGCCGCTTTATTCAGTTTTCGCTGCCGTCCTCGACAAGCACCTTCATCGTACCGCCGCAGACCATGCCGTCCGATTCCGCCACCTCGCCGGTCAGGTCGATGTCGACAATCTGATAGCGCCCCGTGCCGATGATCCTGACCGCGTCGCGGATCACGGCGCCCTCGCTGCAGCCGCCGCCGATGGAGCCGGTGACCTTTCCCAGGGGGCTCACAGCCATCTTGGCCCCAGCCTCGCGCGGGGTGGAGCCCTTGGTCTCGATCACGGTGACGATGGCCTTCGGCTCGTGATTTTCCGCAAGATAACGCAGCGTGGAAAGCTCCATATCCGAATCACAGACACAGCGGCCCTTGCCGTGCTCCGGCAGGCGCTTGTAGGCGATCAGCTCCGACAGAATCGAGATCGCGATCTCCTGGGGCGTGATCGCCCCGATGGGAAGCCCGATCGGCGTGCAGATCTCCTCCATGCGCTCGGTGGAATAGCCCTCCTCGGCAAGCATTTCCATCAGCCCTTTGACACGGCGGCGCGAACCGATCAGCCCCAGATAGGCCGTGCGCACGCCCGGCAGCAGCACCCGCAGGCAGTCCGCGTCATGCCGGTGACCGCGGGTGATGATGACCACATAGTCATAGGGCGTGAGATTGACGCTGCGGATGGCATTTTCAAAGCTGTCGCAGATGACCTTCTCGGCCAGCGGGAAGCGGGAGCGGTTGGCAAAATCGGGCCGGTCGTCCGCCACAATGACGGAAAAACCGCACTTGGCCGCAAACTCGACCACATGCAGCGCGATATGTCCGCCGCCGAGCACCAGCAGCCGCTCCTGGGGCAGCATCGGCTCCGTGACCCGCAGGCCCTCTTCCGTCCGCTCCGCCGTCACCGCGGCGACCAGGCGCCCCTTGAGATCCTCCCGGGGCGTGACAGAAGTGAGCCGGCGGGAAAAGTCCTCGGCGATCGTTCCGCTCTTGCCGCGGATCACAGTTTCCAGCGCCACGGCCTCACCGGCTTCGAGTTTTTTCAAAATACCCTGATAGACGCTCATATAAAACACCTCCATGGAGGGAATTGGTTTCATCTGCTGCTATCATATCGCAGCTCGTTCCGCCGTGCAAGTTTTTCTTTTTGCTGTCGGAAGAGACATGGGTCACGCCGATATTCAGATGACCGCAAATATTTACGGGCACCTGGATATGCAGAGGAAACAGCTTTTGACGCAGAAAATGGCGTCGAGTCTCTTCTAACACGGCGTTAGAAAAGTGTTAGAAAAATGTTAGAAATCGGCCCTTTGTCGAAGGAAAGTGAGAAACGGCGAAAAAATAACGGTTCTATAATAAATGTTGGGGTAGCGAAGCCGAAAGGCTGAGCTACACCCAACA
>CAMOXK010000033.1 GCA_946629065.1 uncultured Clostridia bacterium
AGCCCGACATCGACGGCGGCCTCATCGGCGGCGCTTCCCTGAAGCCCGTTGACTTCGCCACCATCATTGCCGCTACCGCTCAGGACTGATCCGGTATATCAGGGGATGCAAGGATGACTTTGCATCCCCTTTCTCAAATGTATCAGAAAGGAATCTCTCTTTTATGAAAAAAGCCGTTTTTATCATTCTGGACGGTTTCGGCATTGCCCCTCCCACCGCCGGCAACGCCATTGCACAGGCCAAAAAGCCCAATCTGGACAAGCTCTTTGCCGAGTATCCCTGCACCCAGCTGCAGGCGTCCGGGCTTGACGTGGGCCTGCCCGAGGGCCAGATGGGCAACTCCGAGGTGGGTCACACCAACATCGGCGCCGGCCGCGTGGTGTTTCAGATCCTGCCGAAGATCACACAGGAGATCCAGACCGGCAAGTTCTTTGAAAACAAGGTCTATATCAAGGCTATCGAAGATGCCAAGGCAAACGGCAAAGCCCTGCACATTATGGGCCTGCTCTCCAACGGCGGTGTGCACAGCCACATCACGCATATCTTCGGCATCCTGGATATGGCCAAGCAGCGGGGTGCGGAGAAGGTCTTTGTCCACTGCTTCCTGGACGGCCGCGACGTTCCGCCCACCAGCGGCGCAGGCTTCGTCAAGCAGCTGCACGAGAAGTGCCAGTCGCTCGGCAACGCGCAGATCGCCACCATCCAGGGCCGCTTCTGGGGCATGGATCGCGACAAGCGCTGGGACCGTGTGGAGAAGGGCTATCGCGCCATCGTCTGCGGCGAGGGCGTGGAAGCGACTGACCCCGTGAAGGCTGTGGAAGACAGCTACGCCAAAGGCGTCACCGATGAATTTGTGGAGCCCACCGTGGTCTGCAAGGACGGCGCCATCAACCAGGGCGACAGCGTGATCTTTATGAACTTCCGCCCCGACCGTGCCCGTGAGATGACCTGGGCCCTGAACCTGCCCGATTTCGACGGATTCCAGCGTCCCAAGACCGTGTATCCGCTCAGCTACGTCTGCACTGCCCAGTATGACGAGGCGCTGCCGCTGCCCATCGCCTATCCTCCCGAGGTCATTGAGAACACCATCGGCGACATCATCAGCTCCCGGGGGCTCAAGCAGTTCCGCGTGGCGGAGACCGAGAAGTACGCCCACGTCACCTTCTTCTTCAACGGTGGTGTGGAGAAACAGTGCGAGGGCGAGGACCGCTGCCTGGTGCCCTCTCCCAAGGAGTTCCCCACCTATGACCTGATCCCTCAGATGAGCGCGGAGAAGGTTGCCGACAAGGTGGTGGAAGCCATCGCCTCCGAGCAGTACAGCCTGATCGTCTGCAACTTCGCCAACTGCGACATGGTGGGTCACACCGGCGTGATGGAAGCTGCTGTGAAGGCCGTGGAGACCGTGGACGGTTGCATGGGCCGGATCCTGGCCGAAGTAGAGAAGCACGACGACGTGGTCCTGCTTGTGACGGCCGACCACGGCAATGCCGACGTGATGTTCGATGAGACCGGCAAGGTCAACACCGCCCATACCACGAACCCCGTGCCCTTCTGCGTGCGTCAGAAGGGGATCGAGCTGGAGCCGGGCAGACTTGCCGATATCGCTCCCACGATCCTGAAGCTCATCGGCATCGAGCAGCCCGCCGACATGACCGGCAAATGCCTGATCAAATAAGTTTTTAGATTTGAGATTTGAGTTTTGAGATCATAAGAAAAACCTCCGAGATCGTTTTCTCGGAGGTTTTTCTGTATTTGTAAGGGATTCTCAAAACTCAAAACTGCATACTCAAAACTATTTCTCATGCACCCGTTTGCCGGTGATATGCTCCGGCGTGAGGCAGAAGCAGAGAACACGGTGACCGGAATGGGCCACCTCCCATTCGATATAGTCCCGGTCATCGGTGAACTGATAGGAGAGCTTACGACTGATTTCAAGAGCGCGTTCGTGATCTTCCACGATCTCCAGGCGGCCGAAGACAATGACGCTGTGAAAATACAGGGACCATCCGTCTTCCGCCGTTTCTGCCTGCTCCAGAACGCAGAAGCTGGCCTTTTCCCAACGCTTCATGGCGTCGATTTTATGACCGATCATCCCGCTGTGGAAATAGAGCTTTCCGTCCTCCGGGTCATACCAGTGGTTGATGGGAAGCGCATAAGGGTAGTCATCATCGCCGAGAACGGAGAGAACGCCCCGCTTTTGCTGTTTCAGAATACGGATGCATTCCTCCGGGGACAGCATCTGTTTTACCCGCGCAACAGGGCGGAAAGCAGGGGAGGGCGCGTCAAGCTCTCCAGCCAGGATGGAGTACAGCGCAAGATCGCAGCAGGGATCGCTGGTGTTGCTGCCGCTGCGGCGGATGACGCCCTCCTGCCTCATGCCGGCCTTGCGCATGACCTTACCAGAATTGGGATTGTGGACATCATGCCGGGCAGAGACACGCTGAAAGCCAACATCCCGGATCAGAAATTCGATCACAGCGCGCAGGGCCTCTGCGGTAATACCCCGGCCCCACCAGGCTTTGCCGATGCAGTAGCCAAGCTCGGCAGATTCATACTGTTCGTTCATGTGCACCACGGAGATGCTGCCGATGGGTTCGTCTAAAGCTTTCGGCACGATGGCCCACTGATAGAAATCCGGGTTTTCAGTTTCTTTCGCCCAGGTTTCCGCAATCTGACGGGAGACAGAGACGTCTGCATGAGGCTGCCAGGTCAGGTAACGGGTCACTTCAGCGTCATGCGCCCAGTTTCGGAACATGGCATCCCCGTCTTCAGGGGTAAAGGGGCGCAGCAAAAGACGTGCTGTTTCCAACAGGACAGTACCTTTGTGTTCCATACGATCAGCTCCTTTACTGTGAGTATATCACAAAGGAGCAAAATCGCAAGAAATAGAAGCGGTACTTGCGCGGTGAAGGATCGTCCGATATAATTGCATCAAAGGAAGGTGAGATTGCCAATGGGAGGAAGACGTGCTTTTGCTGCGCTTTTGGTTTTGCTGCTCTGCATGAGTCTCGGCGCCTGCGGAGAGAAAGCAGATGAAGCGCACAGCGGATATTTTGTAATCACAGCCTCAGACTTGCATTATCTGGCGCCGGAGCTCACCGACCACGGCGCGTATTTCCAACGTGTTTTGGAAAACGGAGACGGCAAGGTGACAGAGTATTGCGTGGAAATCACGGACGCCTTCCTGGCGGAGGTGATCCAACAGCAGCCGGAAGCCTTGATCCTCACCGGAGATATCAGCTTCAACGGTGCACGGGCCAGCCATGAATCTCTTGCGGCGAAGCTTCAGCGAGTGGAGGACGCGGAGATCCCGGTTTTTGTGCTGCCCGGCAACCACGATGTCTATCGGGGGAGTTCCGCCGCGTTTTTCGGAGACGGGTATGAGCCGGTGCCCAGCGTGAGCGGGGAGGAATTCAGCCAAATCTACGGAGCATTTGGCTTTGAGGAGGCGCTGTCCCGGGACACGGATTCCGAGAGCTATATGGCGCAGTTGAATGGCAGCACAAGACTTCTCATGCTGGATGCAAACACCTTCCATGACTACTGCAGCCTGTCCAAAAGGACCCTGGCCTGGGTGGAAGAGCAGTTGTCCACTGCGCGGGCAGAGGGGATGGAGATCCTGGCTGCCTGTCATCAGAATCTGTATCAGCATTCCATTTTCCGGGGAGGATATATGCTGGAATGCTCGGAGGCCCTTCGCGGGCTGCTGGAGCGCTATGAAGTGCCGCTGATGCTAAGCGGACACATGCACATTCAGCACATCCATACGGAGGGAACGGTAACCGAGATCGCCACATCGCCGCTTACCATGAGCGCGTGCCGCTATGGCCTTTTGTACCGGGAGGGAGATCTGCTCCGCTATGAGACAAGGAGCGTGGATCTCGACGCCTGGGCGAAGGAGCAGGGAATCGAAAATGTGGATTTTCGGGGCTTCCCGGCGTACGCCATAGAGCGGCTTTACGCCCGTACCAAAAGGCAGGCGAAAGAGAACCTGGCTAAAATGGAGTATGAGCCGGAGACGGCGCAAAAGCTGGTCGATTATGCCTGCAAGCTGAACCTGGGCTACTTTCTCGGCGATCTTCGAGAGATCCCTGTGCTGGATCCGGACGGGGCGCTGCAGCGGGAATGGGAAAACAACCACAGCTCTTTCAGCGGATATTTCGCATCCCTTGTTCCGGAGATCGGCGCCGACTATACACAATGGAGCAACAGATAAACTTACAGCCGCATCGAGATCGCTCGGTGCGGCTGTAAAACTATTCCTGCTCCGGAACCTGTTCGCTTTTGAGGCCTTGGAGGAAGCCGTTTAGGGAAGTGCTGTGGATGTCCCCGGCAATCACCTTGTCACCCTGGACATACAGCGTTGCCAGAACGGTTTGCTCCTTGTCCGGATAATTCAGGACCCGATACGTAAATTGCTGGCAGCTTTCGCCCAAGTGCCCGGTCAGGTCATAACCCTGCTTGAGCTGTACCTCGTTGTAGCGCAGCAGCATGCCCTCCAGTACCTGGGGAAGCTGTACGGTGCGTACATCCTCGCTGGCTGGATCGATTTCCCAGCCAAATTGCTGAAGAAAGGCTGCCCGTCCCTCTGCGGTGGATACCCCATCACCGCCTTTGCTTTCCCGGAACAGGATCAATGCCGTGAGCAGGATCGCTGCGACCAACACGATCCGCAGCGCCTTCTTTCGATTTCTGCTTATCCCTGTTTTCTGCTTCATGTCTGTCACCTCCACAAAAGCTTATTCACTGACGTGAGGATTATGTACGAGCACGGTTCTTTGCCTTTTTTCGGGGGGGCGTTCTCCAGCGCCTCTAAGTCAAAATAGATAAAAATGGTTGCAAAATGGTTAAAAATCTGCTATAGTGTACAAGTCACGAACTGTATACTGCTGGAGGAAATGGTATGCCGAAGCTCAGATTGGATAAGTTCCTTGCCGATCAGGGGCTTGCCTCCCGGAAAGAGCTGCGGGAGATCATCCGCAGCGGCCGCGTCAGTGTGAACGGGTCCGCGGTGAAGAGCGCCGATTGGAAAGTGGACCCGGAAAGCGATCAGATCTGTTTTGACGGCAGCCTTATTACAGCCGCTTCGGTCCGCACGCTGATGCTGTATAAGCCGCTTGGCGTTGTCAGCGCCACCGAGGACAAGAACGAAAAGACCGTGCTGGATCTGCTTCCGCCGGAATATCGCCGGATGGGTCTTTCGCCGGTTGGGCGATTGGATAAGGATACCAGCGGCCTGCTGCTTCTGTCGAATGACGGGGATTTTCTGCATCGGGTCATTTCCCCAAAGTCTGCGGTCGAAAAATGCTATTGTGCCACCGTAGAGGGCGAGCCTGACGAGGAGGATGTGAAGGCCTTTCAGGAGGGTCTGCTTCTGCGGGATGGCACCACATGTCTGCCGGCCAAACTGGAATTGCTCGGCAACGACAGATGTCTGGTCCGCGTGACGGAAGGGAAGTACCACCAGGTCCGCAGAATGCTGGCTAGCCGAGGCCTTCCTGTGAAAGAACTGAAAAGATTGTCCATTGGCGGTCTCCTTCTGGACGAAACGCTCGGCCCGGGAGGCTGGAAAGAGTTGGGCCCGGAGGATTTGTGCAGAGTGTTCAGAACTTGACATATGGGAAAAATGTCAAAAGTCAAGCCATTTTTTGAAGCTTTTTGAGCGTTCCCACCACAAAAACAAAAAAATTCACAAAAAAACAATGCATTTTCTATTGAAAATCACGAGCTTTGGAGTTATTATGGTCAAAGATATTATGCGGGGGTTTGGCAATTTGACCAGATTGGCTTTGACCGCTGCTCACAGGAGGAGATAACATGTCCAGCAGAATTTTCCAGAACGTGATTATTCAGATGAAGGACGCGGTGGATCGCCCCATCGGCGTCGTGGACGAACAGGGATTCGTTGTCGCGGCAAGCGAGCTTGCGATGATCGGTTCCCGCCTGGACGATTTCCACAGTTTTGACCTGGAGCAGGCTCACGGTCTGCCTGTCTCCGCGGAGAATCGCAGCTTCTGCGCCTTGAATTCCGAGAGTGGTAAGCTGGACTTTTCCGCCTTTGTGGAAGGGACGGACGGCGTCTCCCGTACCGTGTGTGCCGTTGCCGCGGTGGCCTTCAGTGAAGCCAAGAATAATTTCGAGGAAAAGCACAATAAGGCCGCTTTTATCAAAAATATCATTTCGGATAATATCCTTCCTGGCGATGTATATGTCCGTGCCAAGGAGCTGCATTTTGTCACGGATGAGCCCCGAATCGTGTTGCTGGTACGTCAGATGAACAATGCCGACGTGACTGCCGTGGAGGTGATCGGACGGGTCTTCCCGGATAAGCAGAAGGACTTTGTTCTGAACATCAATGAGACTGATGTGGTCGTTGTCAAGTCCCTGTTGAATCCCGATAATCTGGACGAGGTCAAAAAGGTCGCCAACAGCATCGAGAATGCGCTGCACGAAGAGCTGGGGATCCGCTGTGTCATCGGCGTGAGCACCACGGCCCGTCATCTGCGTGAGCTGGCGGATCGTTACAAGGAAGCGCAGGTCGCCATTGACGTGGGTCGGATTTTCGAAAGCGAGAAGTCCATTATCTACTATGAAAATCTGGGTCTGGGCCGTATCATCTATCAGCTGCCTACCACCCTTTGCGAGATGTTCCTGAACGAGGTGTTCAAGAAGAATCCCATCGAAACGCTGGACGAGGACACGCTGGAGACCATCAACCGTTTCTTTGAGAATAACCTGAATGTCTCCGAGACCTCCCGAAAGCTCTACGTCCACCGCAATACCCTGGTTTACCGGCTGGAGAAGATCAAGAAAATCACCGGCCTGGACCTGAGAGAATTCGACCACGCCATCGTGTTCAAGGTAGCCATGATGGTCAAAATGTACCTGGATTCTCTGAATAATTTCAGATACTGAGTGTTCGGAGCAGGGGACGATTCCCCATAGATCCGCATGATCGAAGATCGTTCGCAAATCCCATATAACGGAGGATAACTATGGTTCGCTTTGAAAAAGTCAAGCTGACCTACGACAACAGCGGCGCCAAAGCCCTGGACGGCGTAGATCTGAAGGTTGATGACGGCGAATTCGTCTTCCTTGTCGGCCCTTCCGGGTCCGGCAAGACAAGTCTGATGAAGCTGATCACCGGCGAGGTCCGGGCCGATGCGGGCCGCGTCATCGTCAACGGCTTTGACATGATGAAGATTCGGCGCCACAAGCTGCCGAAGATGCGGCGTACGCTGGGCGTGGTGTTCCAGGATTACCGCCTCATCGAAAACATGAATGTGTACGATAACGTTGCCTTCGCCATGCGCGTGGTGGGCGCTTCCGCCAAAGACATCCGCCGCCGCGTGCCCTATGTGCTTGAGTTGGTCGGCCTGGAAGGACGCGAAAAACGCCTTCCCCATGAGCTCTCCGGCGGCGAGCAGCAGCGTGTTGCCATTGCCCGCGCGCTGGTGAACTCTCCGCGGATGCTGGTGGCTGATGAGCCCACCGGCAACCTGGACCCGGTGCGCAGCCTGGAGCTGATGCTCCTGTTCGAGAAGATCAACGAGATGGGGACCACCGTTCTGGTGGTGACTCATGAGAAGGAACTGGTCAACGCCTTTGCCAAGCGCGTCATCAAGATCGAGGAAGGCCACGTGACCAGCGACGGAAATGACGGGTATTTCAGCTATGAGTAGAGGAAGTTATTTGATTCGTGAGGGCTTCCGGAGCATCAAGACTCACGGACTTATGTCCTTCGCCACTGTTACGATCATCATGGCCTGCCTTATCATCATGGGCAGTGTGGCGCTTTTGTCCTTGAACATCAATTATCTGATCAAGGACCTGGAGAAGCAGAACGAGGTCGTCGCCTTCGTGGACGATGAGATCGAGAGCGAAGAGGAAGCCAAGGCCATCGGCAGCCAGATCCTGGCTGTGGGCAATATCAGCTCCGCAGACTTCGTGTCCCGCGGCGAGGCAATGAAAAATTACATGAGCAAGTACGATAAGTCTCTGATGGAAGGAATCGACGAGACAGTGTTCCGGCATCGCTTCATCATCCATCTCAACGATATCGAAAAGCTTGCCCAGACCAAGGAAGCGCTGGAAGGCGTCCCCGGCATTGCAAGAGTACGTGCACACCAGGAGTATGCCGATACGTTTGTCAAGATCCGCAACATTGTCAGCGGCGTTGCCCTGGTGCTGATGGCGATCCTGGTTTTCGTGTCCATGTTCATCATGTCCAACACCATCAAGCTTGCCACCTTCAGCCGCAGGGAAGAGATCGCGATCATGAAGATGGTCGGCGCCAGCAACGGTTTTATCCGCCTTCCCTTCGTGGTCGAAGGCCTGGTCCTGGGCCTTCTGGGCGGCGGCCTTGGCTTCCTGGCCCAGTGGGGCCTGTATGACCTGGTCACCAAAAGCCTGATGGAATCCATCACCGGGGATATCCTGGAGGTCGTGCCCTTCCTGTCCATTGCGCCGATGATCCTGGCGGTTTTTCTGGGGATCGGCGTTGTGATCGGCGTGTTCGGTGGCGTCAACGCCATTAAGAATTATCTGAAGGTGTGAGCCGCGCCCTGTAAAGGAGCATTTTATGGATCGTAAAAAAATGGTATCAATCCTGGCCTTTGTGATGGCTGTGATCATGATCCTCTCTCTGTTTCTGTCCGTTCTTCCTGCTGCGTTTGCCATTGAGCAGGAGGAGATCGACGAACTGGAACAGAAGAAGGAGGAGCTTGCCGCTCACGCCGCCGAGGCCAAAGAACGTGTGGAAGGCCTCAAGGAACAGGAGGCAAGCGTTCTGGAGCAAAAGGTCGCGCTGGAGGAAGAGATGAAGGCCAGGGAGGCATCCCTGGAGATCCTTGACCAGCAGCTGGCTGCCTATGAGCTTACCATTGCCGAGAAGGCCATCGAGGTCCAGCAGGCCAGAACCGTGGAGGATGAGCAGCTTCGGCGGTATCGGGCAAGAGTGCGCGCCATGGAAGAAGACGGCGGCTTCAATATTCTGGTCCTCATTGCGCAGTCTTCCACTCTGGGCGAGCTGCTGTCCGCTCTGGATGATGCGGGGGACGTGATGGCCAGCGACAAAGCGCTGGAGCGTCAGTACCGCGCCGCCCGGGAAGAGAGCGAACGGATCATGGGCGAATTCGAGGAACTGCGTGACGCCTGTGAGGAAAAGCAGAACAAGCTGAACGACGAGAAGAAAGAGATCGCCAAGCAGATTCAGGAGGCGGAGAATGAACTGAGTGATCTGAAAGAGGATATCCAGGTCGCGACGGTTCAGTATGAGGCCGCGAGAGACGCGGAGGCTGCCGCAGCCCAGGATATTCTTGCTTTCATTGCCGCATATCAGGAGCAGAAGGCAAAGGAAGAGGAAGAAGCCAGACAGCGCGAAGAGGAAAACTACGACAATAACGGCGAAGGCGATCTTGGTTGGATCGATATTCCGACCCCGGTGCCCACCGAGGCGCCCGCAGCTCCGCAGGAGCCGGAGAATCCGCAGCCTCAAGAGCCGGAGAATCCCCAACCACAGGAGCCGACTGACCCTGAACCCGGCGGTGAGGGCGGCGAAGAGCCCGGCGAGGGCGGCGACGGCGAAGCACCCGCCCCTACACCTGCTCCCACGCCCGCCCCTACTCCGGCACCCACGCCTGTGCCCACGCCGACGCAGCCCTCCGGGCCTGCAACCGGCAGCTTCGTCTGGCCGGTGCCCTGCAGCATGCGTATCACCAGCCGTTTCGGCAATCGTATCGACCCCTTTACCGGGGCGGTCCGTTACCACAGCGGGATCGATATTGACGGCTACAATCATGAAGGGTATCCCATCATTGCCGCGGATGGCGGCACTGTGGTCACTGCCTCCTACAATGACGGTTATGGCAATTATGTGATCATTGACCATGGCAATGGCTATATGACACTCTATGGTCACATGTCCGGTCACGCGGTCAGTTATGGCGAGGTTGTCGGCCAGGGCCAGACCATCGGCTATCTTGGCGCAACCGGACGTGCCACCGGCACGCACTGCCACTTTGAGGTGTTCCTGGACGGAAACCGGATCGATCCGGAGCAGTTCTTTAGCGGTATGTCATACTGGGGCTGCTAAAGGAGCAGCATGCACCATGAGAAAGAAATGTGTTTCACGACTGCTGTCCTGCGCGCTTGTTTGCGTGCTCCTGCTGTTGCTGCTTCCCGGCCAGGCCTGGGCAGTGTCGCAGGAGGAGATCGATGATCTTCGGAAAGAGCGTTTAGCCATTGCCGAGGAACATGAGGAAAAGCAGGCCAAAGTAGACGAGCTGGAGGAGCAAAAAGCCAGTGTCGTCGAAAAGAAAAAGGCCATGGACGAGCGCAATGAGTTTGCGCGCAAGGAGATCGAAAGCATTGAGCGTGAGATCTCCCTCTATGACCAGATCATCGCCGAAGAGGCGATCAAGGTCGAGCAGGCAAAGGCTGCGGAAGAAAAGCAGCTGGAGCGTTATCGCACCCGAGTGAGAGCCATGGAGGAATACGGTGAGATGAGTTATCTCAGCCTGATCCTCCGGGTGAACAGCCTCAGCGAGCTGCTTACCGCTATGGACGACGCCGGAGACATCATGAAGAGCGATCAGGAGCTTTATGATGACTACCTGGCTGCCAGAGAAAACACAGAGGCCGTAAAGGCTGAATATGAGAGCTACAAGACCGAGCTGGAAGAGGAGGAGGACGTCCTCCTTGCCCGCAAGGCGGAGTTGGAAAAGGACATCGAAGAGGCGGCTCAGCTGATCCGGGATCTGGAAGAGGACATCGACAAGCGCAACGAAGAGCTGCATGAGCTCCTTCTTGCCGAGATCGAGGTCGCGGAACGGATCGACCAGTTGGTGGCCGAACAGGAGCAGGAGCGTCAAGCCGCTGCATATCAGGGCGGCGGTGGCGGTGGATCTGTCACCGGGTCCGGTTCCTGGGCCTGGCCTTGCCCCGGCTGCAGCTATATCACCAGCCGCTTCGGCAATCGCTTCCATCCCATCTTCGGTGAGTGGCGCTATCACTCCGGTCTGGATATCGGTGCTGGTTACGGCTCCGCAGTGGTTGCGTCCGATGGTGGGACTGTGATCATGGCCGACGTTAACGGCGGCTATGGCAACTGCGTCATGATCAATCACGGCAACGGCTATTATACCTTGTACGGCCACCTTTCTGGATATGCGGTTTCGGAAGGCGATGCTGTCGGCCAGGGCCAGGTCATCGGCTATGTTGGTGATACGGGCTGGGCCACTGGACCGCATCTGCATTTTGAGATCCGCTCTGGCGGTACAAAACTGGATCCGGAGGCAGTTGGCGGGTTCTACGGCCTGACCTACGCGCCGGATGCGGGCGAATAAGTCTTTCGGCGTCCCGAGATGCCGAATGCCGGGCAGTTTTATGCTGCCCGGCTATGCCATGCAAAGGGAAATCTGTTGTGCCCCCGGGCATTGTTTCATTACAGGAGGGATCGTGTGAAATATCTGATACTGAGACTTCTGCGGCGGATCTATTTTGCTTTCAAGCGTCTCTTAAACGCAGGAATCCCGCTGAAGTTCGTTGTCATCCTGTGCGCACTTGTGGGCGCCTTTACCTATCTGAGCACCCATAATTCCATGATCCGGGATGTGGGAGGCACGGAAGATTACGCTGAGGCCAAGCGCTATATTGAGATCAAAGATGTGCTGGATGAGTATTTCATCGAGCCGGTGGACCGTTCCGTGATGGCGGATGCGGCGGCCTCTTCCATGGTTTTGGGCTTGGGAGATCCCTGGAGCTATTTCATGACCGCGGACGAATATCGGGCCTATCAGCTTTCCACTGGCAACGACTATGCCGATATCGGCCTCTCCATCGTAAAGGATGAGGCTAACGGCGGCTTTCAGGTGATTTCGGTCTATCCCGGATCTCCGGCTGCCAACGCAGGTGTGGGGACCGGCATGATCATCACGGCGCTGGACGGGGAGAAGCTTACGGGCTATACCACGGATGAGGTCCGCACCAAGATCCGCGGAAAGCTCAACACCAAGTTCGTGCTGGAGATCGCCAACGGCCAGGGCTCCATCGAAGTGGACTGCACCAACGTGAATGCGGAGTCCGTGAATTTCCGTATGGAAAAAACCGGCGCCGCCTATATCCAGATCCACAATTTTGAGGCTGGCAGCGGTCAGTCCGCAGTTGACGCCATTGAGTATCTGCTGGGACAAGGGGCAGATTCTCTGGTGATCGATGTTCGCAACAATCCCGGCGGTCTCGCCGCTGAGGCAGCGGTGCTGCTGGATTATCTGCTTCCTGCAGGACGTCTCTTCTCTGAAGTGGACAAGAAGGGCGTCGTCTCCGTGACGGAATCTGATTCCATGAATCTGCAGATGCCCACCTGTGTACTTCTCAATTCCGGAACCTATGGAGAAGCGGAACTTTTTGCCGCCGTGCTGAAGGAATGGAACTGGGCCACGCTGATGGGCGAGCCTACTTATGGCAACACCCGTTCACAGGAGACGCTTCCGCTATCGGACGGAAGTGCCATCCGCCTCTCCACGAGAAGCTACCTCACCCCCAGCGGCGTGGACATTTGCGCCACCGGCGGCGTTGTACCCGATTTCATCGTATATAACAGTGATGAATCTGCCACCGGTACCACCGAAGGCACCACCGGCGGCGAAGACGGTACGGCCAGTATTTCCGACGACGATCAGCTGATGGCTGCGCTGAGACTTTTAAGTTGACATCCGATAAAAGGACCGATATAATCAAAAACTGTTCAGCCGGCGGAATACCGACTGCATGTAATATGAAAAGGAGACCTGCTTTATGGCCAATGTGAATAAGTTTAAGATGAGCCAGGAACGTCTGGACGCCCTGAAGGAAGAGCTGTACTACCTGGAGACCGTGCGGGAAAAGGAAGTGGCGGAGTTGATCAAAGAAGCCCGCAGCTTCGGCGACCTTTCCGAGAACAGCGAATATGACGAGGCCAAGAGCGAGCAGGGCAAGCTATACAGTAAGATCGCAGACCTGAAGCTTCTGATCGAGAATGCCGAGATCGTGGACAACATCGACCATGACGCTCCCAAGGACGCTGTTACCCTGTCCAGCAAGGTCCGCGTTCGCGACGTGGAGGATGACTTCGAGGAGGAGTACACCATCGTCGGCTCTCAGGAAGCAAATCCCATGGAAGGCCGGATTTCCGATGACTCTCCCGTGGGCCAGGGCCTGATCAGCCATCGCGCCGGTGAGACCGTGACCATTCACGCGCCGGTCGGCGACCTTGTTTTTGAGATCCTTTCCGTCGAAAACGAGTAAACAGGGAGAAGCAGAATGGGAGAAAACAATCATGTTCAGGCCGAGCCTGTTCAGGAGCTGAGCGAGATCCTGCAGGTTCGCCGGGATAAGCTGGCCGGGCTGCGGGAAGAGGGGAGAGATCCCTTCCAGCAGACTCGCTATGAGCGCAATGCGTATTCCAACGAGATTCGGGACAATTACGAGGCCTTTGAGGGAAAGACCGTTTCCGTGGCCGGGCGCATCATGTCCAAGCGTGGGATGGGCAAGGCCATCTTCTGCCATATCCAGGACGATCAGGGACAGATCCAGCTTTACACCCGTTCCGATGCGGTGAGTGAGCAGGAGTTCAAAGATTTCCGCAAGTATGATATCGGCGATATCATCGGCGTCACGGGTTATGTGTTCAAGACCAAGACGGAGGAAATCTCCATTCACGTGGAGAGTATCGTCCTTTTGTCCAAGTCCCTGCGCCCTCTGCCGGAGAAGTTCCATGGCATGACTGATCGTGAGCTTCGCTATCGGCAGCGCTATGTTGACCTGATCGTGAACCCTGAGGTGAAGGACACCTTCGTTAAGCGCAGCCGCATCTTGCGGGAGCTGCGCGCTTTCCTGGACGGTCGGGGATTCCTGGAGGTCGACACCCCGGTGCTGACTCCCTTTGAAATCGGCGCTGCGGCCAAGCCCTTCTACACCCACCACAACGCCCTGGACATGGATATGGTCCTGCGCATTGAGACGGAGCTTTACCTGAAGCGCCTGATCGTGGGCGGCATGGAGCGCGTATACGAGGTGGGCCGCATTTTCCGCAACGAGGGCATGGACACCAAGCACAACCCAGAATTCACTACCATCGAGCTTTATCAGTCCTATACCGATTTCCACGGCATGATGGACCTGGTGGAGGATATGATGAAGGCCGTGACGGAAAAGGTCTGCGGCAGCCTTGTGATCCCTTATCAGGGGCATGAGATCAATGTGGGCCATTGGGAACGGCTCACCATGATCGAGGCGGTGAAGAAGTATTCCGGCGTGGATTATCACGACTGGAAGACGGACGAGGACGCCATTGCCTGCGCCAAGGCCCACAATGTGGAGCTGCCCGAGGTTCCCACCAGGGGTGCCATTCTGGCCGAGTTTTTTGACGCCTTCGTGGAAGAAAAGCTGATCCAGCCTACGTTTATTTACGACTACCCTGTGGAGATCAGCCCACTTGCCAAGCGCAAGCCCGACGATCCCGCCTTTACGGAGCGTTTTGAGTACTTCATCAATGCCACCGAGTTTGGCAATGCCTTCTCCGAACTGAACGATCCCATCGACCAGCGGGAGCGCTTCGAGCGGCAGGTGGCCGAGCGCCGTGCTCTGAATCCGGACACGAAGGCTCAGGTGGACTATGACTTCGTGAACGCGCTGGAGTATGGCATGCCGCCCACGGGCGGCCTGGGCTTTGGCATTGACCGGCTGGTCATGCTGCTGACGAACAGTGACTCCATCCGTGATGTGCTGCTGTTCCCGACAATGCGCCCGGAGGGGGCACAGAAGAAGGAAGCTGCGGCCGAGAGCCTTCCCCTGGAGGGGAAGGTGGCTGCGCAGCAGCCGGATGAGGTGGAATCCATCGACTTTTCGAACGTCGTGATCGAACCCCTCTTTGAGGATCAGGTTGATTTCGAGACCTTCTCCAAGTCCGATTTCCGCGCGGTGAAGGTTCTCGCCTGTGAGGCGGTGAAGAAGTCCAAGAAGCTTTTGAAGTTTACCCTGGACGACGGTACCGGCACTCCCCGCATCATTCTTTCCGGCATTCATGCCTATTATGAACCGGAGGAACTGATCGGCAAGACCTGCATCGCCATTGTGAATCTGCCTCCCAGACCTATGATGGGCATTGAGAGCTGCGGCATGCTGCTCTCTGCGATCCATCACGAGGGTGAGGAGGAAAAACTCCATCTTCTGATGGTGGATCCTCACATTCCCGCAGGCGCAAAGCTTTATTAAACTATGAAAAACGGCATGGCGGCAGAAGATACCGCAATGCCGTTTTTTGTGCTAATACAGCCCGCCTTATGTACATTACTGCTCTGATGAAAAAGGATCTGCTTTCTTTTCGGCTTATATGCAAATACTACCATAGGGATCGCTTTAGCCTTTTGGATAAGCACAGAGGAGTGTCCAGTGTGAGGGATGATGATCGACGTGGATGAACTGTATCCTCCCAAATCCTGCGTATCTGCACGCTGGACAGAAAGAGGAGCACGGTCTTGTCTTAAGTAAACGCTGATCAAATCACCATCGGCATCTTGCGGATAATTTCCGCTCTGCTTTCGTCACTTTTTCTTGCAATACACAATACGACTCGCTTTGCTCGCATGCATAAGTTCGCGTTAGCCAAATCAAAGATTTGGACGCTCACTTAAGTATTCCTGCGAAAAACTGCCTTCATAATTTCGGCTTTCAATTTTCAGCTTGAGAAGCAAGCTGAAAATGCACAGCGTAAGCTGTGCCCAGCAAAGCAATGCTTTGCTGAAAGCCGGAATTTCACGGATTCTTCGGGGCGCGACGCGCCCTTCATGTGGCCCCATGGTCCACATGAAGCAAAAACATAATTGTTTTTGCCGAAGAAGAGTATCAGAACGCAAATTCTCTCGCAATCTGCTCTCGCCGATTTCATCAGCGTTTACCTAAAAACTACTTCCTCTCCGCGGTGTCGATGCTCTTGCCGAAGACGACAAAGCGCTGATACAGAAACTCCGTCACCAGGTTGCAGAGCATGTTGAGCCCGTCGGCAAAGACGGGGCTCCAGCCCGCCGTCTCGGTGAGGTACTTGACCGCCAGGGTGGACAGCGGCGTGAACACCGCGTAATAGGCCGCCACCTTCAGCATGGCGATGGGGATATTGGCCGCGGACTGGAATGTGAACTTCCGGTTCAGGGTGAAATTCCAGAGGACGGAGAGCACCAGACCGGTGAGATAGCAGGCCCAGCTGGGAAGCCGCGTCACCGTCTCCAGCAGGGCGATCGTTCCCGCCTCGATGAGACCCGCGCTTGCCGAGAAGAGGGTGAATTTCACCACCCGCCAGAGTTCTTTTTTTCTGTTGTTTTCCACGCCTGTGATCCTCTTATCTGTAAAATGACGGTTTCCGGGCCGCGCCTGCATCATAGCACAGGCGCGGCCCGGAAGCAAGGGAATCTTCAAATTTCTAAAGGATCAGAGCCGGTGCTCCTGCTGCCCGCCGTTCAGCTCCTTTGTGATACGCAGGGTAGTCTGCGCGTAGTTCTTGCAGCTCGGCAGCGCCAGGATCAACACCATGACCAGGATCTGGATCACAGCGGCGGAGATATAGGCAATCAGATAAAGCCTGAACGTTGGGTCAAGATCCATCCCCAGCAGGGAAAACAACTTTTCCCGAACGCAGGAGATCAGCATAAAAACACCGCCTGCGATCGGAAGCCAGGCCAGCGCGCCCGAGCCCTGGTAGATCCACCAGGCAAATAGCAGCAGGATGACCATGGTGACCCAGTTTACCGGATTGCTCTCAATAAACCCGGTCCTTGCGCACACAAGATCCATTACCAGCAGAAAGGCTCGGCTTGCCGCCCAGATCAGCAGCAGGATCCCTGTAATCTTCTTTCCCCTTGCCAGGTCCGGATCCCGTTCAAATGCTTCCGCCTTTCCGGCCTTGAGGGCCTCGCGCAGTTCTTTACCTTTCGTGGCAGGATCCCTCCTTCTTGTTTTATACCGTGGTATGATACAATATATCGCTTCCAAGGACGAAAGTCAATTCCTTTGCGTGTCCCCCTGCTCCAGCTCCGCGATGTGCATGTACTCGTCGTAGCTGCAGCGGCGGTCGATGATGCCGTCCTCGGTGATCTCGATGATGCGGTTGGCCACGGTCTGGGTCAGCTGGTGGTCATGGCAGGAGAAGATGATGTTGTACTTGAAAGCCTCCAGCCCGTTATTGAGCGCCGCGATGGACTCCAGATCCAGGTGGTTGGTGGGCTGGTCCAGCAGCAGGAAGTTTGCCCCGGAGAGCATCATACGCGAGAGCATGCAGCGCACCTTTTCGCCGCCGGAGAGGACCTTCGCGGGCTTATACACATCGTCGCCGGAGAAAAGCATCCGCCCCAGGAAGGTCCGGAGGTAGCTCTCCCGCTTGTCGGTACTGAACTGGCGCATCCACTCGATGAGATCCGCGTCGAAGGCGTCGAAATAGCTGTTGTGGTCCTTGGGGAAATAGCTGGGCTGGATGGAGGCGCCCCATTTCACCGTGCCCTCGTCCGGCTCCTCCTCGCCCATAAGGATCTTGTAGAGCATGGTGACGGCAAGCTCGTTCTTGCCCACCAGGGCGATCTTGTCCTCCTTGCCCACGATGAAGCTGATGTTATTCAGGAGCTTCACCCCGTCCACGGTCTTGGAGATGTCCGTTACAAAGAGCCGGTCCTTGCCGGGCTCCCGTTCGGCCTTGAAGCCCACCCAGGGGTAGCGCCGCCCGGAGGCGGGCAGCTCCTCCACGGTGATCTTGTCCAGCAGCTTCCGGCGGGAGGTGGCCTGGCGGGACTTGGACTTGTTGGCGGAGAAGCGGGCGATGAAGGTCTGCAGCTCCTGGATCTTCTGCTCGGCCTTCTTGTTCTGGTCCCGGATCAGCTTCTGGATCAGCTGGCTGGACTCATACCAGAAGTCGTAGTTGCCCACGTACATCTTGATCTTGCCGTAGTCGATGTCCACGATGTGGGTGCAGACGTTGTTGAGGAAGTAGCGGTCGTGGCTCACCACCAGCACCGTGCCCTCATAGTCCATGAGGAAGTCCTCCAGCCAGACCACGCTTGCCAGGTCCAGGTTGTTGGTGGGCTCGTCCAGCAGCAGCACGTCGGGCTTGCCGAAGAGGGCCTGGGCCAGCAGCACCTTCACCTTGAGTCGGGGATCGATGTCCCCCATCAGGCTCTCGTGCAGCTCCACGGGAACGCCGAGGCCCTGAAGGATCCTTCCCGCGTCGCTCTCGGCCTCGTAGCCGCCCAGCTCCGAGAATTCCTCCTCCAGCTCAGCGGCCCGGATGCCGTCCTCGTCGGAGAAGTCCTCCTTCTCGTAGATGGCGTCCTTCTCCCTGCCGCAGTCATAGAGCCGCTGGTGGCCCATAATGACGGTATCCAGCACCCGGCAGTCGTCATAGATGCTCTGGTTCTGCTTCAATACCGACATGCGGCGCTTTGCTTCCAGCACCACCGAGCCGGAGGTGGGCTCCAGCTCCCCGGAGAGGATCTTGATGAAGGTGGATTTGCCGGCGCCGTTTGCGCCGATGATGCCGTAGCAGTTGCCCGCCACAAACTGCAGGTCCACCTTGGAAAACAGCACGGACGAGCCGAACTGCATGGAAAGGTCATTGACGGTCAGCATAGGAAAACCTCCTGTTGATGTGTTGGGAAATGTGGATCCCCCACCGCCCAGTGTGAGCACTGGGCACCTCCCCCCGAGGGGGAGGCAAGGTCTCGCTTCCCCCTCAAGGGGAAGTGGCCGAAGGCCGATAGGGGCTGCAAAAGCTTTACCGCAGCTTTTTCCAGCCTAAGTGCGGGGCGATGCGCTCCAGCTCCGGCAGGAGCTTTTCCCCGAAGGCCCAGATCTCGTTTCGCCAGGGGTGACCCAGATAGCCGAAGCGGAATTCCTCGTCCAGGAAGAAATAATAGTCCCCGTCCGGGTAATAGAAGGGAAAGGCCGCCCGGTATTTCCCATCGCCGTCCGCTTCCTTCACGCTTTTCTGTTCGTTCTCCTTCCGGGGGTCATAGAGGAAGGCGCAGTGATACCAGTCCAGGGCGTAGAGCCGCTCCCCGGGCGCGGTGGCCTGGAGAAGCGCCTTCTTCACGGCGGGAGCCATCTGCTCGATCTGGTCCTGGCTCATGTCGTCCAGGGCGTAGACCGCCCAGGGCTTCGGCAGCCGGAAAGGCCGCTTCCACCAGAGGAGGGAATGCCCCCGGTACCCGGCCGCGGGACGGAAGTGCAGCTTCAGCAGCACCCGTTCCTCCAGATCTCTTGTCTCCTGTTCGTTCAGCAGCATGGCGTGCTCCTTTCCTGATCATACGCTTCGATTTCCGTCCAAATGCGGTGGGAACGGTAAGGCTTCTCCCTCATCCGCCCCAGTGTGCGCACCGGGGCACCTTCCACCTTGCGGTGCCCGGAAAACACTTTGGGCTTACGCTGTTCCTCGTGTTTTCCGACCGCTGCGGAAAAAGTGCCATCGCTTCTTCTGCCACCGGCAGCGCGATGACGCTTTTCCCCCGCTGGGGGAAGGCCTATTCAAAATACTTTTCCACAAAATCTACCTTTTCCACCTCAAATTCCCGGCCGCGGAGGTAGTTCAGGATCCCGGCGTCGGTGGGAAAGTCAAAGCGGAGCTTGTAGGAATAGAGGGCCTGGCCCTTCTCCTCATAATTCTTGTTGAAGCGCTCCCGGCCGTACTTGCCGTCCCCCAGCAGGGGCCAGCCCGCGTGGGCCATCTGCACCCGGATCTGGTGGGTGCGCCCGGTGAGAAGCCTGCACTCCACGAGACTCAGAGGTCCCTTGCTGCACAGGAGCTTATACTCCGTCACGGCGGTCTTGGCCCCGGGCTCCGGCTTTGCCTTCACAAAGACCTGGTTTTTCTGGGCGTCCTTGAAGAGATAGTTCTCCAGCCGTCCCTCCGGGGGCTTGGGCCGCCCCTGGACTGCGCAGAGGTAGTATTTTTCGATCTCCCGGTCCCGGATCTTGTCGTTCAGGATGCGCAGGGCCTCGGCGTTTTTGGCAGCGATGACGATGCCGCCGGTGTTCCGGTCGATCCGGTTGCAGAGGGCAGGGGCAAAGGAATTCTCCTCCCGGGGCCGCCACTCCCCCTTCTGGGCCAGATAGGCCTGGATATTGGCGATGAGGGTGTTATAGTCCCAGACTCCCGCGCTGTGGCAGAGGACGCCGGGCTTCTTGTCCGCCAGGAGGATGTTTTCATCCTCATAGACGATGCTGAGCTTGGGCGTGCCCACCTTGAGATAAGAATTCTCCTCCCGGGGCTTTTCAAAAAACTCGTCGTTGATATAGAGCTGCAGCAGATCCCCGGTCTGGAGGCGGGTGTCCCGCTTGGCGCCCTTGCCGTTGAGCTTGATGCGCTTGAGGCGGATATACTTCTGCAGCAGGCTCTCCGGCAGCAGGGGCACCGCCTTGGAGACGAAACGATCCAGCCGCTGGCCGGCGTCGTTGGGGTTGACGCGCAATTCTTTCATAAAAACGCCCTCTGAGTCTGTCATTTTTTTGTAGTATACAACAGAAAATAAGCCTTGACAAGTGCAAATGCTTCAACTATAATACTTAGGCGACTGCAGCGAGGTGTGCCAAATGAAGTTGAATTTGCGTGAAATCATTGAGGTTCCCGGCGGCTCTGTTCCCTTTGCGTGCGAGCTGGAAACGGAAGGTCTGGATTTCCCCGCAGTTCTGCGGTATAAGGGCAAACCCCATGCAGAGGGCCGCGTGTATAACGAGGCCGGCGTGCTGCACCTGGAGGGCACGCTGCAAGCGGAGATGACCTGCGTCTGTGACCGCTGCGGCGAAGCCTTTGACAGTGTGAAGCAGACACAGCTGGACGCTGTGATCGTGGAAGAGGAAAACGAGGAGTATCCCGAGTATTTCGTCCTGGACGGCAACGACCTGGACCTGGACGAGGTCCTCTCCACCTGCTTCATTCTGGATATGGAGACCAAGTTCCTCTGCAGAGAGGACTGCAAGGGTCTCTGCCCCACTTGCGGCAAAAACCTGAATCTGGGCCCCTGCGGGTGCAGGAAACAAATTGATCCAAGATTTGCTGTGCTTGAGCAGCTTTTGGATAAAGAATAACTGAGCTGCTCAGAACAGCTTACAATCAGGAGGTGTCAACATGGCAGTCCCGAAAGGAAAGGTATCCAGACAGCGGCGTGACAAGCGGCGCTCTTCCCACTGGAAGCTCACCGCCCCCAGCATCGTCAAGTGCCCCAACTGCGGCGAGTTCTGCATGCCCCATCGTGCTTGCCCCCACTGCGGACAGTACAAGGGCCGCGTGGTCTTGAACGTTGAGGAGAAGTGAAAAAGCTTAGGGAGGAGAGGCCTGGACCGCTCCTCCTTTTGCTATCTATGGCGCCTGCAAACCATGTTTGCAGGCGGAGTACTCGCGCTTATCGCACTCGGCTTGCGGGGGGCGCCTCGTTTGGTCCGCGTGAGCCCGCAGCGTAAAGCAAACTTGCCGGCGGCATGTTTGCAGCAAGGAACGAGGCTCGCCTCAGGGTATTTTTGCCGCGGCAAAGCCACGGCAAAAATGGATTTGAATCCGTCCCCGAAGGGGACACCACAACTCTTCACTCTTTACTATTCACTATTCACTCACAACCAATCCCCCAGTCATCCGCCTTGCGTGAGACGGCGGCTGACAGCCCCCTTTAGGCAAGGGGGCCAAAGAGGAAAAAGATATGGATCATATCATCAAATCCATCGACCCCACAAGCCCTCTGCGGCATCACGCCCAGGTGGGTGACAATCTCATCGCCATCAACGGCAAGCGGGTGCTGGACGTGCTGGACTATAAGTTCTACGCCTATGACACCCGGCTGGACGTGCTGCTGCGCCGTCCCGACGGGACGGAGTATCACGTGCCCGTGCACAAGCGGGAGGGCGGCGACCTGGGGCTGGACTTTGAGAGCTATTTGATGGACAATCCCCGCTCCTGCGCCAACAACTGCGTCTTCTGCTTCATCGACCAGCTGCCGAAGGGCATGCGGAAGACCATGTATTTCAAGGACGACGACGCCCGGCTCAGCTTTCTGCTGGGAAACTACATCACCCTCACGAACCTCTCCCCCCGGGAGATCCAGCGGATCATTGACCTGCATGTGAGTCCGGTGAACGTCTCCGTGCACACCACGGATCCGGAGCTTCGCTGCCGGATGCTGAAAAACAGACGGGCCGGCGAGAGCATCGAGGTCATGCGCCGCTTTGCCGAAGCCGGCATCGTGATGAACTGCCAGATCGTCTGCTGCCCCGGCTGGAACGACGGGGAGGCCCTGCAGCGCACCATGGAGGACCTGGCCGGGATGTATCCTGGGGTCCACAGCGTCTCCATCGTGCCGGTGGGCCTGACCAAATACCGGGAAGGGCTGGAGCAGCTCATTCCCTTCACCCCAGAGCACGCGGCGGAAACCATCGACCAGATCACCGCCTTCGGCGACAAATGCGTGGAGCAGTACGGCACCCGGCTCTTCTGGTGCGGGGACGAGCTGTACCTGGAGGCGGGACGGGAGCTGCCCCCGGA
>CAMOXK010000034.1 GCA_946629065.1 uncultured Clostridia bacterium
CCTTGATTGCGGACGCCAACGACTGGCGCGCACGGTTTGAAACGGTGAAAAGCACTTTCTCCTCCCGTGTCGGGCAGATCTCCAATGCCGCCCTGCGTCGGAGCATTTTGGCCTATGACGAAGCGACACCGGAAGAGCTGCGAGACCAGTACCGCAAAGAGACAGAGATCCTGACCATCCTCACCGGCCTGGAGATCGATTCGGCCAAAAGCGGCATCAAGCCGGATCTCACCGAATACCTGGGCAACCGGGCCAAGTTCAAGAATATCTTTTTGCGTTATAAGGAGATCGTCGGAGAGCCGGACGAACATGCATGGTATGAGCCGACGAAAAACAAAAAGCTAAAGACGTATTTTGAAAGCGTTGCATGGGACGAGGTCACAGCCAATCTGGAGCGCACGCCGCTCTACGCCTGGCAGCTCGAAAAACAGACGCGGCCGCCAAAGGCACAGTCGGCTGGGAGCTCGGAGCTGTTTACGTTCGCACTTGATCTGAACTGGAAGGAAAAACTTGACCCGCACACGCTGGAGAAGATGCGCTCGATCATAGCAGACTTTGAAGAAGCCAAGCGCCGCTGCGCGGCCTACCGCCACATGAAGCCCTCCGGCAATTACCGGAAGGACGTGCAGCGCATTCTGTTCTCACAGGATCGGGAGGACGAGATCAGCGTGGACGAGCTGTATCAGACCTTTGAGTGGTACGAGGCCTATCAGATCCGCCGGTCTCTGGCGGCTTTGCGGGAATCGGACTGGCAGTTCACGCCCAGCGAGGACAGGGAGCAACTGCTCTACACCATTCTGGGAAGCCATCTGCCGCCGACAAAAGAGATCCTCTGCGATTTTCGCAGCGGAGGCTACCGGCTGCTGGGAGATATCCTGATGGATCTGGACGAACAGAATCAGGATACCGCCATGCGGAAATACAAAGGCATCCTCAAGGAGGACACGGCGCAGATGAAGAGCATGATGCTCGGTGTGATGGAATCTCAGGACTACCGGTGGACGCTGATCCGAAACTGCAAAAGCATCATCTGGCCCACGATCCGCCATTATCCCGGAGAAGTATTGGATCAAATCGACTGGGATGATGCTGTGAAGTGTGCCGAGGCGCTGGGAAAACGGAGCTTCATTCTGGAAGTGCTGCCTGCATCGGCACTGGACCTGGTCATTGACCGCACAGCACCTGAGAAAAAAGAAAGGGGTGAGAGCCTTGTTGAACGAGTGGGAAGAATTCTCGGCCTACACCGTGTTTCCTGAATACAAGAAAGACAGCTATCTGGGGCGTTTTACGCTGCCCATGCTGCTGGAGATCATGGGCTTCCAGCGCATCCTGACCATTCTAGCGAGGGGCTATCTATTTCAAGAGGGCAGCGACGGCTATGAGCGGATCGAAGTTGCCCGTCGGGCGCTGCTGGCCTGGTGCAGTCTCTCCGGGGAGAAAACAAAAAAAGCCCCGGATCAGGAGACCGATCCGAGGCTCAGAGTAAACTACGGGGAATATGCAGAGGAGTTTCCGGAACTGGTGACGCCGGAGGGCGGCGGCTGGCTGATCCGGCATGTGGAGAACATCATCAGCTTTGTGGAGGCCAATCCTACCGCCGTACGCAAGGGCGCAGCAGAGAAGATAGAGGCGCTCAAAAAGGGCTTTCGCAAGCAGTGGGCAAACAAGCTGCGGCAGATGCTCGTTCCGCCCTTCGCGTCGAACACCAAGGGCGCGTGGGTGCTGCGCTTTGACGATATCCTGGCCGATTCTCTGGAGCTCGGTCCGCTGCTGAACAGGGACTTCGACCTGCCGGAAGAGACGATTCAGCGCATAACCGAACTGACACCCAAGGGTGTACCGGTGGAAGCCAGCATCCTGCTGTATAAATACTACGTCGCCAACAAGGAGGATGACCGGGAATACGTCCTCCTCCCGCAGCAGAACTTCAATGCATTTTTTGGCAATACCAACTTCAGCCAGAAATGGGTCGGCGCGATCAACGGGAGGCTGATTGAGAAAAAGGTACTCAATGGGGTGAGCAAGTACAAGATCACCGGCGCTGGGTTTGTTGACGACACTAAGCCTGTCGCTTCCGCCATTCGCTCGGTGTGCAGCCGGTCTCCCGGCTGAAGACCGTGAAGAAATAGTTATAATCGTGGTAGCCGCACAGGGCGGCGACCTCGGAGAGCGGGAGCTGCTTTTGATCTTTGAGCAGCTCCTTCGCTTTATCCATGCGCAGCTCCCGCACCCGGGAGGCGGTGCCCTTGCCGTAGAGCTTCTGCGACAGCTCATAGAGCTGGGTCTTGCCGACGCCCAGCGCCTCGGCGATCTGCACGGCGTTCAGGTGTTCGGTGAAGTGCGCGGAGAGATAGGCGTCCAGCCGCACGGCCAGCATGTCCTCTTTGAGGGTCGCCATGCGCTCCAGGATCAGGTAGGACGCCACCGCGTGGAGGATGTGGGCCGCCGAGCGGACGTAGCTGTCCTCCAGCGGCACGGCCTCTTCAACGGCCTCCCGCAGCATCCGCTCGTTGATCGGAAGCTTTGCCGTGAGCCGGGAGATCACTGCCAGCCCCTCCTCATGGGAGGCGTAGGGGAACACGTGCCCGAACAGGAGATAGCCCACCAGCACATTACCCACATACAGCGGCGTCACGGCCTCGGTCAGTCCGGCGTGACAGCGGTAGACGTGGGTGCTGTGCTTTTTTGCCGCCGTTTCACAGGCGCGCCGGTCGCAGTCCAGGCAGGCGTCAAGCCCCTTGATGCTGCCGCGGATCACCGCGCAGTAGGGCGCGACCGCCGTGGGATAGGACGCCAGCTCGTTCCGGTTCTCGTCGAAGACCGTGATGCGGATATGGCTGATCTCATAGAAGTCTTTGAGGATGCCGCGCAGCTTTTCCAAATCGAATACGGAGATCATAAGACCGCCTCCCTGTCAACTTGCACAAATTCGGATAGGTACATTTTAACACAGGATCGAACAAAATCAAAGTAAAACGAACAGTTTTCACTATATTTTCTTTTTTCGTTTCTTTACAATACGGTCAGAAGCTGAAAAAGGAGGTGTTCTTACGCAGAACATCATCAGAAAAGGCTATATCGGCAACCCTGCCCAACTCGTGACGCTGCGGCGCGTGACCGTCAGCGAGGGCCGGGCGAAAGGAACGGAAATCATTGAGGTCAAGACCGCCGGCGGCCTGGAGCTGGATCTCCTGCCCGACGCAGGGCTGGACATCGGCCAGTGCCGCTACCGGGGAGTCAACATGAGCTGGATGAGCAAGAACGGCTATGACAGTCCGGCGGCCATCAGCCCTTATGAAACCGAGTTTGTCAACACCTTCCCCGGCGGGCTGCTCTACACCTGCGGCCTGCGCTCGGCGGGCCCGGCCAACCGGGACGGCGGCGAGTGGCACCCCCTGCACGGGCGCTATCACAGCCTGCAGGCCGAGCAGGTCTGCGCGGAGATCGCGGGCGATGAAGTAATCGTCAGGGGAACTGTAAGGGAGACGGCGCTCTTCGGGCACTGCCTGGAGGTCAAGCGCGTGATCCGCATCCCGGCCTTCGGCGCGTCGGTCACGGTGGAGGATACCGTCACCAACCGGACGCCGCGGGACGAGGAGATCATGCAGATCTACCACTGCAACTTCGGCTATCCGCTGCTGAGCGAGAAAGCGAAGCTGGTGCTGCCGGAGGAGCGGGAGACGATCCCCCGCACGGAGTTTGCCAAGACCGGCCTGGGCCGGGAGTGTGAATTTGACGCTCCCATCGACAGCGAGGAGGAGAGGGTCTTCTTCCAGAAGATGCGGAAGGAATTCTGGGCGCGGCTCGAAAATCCGGAGCTAGGTGTCAACATGAAGATTTCCTGGTCGGGCGATACGCTGCCGATCCTGTCCCAGTGGCGCAGCATGGCCAGCGGCGACTACGTCCTCGGCCTGGAGCCCACCAACTGCTACATATCCGGCCGCCACGACGAACGGGAGAACGGCACGCTGCCGGTGCTGAAAGCATGGGAGAGCATCCACAATACCGTTACGATCGCGTTCGAATGATCCCGTAGGTGCGCTTCACGAAGCGCCCGCCGACAGATTACAAAAAATCGGGCGGCAGATTGCCGCCCCTACGACAAGAGAAGGAGATTTTACCATGTCCAAGAAAATGACTTTTGCTCTGGCATTCTGCAACCGCGGCTTCATGCCCGGGGAACTGATCTACGGCGCGCGGGACGACATGATCAAGGCCGTCACCGACGCGGGCTACGACTACATCGCCATGGACGCGAGCCTGACCCGCTACGGCGGCATCGAGACCCGCGACGAGGGGCTACTGTACGCCAAGTGGCTCAAACAGCACGAAGGCGAATACGACGGCGTGATCTTCTCCATGCCGATCTTCGCCGATGAAAACGGCGCCATCACTGCCCTGCAGGACGCGGGCGTGCCTATCCTGATGCAGGCCTATCCCGACGAGATCGGTAAGATGGACTTCCAGCATCGGCGCGACGCCTTCTGCGGCAAGTTCTCTGTCACCGACGTCTTCACCCAGTATGGTGTCCCCTTCACGGTGCTTAAGCCCCATGTGGTGCACCCCCTGAGCCCGAAGTTTCAGGAGAACCTGCGGGACTTTGCGGCCATCTGTCGCGTGGTCAACGGCATGAAGCGCTTTAATCTCGGCTGCATCGGCGCGCGCACCACCGCCTTCAAGACCACCCGCTTTGATGAGATCGCCATGCAGAAGCACGGCATCAACGTGGAGTCCTTCGACCTCTCCGAACTGTTCTTCAAGGTGCAGAACATGTCCGACGACGATCCCAAGGTCAAGGCCAAGAAGGAGTTTCTGGAGCGCTACACCGACTTCTCCCGGGTGCCCGAGCGCAACAAGAACACCCTGGCGAAAGTCAGCGTCGCCATCGACGGCTACATCGAGGAGTACCACCTGGACGCCCTGGCCCTGCGCTGCTGGAATGAGATGGAGCAGGTGCTGCGCATCTGCCCCTGCGTGCTGCTGAGCGAGCTGAACGACCGGGGCATCGCGGCCTCCTGCGAGATCGACATGTGCTCTGCCATCACCATGCGGGCGATGAGTCTTGCCTCCGAGCAGCCCACCGCCGTCCTCGACTGGAACAACAACTACGGTGACGAGGAAAACAAGGTCATCCTCTTCCACTGCGGCCCCGTGGCCCAGAGCTTGATGACCGGCAAGGGCACCGTCACCAACCACAAGATGTTCGACAAGACCGATCCCGGCTCCGGCTGGGGCAGCAACGAGGGGCGCATCAAGGCCTTCCCGACCACGCTCTCCAACTGCCAGACCAAGGACGGCAAGATCATCGTCTACGCCTCCGAGGCGGAGTTCACCGACGATCCCATCGAGCAGGCCTTCTTCGGCTGCGCGGGCGTCTGCGAGATCCCCAATATGGAGGACAAGATGATCCGTCTGGCCCGCGGCGGCTTCAAGCACCACACCAGCGTGGGCGTGGGCCACATGAAGGACATCCTCAAGGAAGCCTTCACCACCTATCTCCACTACGACTGGGTGGATATCGACAAGGAGTGAGCCATGAAGATCGGAGGACTGGATATCGGCACCACCGGCTGCAAGCTGACGGTGTTCGATGAAAACGGCACGCAGTTGGGCAAGGCCTACCGGGATTACCCGGTGCGTAGGGCCCTCAGCGGCCACGAGATCGACATCTCCACCATGATGGAGAGCGTCTACGCCGTGATTGAGGAAATGGCATCCCAGTACCCGGACATTGGCGGCATCGGCGTCACCAGCTTTGGGGAGACTTTTGTTATGACAAACGGCGCGGGCGAGCCGCTGCACAACGCCATGCTCTACACCGACCCTCGCGGGGCGGAGGAATGCGCGGAACTCGTGGAAAAGCTGGGCGCGGACCATATCGCCCAGGTCACGGGTCTTGCTCCGCACGAGATGTACTCCATCTCCAAGATGATGTGGATCAAAAAGCACCGGCCGGAGGTCTACGCCGCCGCCAAGCGCATCCATCTGATTGAGGACTTCGTGGTCTGGCATTTGACGCGCAAGGCCCAGATCGACTACTCCCTGGCCACCCGCACCATGGCTTTTGACATCCACACGCTCACTTGGAGCCGGGAGATCTTTGACGCGGCGGAGATCGACGTGACGCTCATGAGCGAGCCTGTCCCAACCGGCACCAGCGCTGGGACGATTACTCTGGCCGCCGCCCAGCGGACGGGGCTGGATCCGGCCTGCGTCATTGTCTCCGTCTCCCACGACCAGGTGGCCGCGGCGGTAGGCGCAGGAGCCTTTGACGGCAAAGTTGCCGTGGACGGCGCGGGCACCGTGGAGTGCCTAACCCCGATCTACGACAGCATCCCGGAGATCCCGGTGATGGCCAGGGGCTTCTTCTCCGTGGTGCCCTATGTGGTGCCGGGCAAGTACGTGGCCTACGCCTTCTCCTACACCGGCGGGGCGCTCATTCAGTGGGCCATGGAGACCTTCGGCAAGGGCGAGACCAACGAAAGCATGGAGAAGGCCTACGGCAAAGACGAGCCGACCGGTCTGCTGGTGCTGCCGCACTTTGCGGGCGCTGCCACACCGTATATGGACACCGGCTCCAAGGGCGCGATCCTGGGCCTCACCACCGCCACGACGGCAGCGGAACTTTACCGCGCCTGCATGGAGGGCGTGGTCTACGAGATGCGGCTGAACTATGAAGCGCTCAACGGCTCCGGGATTCATTTTGAAAAGCTCAACGCCACGGGCGGCGGAGCGCGGTCGAAACTCTGGATGCAGATGAAGGCCGACGTGCTGGATCTGCCCATCACGGCGCTGAAAACCGTGGACGCGGGCACCGTGGGCTCGGCCATGCTGACCGGCATCGCCGCGGGGCTCTTCACCGATCTGAACGACGCTGCCGCCCACATGGTGCAGGAGATGGAGACCTACTATCCCAGAGCAGAGATGCACGAGAAATATATGAGAATTTACGAGCGGTACAAGAACGTTTACAACGCCGTCCGCCCGCTGATGTGAGGAGAAGAAACATGCTTGTCAATCTGGTTGAGATTCTGAAGCTGGCCGAGGAGAAGAAGTGCGCTGTCGGCGCCTTCAACACCCCCAATCTTGAGTGCGTCAACGCGGTGCTGGCCGCTGCCGAGAAGCTGAACGTCCCCGTCATCATCTCCCACGCGGAGCTGCATGAAGAAGTATCTCCGCTTGCCAAGATCGGCCCCGTGATGGTGCAGGCGGCCAAGAACGCCACGGTTCCCGTGTGCGTCCATCTGGATCACTGCGAGACCCTCAGCTATATGCAGCAGGCGCTGGACATCGGCTTTACCGGCGTGATGTACGACGGCAGCACCCTGCCCTATGAAGAGAACCTCGAAAACACCAAGAAAGCCGTCGCCATGGCGAAGGCCTACAACTGCGGCGTGGAAGCGGAGCTGGGCGCTCTGGCCTCCCGCGAGGGCGGCGCGGCCAATGCCTCCGGCCCGGTGTATACCGACCCCGATGAGGCGGTGGAGTTTTGCCGCGAGACCGGCATCGATGCCCTGGCCCCCAGCTTCGGCACGGCCCACGGCATCTACAAGTCAAAGCCGGTGCTGGATTTGGACCGCGTGAAGGTGATCTCCGAGAAAACCGGCCTGCCCCTGGTCATGCACGGCGGCTCCGGCGTTTCTCCTGAGGACTACCGCACCGGAATCAAAAACGGCCTCAGGAAGATCAACTACTACAGCTACATGTCCAAGGCCGGCACCCAGGCGGTCAAAGAGCTTCTGGCAAAGGAAGATGTGACCTTCTTCCACGACCTTGCCCTGGCTGCCGAGAAGGCTATGAGCGCCGACGCTGAAAAAGCCATGCGCGTCTTTGCAGGTCTTTAATCAATTACCGAGGTGAGAACGAATGTGGATCTCCAGCTTCCATATAGCGCACAGCAATGCTGGGCTGATCTACGCCATCCGGAACCGCACTTGCCGATATCTCATGGCGAACAATCTGCAAGGCAGTCGGATCCGCGTCCTGTTTTCCAACGAAATTGGAAAGACGGCAGCATGGATCGGCGGCGCATGCATAGAAAAGACTGACGCGCTGGGCAACAGTCTCGGCGCACAGCCTGTCTCGATCACAGCAAACGGCAAGCGGGAATTCCGGCTGCAGCCCGGGGAAAAGCGTTACAGCGATCCCATCCCTGTGGCGGTTCAACCGGGTGAGATGTTGGCCCTGCGGATCTATTTCCCCAAGAAGACCGTGCCCGGCGTGATCTGCGGCGATTATGCTTCCCGCTCTTTGCCCGGAAACCACTGTGATGATATTCCTTTTCAGACAGATGAGCAGCAGGATCTGGTGCCGCGTCTGATGCACCTGCCCTATGAAGTTTGCTTCAAGCTCTTCAAAAGCCTGGAGGTGGACACGGATGACCCAATCCCGGTCCTCTCTGCTATTGGAGATTCCATTACCGCGAGCTGCGCCTGGTTTGAGCCGCTACGGAAAAGACTGTATGAGTCTTATCCCGGGCAGATCGCCTGTGGGAACACCGGCATTGCGGGAGGACGCCTGCTGAAGGACACGCCCAAACAGTTCGGTGAAATGTTCGGTCAGGCGGGCGTTCACCGCTTTGAGCGGGACGTTTTGTCGGTGGCAGGTATCAGCCATGTGATCTTTGCGCTTGGTACCAATGATATCGGCTACCCCGGCCATATTGAAAAGAAAGCGCCCATGCCCACGGTGGAGGAGTTCCTGCAAGCCTACGGCACACTTGCGGCCCGCTGCCGGGAGCGGAAGATCCGCAGCGCCTATCTCTCAATCTTCCCGCGAGACGACAGCTTTCAGTCACCCCTTTTGGAGCAGCGGCGGCTGAAGATCAACCGGGCGTTGGAAAACAGCGGCCTGTTTGATTATTGTGTTAACGCGGAAGATGCCCTGAGAGATCCGAACGGCGTCGGCTGTCGGGCGGAGTATGTCAATACCGACAAGCTTCATCTGAATGAACAGGGCGGCAAAATCGTCGCCGGACAGTTCGATTTGGAAAGACTGCTGGGGAGGGAATAAGACTGTGAACAAAAAGCTCAAAGGAAGAATTATCGGCCTCGTCGGCAGAAGCTATCTGCCCAAGGCGCGGAAAATGCTGCCTCCTGCGCAGTATAAAAGCTGCAAAATCGAAGAAGTCCGGATCCCGATGCCGGACGGCGTCAAGCTCTGTGCCACGATTTCTGCGCCGGATCTGTCCGGGAAGTGGCCGGTCATCCTGATGCGGCAGCCCTATACCGTCTATGATTGGATGCGCGGCTATCTCCACCGGATCTTTGCCGAGCAGGGCTATGCCTTCGTCATGGTCCAGGTCAGAGGCACGACAAGGTCGGAGGGGGAATTTCTAGCCATTCAGGAGGATGCCGACGGCCGCGCGGTGCTGGACTGGGTCGGGCAGCAGAGCTGGTGCGACGGCAATATCGCCACCTTCGGCGGCTCTTATGTGGCCAACACCCAGTGGGCGATCGCGGACTACCATCATCCCATGCTGAAAACCATGTTCATCGCCATGTTTGGCGCCGAGAGCTACAACACGTTCTACCACCGGGGCCTGTTCAATCTGGAGGTCTGGGCGGAATGGACAGCGCAGATGTGCAAGAAGAACCGGGACGACTATCTGTTTGGCGGCGAAGCTGCGCGGGTTCGGGAAAACGCGATCGCAGCAGCGCCCGCATCCGCATTGAATGAAAGCCTGGGCGGCGGTTGCGATTGGTACAGCGACTGGATCGTCAATGACAAGCCGGACGCCTATTGGAACAGCGGCTACTGGGCGCATCTCCCGGCTATCCCGGAGAAGGTGAACATTCCCATTTGCCTGCTGGACGGCTGGCACGACATTTTCCTGCATATCATGCTCAGCTCCTACAAGCGGCTGCCGCAGCAGGTGCGGGATCAGAGTGTTTTCCTCATCGGCCCCTGGCATCACGGCGGCGAAGCGGGCGGTGATCTGAAGTATCCCGGCAACGACATCGTCGGCCCTTTCCAGGTTGCGGCGGCTATCCGGTGGTTCGACCATATCATCAAGGGCAAGCCTTATGAATATCCGATCGGCGGCATCCACGCCTATACCATCGGCGAGGATCGCTGGGAGGACTGGGGACAGGCGCTGCCCTCCGACAGAGCGATCCGCTTCTATCTGGACGCATCAACAAAAGACGGCAAAGCCCGGGGGGCGGTGTCAGAACTGCCTGAGCGCGAGAGCATGATCCGCTATGATTACGATCCGAGGAATCCCGTCCCCAGCCGCGGCGGCAGGCTTATCGCCAACCACAACGATCCGAAGGGCGGCCCGGAGTGCAGCTGCGTGCAGTCGCCCGTCGGCGAGCGGGCGGACGTGATCAGCTTCGTGTCCGAGCCTGTCAAGGAAAGCGTCAAAATCAGCGGACGTATCCAGGCACATGTGTTTGTTTCTTCCGACGCGCCAGCCACGGCCTTTACGGTAAAGATCTCCGAAGTCATGCCAGACGGCAGGGCCTATAACATCCGGGACGACTACACGGATATCCGCTGGGCAAAGCCGGAAGAGGGCTTTACCGACTACCGCCCCAGCGAGGTGCGGGAGCTGAGCTTCGACATGGAGGACATCTGCTGGCGGCTGAAGGCCGGGTCGAGACTCCGCATCGACGTCTCCTCCTCCAGTTTCCCCCAATTTCCGGCACACAAGAACACCCTGCAGCCCTGGGCGGAGGCCACAGAGGGCGTAATTGCCCATCAGACGATCTACACCGGCGGGCAGTATCCCTCGCGGGTGATTCTGCCGATTCTGGACAAGGGAATCCTTAAATAACAACACAGGAGGGGGTAAAAATGAGCACCGCACAGACTGAAAAGAAGTATCTGAAATGGTACAACAAGCTGGGCTACGGCTCCGGTGATATTGCGGGCAATCTGATCTACGGACTGATCACCTCCTTCGTCATGATCTATCTGACGGACACGGTGGGCCTCAGTGCCGGGATCATCGGCACCCTGATCATGGTTTCCAAGTTCTTCGACGGCTTTACCGACATCATCTTCGGTAACCTGATGGACCGCACCCACAGCAAAATGGGAAAAGCACGCCCCTGGATGCTGTACTCCGAGATCGGCTGTGTGGTGTTTCTGGTTCTTTGCTTCGCCGTCCCCACGAATTGGGAAAAGACCGCGCAGTATGTCTTTTTCTTTATCGTTTACACACTGCTCAACGCTGTATTCTATACCGCGAACAACATCGCTTATGCTGCGCTGACCTCACTGGCAACCAGAAACAACAACGAGCGTGTTCAAATGGGCGTGATCCGCTTTGTGTTCTCCATCAGCGCGAACGTTCTGCTTTCCTACATCACGGTAAGTCTGGTGAAAAGCTTTGGCGGCGGAGCACTCGGCTGGCGAAATGCGGCGATCCTCTACGCCGGCATTGCTCTGGTTTTCAACACCATTTCCGTTTTTTCCGTGAAAGAACTGCCGCGGGAAAACAGGGAAGGCGAGAGCCTGTCCGGGCCGAAGGACGAGATCGGCATCCTGCAGGCACTGAAAATCCTCATCACCAACAAATACTTCATCATCGTCCTGCTGACCTATATTTTCTTTTATCTTCTCTCCGGCTTTGGCGGCATCGCCATCTTTTATATGACCTACATTCTGGGCAATCCCGAACAGCTCGGTACCTTCTCGCTGATGGGAATGGTCCCCATGGCGATCGGCCTGGCGGCAACACCCTTCCTGGTGCAGAAGTTCGGGATGTATAAGACCAACCTCGTCGGCGGGATCTGGTCTCTGGCATGGCGCATCCTCTTCGTTGTCGCCGGATTGATGCGCAACATCCCGATGATGCTGGTTACTGTTTTCCTGTCCGGCCTCGGCTCCGCACCGATCATCGGCGATATCAATGCGCTGATTGCCGCGACGACGGATTATACCTATAAGACCAAAGGTGTTCGCGTGGAAGGCGCAATGTTTTCCGCTTCCTCTGTAGGAGTCAAGGTGGGAAACGGCCTGGGAACCGCCTTATCGGGGCTTCTGCTGGACCTCAGCGGCTATATCCCCAACGCAGCACAGCAGCCGCAGGCTGTGCTGCATATGCTGGATTTCATGTACCTGATCCTGCCTGTCATCATCACGGTGGTTCTGGTTTTGCTGCAGAGCCGGATGACAGTGGAAAAAGCAAACGCGGAATGGGATGCGGCACACCCCGCACGGGAAGCCAATTGATTTAACCATCTTACTGAGCTTGGCAAGGAGAAATCACTATGAAAAAAGTGCTTTGGAACAACAGCTGGAATTTTTCCGACCGAAACGGCAGACTGCTGTCCTGCGTCGTCGATCTGCCCCATGACGCGATGCTGCTGGAGGAGCGGGTGCCGGGTCTGGCCAACGGCTCCGCCACGGGTTACTTTCCCGGCGGGTACTATGTGTACGAAAAGACGCTGACGCTCAGCGAGGAGGAGGCCAGAGGCCGTGTCGCGCTGGAATTCGAGGGCGTCTACCAGAAGAGCAAGGTCTTTCTGAACGGCGAGCTGCTGGGTGGCCGCATCTACGGCTACTCGGACTTCCTCGTGGATTTGAGCGGCAAGGTCAAGACCGGCGATAATGTCGTGCGCGTTGAGGCGGACAATACCCAGATCCCCAACTCCCGCTGGTATTCCGGCAGCGGCATCTATCGGGACGTGTGGCTCTGGACGAGCGGCGTGGAGTATATCCAGCCTTACGGCGTGAAGCTGCTCACCAAGAGCATCGATCCCGCCGTGCTGTCCGTCTCCGTCTCTGCCGTCTGCGGGGAGGGCGCGGTCTGCTGCGTCACCGTCAAAAAGGACGGCAAGACTGTTGCCAAGCAGGAGCTTTCCGGCGGGAACGGAACTTTCTCAGGGGAACTGAGCATCCCCGATGCGAAGTTCTGGACGGCGGAAACGCCGGAGCTCTACGACGTGGAGATCGCGCTTTTGCGCGGCGGCGAGATCCTTGACTGCGCCTCGGAGCGCACCGGCCTGCGCACCCTCGCGTGGAACGCGCAGCAGGGCTTCCTGGTCAACGGCGAGAGCGTGAAGCTGCGGGGCGGCTGCGTCCACCACGACCACGGCCTGCTGGGTGCGAAAAGCTTCAAGGACGCGGAGCTGCGCCGCGCCCGGATCATGAAGGAAGCGGGCTTCAACGCTGTCCGCTATGCCCACAACCCGGCAGGCAAGGCTTTTCTTGATGCCTGCGACGAGGTGGGGCTTTATGTGATGGACGAGACCTTTGACACCTGGTACGGTACCAAGTCCGACTATGACTACGGTCTTTATTTCGAGCGGGAGCACAAGCGGGATGTGGAGGACATGATCCGCATGGCCTACAACCATCCCTGCGTATCGCTCTACTGCATCGGCAACGAGATCCCACTCAAGGGCGAAAAGACCGTAGCGCTGACAAAGGAGCTGGTGGAGATCTGCCACCGGGCCGATGACAGCCGCCCTGTGCTTAACGCGGTGAACGCGCTGCTCTCCACCTTCTCCACCACCCCCGCCAATCCTGCCAAGGCGGAGGAAATCGGGAGTCCGCGCCTGGAGAGAAAGCAGAGCGGCGCCTCCGGCAGCTTCCTGTTCAACGTTCTCTCCACCCATTTCAGCAAGATCGTGCAGCTGCTGGTCAACGAAAAGAAGATGCGCAAAATGAATGACGTGCTTTCTCCGCTGGATATTGTGGGCTTCAATTACGGCGACTTCCTCTATGAGGATCAGCATAAAGACTACCCGGAGCGCGTGCTGGTAGGCTCCGAGACCTACCCCCGGGAGATCGTCTCCTATTGGGAGAAGGTGAAGCGCCTTCCCTATGTAATCGGTGACTTTACCTGGACGGCTTACGACTATCTGGGCGAGGCCGGCGTGGGCGCGCCTTACTACAACGAAGGCCCGGCCTTCACGAGACCCTATCCCTGCATTTCTGCGGGCTGCTCCAACATCGACCTGATCGGCGACATCAAGCCCCAGGGGAACTACTTCAAGATCGTGTACGGGCTGGACAGGAACCCCCGGATCGCGGTGCATCCCGTCAGCCACAGCGGCGAGAAGATCTTCTTCGGCTCCTGGGCACTGACCGACGCGGTGCGCAGCTGGTCCTGGGCGGGCTGCGAAGGCAAGACCGCTTCCGTGGACGTGTATGCGGACGCTAACCGGGTGGAGCTGTTCCTCAACGGCATCTCCCTCGGTAAAAAAGAGCCGAAGGACTACACGGTCAGCTACACACTGCCCTATGCTCCCGGCGAGCTGAAGGCCGTGAGCTATGACTTCATGGGCAAGGTGCTGGGCGAGGATATTCTCCGTACTGCGGAGGGCAAGACCGTCCTTGCTGTGGAGCCCGAGCAGACCAAAATGAAGGCCGACCGTCAGACGCTATGCTATGTGCCCGTCAGCCTGCGGGGTGAAAACGGCGTGGTCAAGGCCACCGAGAATCAGCCTCTGCGCATGGAGGTCTCCGGTGCGGCAGAGCTTGTGGGCTTCGGCAGCGCCAATCCTACCACCTTGGATCGCTACACCTCCGATTCCTGCCACAGCTGGTACGGCCGGGCGCTGGCGGTGCTGCGCGCCACCGGAGAGCCTGGCGAGGTCACGATCCGCGTGACCTCGGAAAGCGGTCTCGTCGGTGAGGCGAGGATCGAAGCGAGATAAAAACGTTATACAGGACGCCATGAGAGGAGAAGCGTCATGAAGCTGGATGAACTGCTTAACGGAAAACTTGAAAACCACATCATGCCCTTTCTGTGGGTGCACGGCGAGGACGAGGCCACCTACCGCAACATGGTGCGCGTGATCCATGAGGCCAACATCGGCGCCTTCTGTATCGAGGCGCGGCCCCACAAGGGCTTCTGCGGGCCGGACTGGTGGCGGGATCTGGACATCCTGCTGGACGAGGCGAAAAAGCATCATATGCGCGTCTGGATCCTGGATGATAAGCATTTCCCTACGGGCTACTGTAACGGAGCAGCGGAAAACGCGCCTTTAGAGTTGCGCCGCCAGAGCCTGTTCTGCCGTAGATTCCCGGCTAAGGGGACTGTGCGGCTGGAGATGTGTCACGCGGCGCACCCGAAGAACACGGGCGGCGTGAAAAAGGCGGCTGTCCGCCTGGCGCTGAACGCGCTTGTGGGCAATACCAAACGGATCAATCATTTTCATGACGACCGCTTTTTGAGCGTCGCCGCCATCCGCCTGGATCGCCCCATGGAGCCGGTGGACCTCTCGAACTGCGTCAGGGACGGCGTACTGGACTGGACCGCGCCGGAGGGGGACTGGGAGGTCGTCGTCTGCGGCCTGTCCCGAAACTTGGGCGCCCACCGCTCCTACATGAATATGATGGACCGGGAATCCTGTCGTCTGCTGATCGACGCGGTGTACGAGCCGCACTACGCCCACTATAAAGAGCTTTTCGGCAATGTCATTGCGGGCTTCTTCTCCGACGAGCCGGAGCTGGGCAACAACGACCTCTATGCCATGGGCAACACCCTGGGCACCGAGCAGGATCTGCCCTGGAGCCGGGAACTGGAGCGCTGTTTGCGAGAAGCCTGGGGTGCGGATTTTGACCGTTTCCTGCCCATGCTGTGGTCGAACGACTGCGACAGCGCGCTGACTGCCAGGGTGCGCTATACTTTTATGGATACCGTCACCCGTCTGGTGCAGGAGTGCTTCTCCGAACAGGTGGGCGACTGGTGCCGGGAGCACGGCGTGGAATACATCGGCCACGTCATCGAGGACGAAAACCAGCACGCCCGCACGGGGACGAGCCTCGGCCACTACTTCCGGGGGCTACGCGGTCAGAGCATGGCAGGTATCGACGACATCGGCGAGCAGGTCTACCCCGGCGGCGAGGACAACCATATCAAAAACATCCTCGGCATTGAGCGTGACGCCGAATTCTATCACTATGCGCTGGGCAAGCTGGGTCAGTCTATGGCGCAGCTTACGCCCCACATGCGGGGGCGGGCCATAGGCGAAATCTTCGGCAACTACGGCTGGAGCGAGGGCGTGCGCCTGGAGCGCTATCTCCTCGACCACTTTATGGTGCGGGGCATCAACCATTTCGTGCCCCATGCCTTCACTTGTTCCGCCTATCCGGAAAAGGACTGCCCGCCCCATTTCTACGCCCAGGGCAACAATCCCCAGTACCGCCACTTCGGGGCGCTGATGGCTTACGGCAATCGCGTCTGCTCCCTGCTGGACGGGTCGAGGCCCGAGACGCCGGTCGCCATCCTCTATCACGGCGAGGCCGAGTGGGCCGGGAAATGCATGCTGATGCAGAAGCCCGCCCGGGTCTGCCTGGACAACCAGATCGACTATCTTTTCGTGCCCTCCGACGTCTTTGCCGAGCGGGACTTTTACCGCACCGAGATCGGCGTGAAGCTGACGGTCAACGGTCAGCGCTTCTCCGTTCTGGCGCTGCCCTACGCCCAATTCATCACCCCCGAGACGGCGGATGCCATCGGGAAACTTCTGGAAGAGGGCTTCCCTGTGCTAATCCTCGACGCGCTGCCCGATGGACTGACCAACGGCGCGGCGCTGCCGGAGACCGTCAAGACTGCTGAGGTCGTGACGTTGGACAGGCTTTGGGAGAAACTAAAAGGTTATCAGACGGTCAGACTGAGTCCCGCGAACAACCGTCTGCGCGTTATGCTCTGCCGTGGAGAGCAGCCGCTGCTGTACCTCTTCAACGAGGGACAGTCGTCCTACAGCGGCGTGATCGCAAATCCCTTTGGGGAGGCCGTTTGCATCTATGACGCATGGACGAACCGCCTGGTCGAAGGGTCGGAGACAGAAGCTGGCCTGCGCGTGGAGATTCCCGCTGGGCAGAGCCTGTTCCTCGTGCCGCATTCAGGACGTGAGACGGAAAAGCTCCTGACACTCTCCGGGCAGGCGACGACGCTGACCGGCTTTACCGAGAGCGTCTGCCGCAGCATCGACTATCCGAATTTCCAAAAGGCCCGGGCGATCGGCCGTCCGGAAAGCTATCATCTGACCGATCCGCGATTCTCCGGCTTTCTCCGCTACGAGAAGGAGATCACGGCCGGCGAGAGCTTCACCGCGCTGGAGATCAGCGACGCTCACGAGGGTGTGGAGGTGTTCGTGAACGGTGCCTCGGCAGGCATTCAGGTCACGCCGCCCTTCCGCTATGATCTGACGGCGCTTTGTCATCCCGGAACGAACAAGCTGACCATTGAGGTGGCGACGACCCTGGAGCGGGAGAGGAAGCGCTTCGGCAAGGCTGAACCCCTCTCCGGCATCACCGGAACCGTGACCCTCTACACTCGAAATACAGGAGGAACCGGAATATGAAAATCGAAGGAATTCCCGAAAAGCTGCCTATTTGGGGCGAATGCATTCCCTATAACACTGGTAGGAACAAGCGGGATGTCATGAAAATCAACCACCTTCCCGGCCTGCTGCAGCTGCTCGGTACGCTGCGCGATACCTTTGGAACGAAGATCGCCCGAAGCAGCACCTATTTTGACACGCAAACCTGGCGCGCCGGTATCCGAAAGGGTCTGGAACAGGCGACCTTTTCCGACATCCCGACATTGACGCCTTATCCTGTAAAGGGCAGCTGCTTCGCGGTCATCCTCTCCCCAGGCGGCGGTTTTTATTCCAAAGGACTCAAGCAGGAAGGCTATGACCAGGCCAGGGAGCTGAACAAACGCGGCATTTCCGCTTTTGTTTTGGACTATCGGATCAACCCCTACCGGGCACCGGTCTACTGGCTGGATCTCCAGCGCGCCGTGCGCTATGTCCGCTTTCACGCGGATGACCTTGGGGTGGCGGGGAACGAGATCGGAACCGTCGGCTTTTCGGCGGGCGGATATGTGACCGGGGCGGAAGCTCTTCTGCTTGACGATGTGCCGCCGCAGGCAGAGGGCTATACGCCGGATGCCATCGACCACGTCAGCGGCAGACCGGATTTTATGGGCCTCATCTATCCTGTCACCGGTTTCACCCGCAACCCCAGCATGCTCAGTGTCCTGACCGGGGAAGATTTCTTCGATGCGGCCAAACGCCCGGTATTGCAGCGCCGGTACAACCTGAAAAACCACCTGGACGGCTTCATGCCTCCGCTGTTTCTGGCCTATGGAGATAAAGATCCTCTGAAGGACATGCTGGATTTTGCCTTTGAAGCAGAGAAGCGAGGGCTCCCGTTGAAGAAGCTGATCGTTTCCGGGGCCAGCCACGGTTTCCTAGGTGTGAAGGACGGACACGAACGCTGGATGAATGAATTTTCAGCTTGGCTAAAGAGCATTTGCGGGGGAGAAGAGAGATGAAAACAAAACGAGAAAAAGGCTACGGTCTGAAGCTGATCGGCCTCTGCGGCGGTCAGATTTCCGCAGGTATGGAAACCGTCGTGATCTCCCAGCTTACCTATTATTTGACAGAGAGCGTCCTGATGGCAGCCGCCACGGTGGGCATTCTTCTGATGTGTACCAAGTTCTTCGATGGCTTCACGGATGCTGTTGCCGGCTTTCTGGTGGATCGCACCCACAGCCGCTGGGGAAAAGCCCGCCCCTACTCTCTGCTCTACGTCCCCATGTGGATCGCGATGGTACTGATCTATTCCGTCCCGCAGATCAATGTTAAGCTGCAGATCGCCTATGTTTTCGTCATGTATGTGATCATCGAGGCCATCGGTAGAACCTTCATCATATGCATCCAGAGCGTGTTGCTGCACAGAGCGGTTTATGAAGAGGATCAGGTAAAATACATGGCGGTCGGCGCAGTTTTCGCCTTTGTCTTTGGCCTGGTCGCCTCTGTAGCCATGCCGGTGCTGATTAAAATCTATGGAAGTACGCGGGCCGGCTGGACCATTATCGCCCTGATTTTTGCTGTTCCCGGTTCCATCCTCGGGTTTCTGCAGTTTTTATTCGTCAAGGAATTTCCCGTACCGGAAAAGGAGCAAAAGGCGGAGACCATTCCGTTTATGACGGGGCTTCGTGCCTTGTTTCAAAACAAATACGCCTGGATTTTCGGGTGCGTGATCTTCTTATACAATTTGGCCTCCGGCACGGCAGGCACCTATTATGCCCGCTATGTGATCGGCGATGTGGGCGCCATGGGTGTAATTTCCGGTATGGCTTTTCTCTCCATGCTTCTCATGATCGTGCTTCCCCGACTCCAGAAACAGCATGGCTCCGCCCGGCTGATCCGAATCGGTTTGTGGGTCGCCTGCCTGGGATGCCTGGGACGCTATCTATTCCCGACAAACATCCTCTATCAGGGCCTGATGGCGATCGTGTACATGGGCGGAACGCTGCCTGCCGCCACCTTCATGAACCTTGTGAGCATCGACTGTATGAAATACAGCCATTACCAGACGGGGCTGCGTCTGGAGGGCGTCGTTTCCTCTGTGAACGGTGTTGCGACCAAGCTCGGCGCCGGACTCGGGGCGGCGGCTCTCGGCCTGCTGATGGGCTTGAGCGGATATGACGGCAGCGCTGCGGTACAGAGTGATTCCGCCATCACCATGATCCGCTTTCTCTATGCGGGGCTGCCCGCCATCACCACTGCCCTGTGTGCGATCGTGATGCACTTCTATGATCTGGACAGCAAGCTGCCTGAAATCAACGCCGAGCTGGAACGGCGGGGAGCAGCAGAAGAAAAGCTTTAACACAGAGAGAGGGGATCCAATATGCTTTCTATTGAAAAAATACGAGTCAATCACATGGAGAAGCCCTTGGGTCTGGACGACAGAAACCCTGTTTTCAGCTGGCGCATCGAAAGCGACGTGCCGGACACCGTTCAGACCCGCTACCGGATTACCGTCTCTTCTCCGAAGGAGATCGTCTGGGAGAACTCCGCGGAGAGCCGAAGCAGCGCCGCTGTGCCTTATGCAGGGAAGGCGCTGGAAAGCCGGGAGCGGTATCACGTCACCGTCACGGTGGAGGACAACCACGGCGTCTCCTGCACTGGTGAGACGGATTTTGAAATGGGACTCTTCCGTGAGGACTGGAAGGCAAAGTGGGTAGAGGCCGAACATAAGACCTCACAGGGGCCGCATCTGCGCCTGCTGCAGTCCCCCAGCAAGGAAATGCTGGAGTCCATCGAAGAAACCATGTCTGCGCCGACGGTTTTTTCCTCCTCCTTCTCGCTGAAGGGAGAAATCTGTCGTGCGCGTCTGTATCTGACGGCCCATGGGACCTATCGCTTTTCCGTGAACGGTTCTCTGTGCTCCGACCGCTATTTCGCGCCGGAATTCACGCCTTATGACAAGCTGCTCTACTTTCAGACCTATGACGTGACCGATGCCCTGCGCTTTGGAGAAAACCTGCTGGAGGTGACGGTGGCGGACGGCTGGTACGCAGGATACATTGGCCTGACCGCCGAGACCGGCTCCTACGGCACCAAACATGCGTTGCTCTGGCAACTGGAGGTTTGCTACGAGGACGGCTCTGCCGAAACCTTCGTGTCCGATGCATCCACCCGAGCGGGAGAGGGCCGGATCGAATACGGCGATCTCTATATCGGTGAAAAGCGGGATTTCACAAAAGCTGCGGTCGAGAGAGCGCTTCCGGTTCATATTGCGCCTTACGGGATCGACACGCTGGCCGCGCAGGACCGGGAGCCGGTGCGCTGCTGGCGAGAGGTTCCGGCTGCGAAGCTGTTTCGGGACAGCGAAGGAAGTCTGCTTGTGGACTTCGGGCAGGTTCTGGCGGGATTCGTTCGTTTCTCCGTACAGGGGCAGCGGGGGCAGCAGGTGGTCTTGGAGCATTCCGAGGTTCTGGATCGGAACGGCGCTTTTCTCATGAACATTCTCGGCGTGGCCAGGCAGCGGGACGTCTATGTTCTGGACGGCACACAGCAGACCATCGAGCCGGAGTTTACTTATCACGGCTTCCGCTATGTGCGGCTGACCGGCTTCCCGGAGACTTGCTCCGCCTCCGATTTTACCGCCGTGGCCCTCTCTTCGGATACGGGGATCCTCTGTGAACTGGAGACCGACAACGAAAAGCTCAACCGTCTGTGGCAGAATACGATCTGGAGCCAGCGCGCCAATATGATCTCCATCCCCACCGACTGCCCCCAGCGGGAAAAAGCGGGCTGGACGGGAGATATTCAGGTCTACGGCGCCACGGCGGTGCAGAATTCGCATATGGGCGCCTTCCTCTCCAGCTGGCTGCGCAGCGCGAGGCTGGAGCAGCTGGAAACCGGGCAGATCCCCATGATCGTTCCCTATGTGAAATCTTACCAGGAGCTGGGAAAGCCCCTGAACCACCGATCCGCCTGCTGGGGCGACGTGATCGAGGTCCTGCCCTGGCGCCTGTATCACGCCTATGGGGATCCCCGCGTGCTGGAGGAGAATCTGGCGGCCATCGAGCGCTGGACAGACTTTGCGCGGCAGGAGGCGCAGACCAAATCGGCGCTGGGCTATCGGCTCAACCCGAGATATTGGTTCAGCAAAAAGGCAAAGGAGCAGCAGAAGCTGCTCTGGAACAACGGCCTGCATTTCGGCGACTGGCTGGTGCCGTCCCTCTGCGGCAAGAGCGCGGCCATCGGATTCTTAAGCATGCTGACTAAGACGCTGGTAGCTCCCTGCTATTATCTTTACAATCTGGAAGTCACCGCAAAGATCTACGAAGCGTTGGGTCGGATGGAAAAAGCACAGGAAAAGAGAGCAGAGGCAGAGCGGGTACGCGAGGCCTTTCGTTTCTTCCATGTGCGAAAGGACGGCACGATCCATACACGCTATCAGGGCGTTTTGGTGCTGGCGCTGTATCTGGACATCATCCCGGCGAACAAAAAGAAAAATGCCGTGGATCAGCTTGTCAGGATGATCGACGACAACGGCGGCTGTCTGGATACCGGCTTTGCTTCCATTGAGTTTCTGATGGACGTTCTGTGTGCAAACGGACGCTCCGATGTGGCGTATCGGCTTCTGTATCAGAACAAATGCCCCTCCTGGATGTATGAAATCGACCGGGGCGCGACCACGCTTTGGGAGAGCTGGCGGGCCATCATGCCGGACGGCACGGTAACCTCCGTCTCCTACAACCACTACTGCTTTGGCTGTGTGGACGACTGGATCTATCGCTGGATCGTGGGTCTGAACGCCGTGGAGCCCGGCTATCAGCGGATACGCATCCAGCCGCACCCGGACTGCGGCCTGAACCGTGTGCGCTATTCTTACGATTCCGCCTGCGGCAGGATCGGCATATGCTGGGAGAAGCAGGAGGAAGCCTTCAGCCTGCGCCTTTCTATCCCGGCAAATGTGACCGCCGAGGTCATCCTCCCCGACGGCAGCGCCAGAACGCTGGGCAGCGGAGCGCATGAGCTGAAATGCAGCGTATAGCTGCGTTATCTTAAACTGCCTGTTACTAGAACTGGTTTCTAGCAGATGAGCGCCGTTTGCATCTAACAAACATCTAACAAACTACTGATTTTTTGCATCTGGCGCGGTTGTTGGCGTTGCAGGCACGATGGCCGAAAAAGCCTGAAAAATCAAGGTTTTTCGCGGTACGCGGCGATACGGCGCGGTACGCACTGGAACGGATTTTCTCAAATTCAGGTTCTAGTGCTCACTCCGGGCGTGCGGGTTCAAGTCCCGC
>CAMOXK010000035.1 GCA_946629065.1 uncultured Clostridia bacterium
CATGTGCCTTCACACCTGTTTACTATCTTACTTCACTGTACATATCAGCCGCCCGGCAGAGCTGGTTTGAAGTAGCACAAAAATGTGAGGTGAATTCGTACTTACCTGCGAATGCGCCTCACATTTCTAACTTTTTGACATATTACCGCGCGGGCGGCTGGTAGCCGCCCCTACGTTCATTTATGGACATTTGAGACAGTCCCTTTTTTTATCGCTTGTTTCGGAAGAAGGACTTCAGCAGCCCTGAACATTCCTGCTCCCGCACGCCGCTGTAGACCCGGGGCGTGTGGCCGTAGCGCTCGAAGAACAGGTCGATCACGCTGCCGCAGGAACCGAAGACCGGCTCTTTCGCGCCGTAGACCACTGTGGGGATCCTCGCGTTTAGGATCGCCCCGGCGCACATGGGGCAGGGCTCCAGCGTCACCGTCAGCGTGCAGCCCTCCAGCCGCCAGTCGCCCATAGCCGCGCAGGCCTCCCGGATGGCTTCGATCTCCGCGTGGGCGGTGGCGTCGCCGTTTTCCTCCCGGCGGTTGCGGCCTCGGCCGATCACGTTCCCGTCTCCGTCGGTGATGACGCAGCCTACCGGAACATCTCCCGCGCCGGCCGCTTCCTGAGCCAGGGTCAGCGCCAGCTCCATCGACTTTTCAAATTCCATAGTAATACCTCGTCCCAAAGGCCGAACCAAGACAGCAGACAAACCTTCACCCGTACGGCGATGTGCCGAAGCGCATGGGGAGATTGTGAAGAGGGGAGGGTATGCCCCTCTTCACGTTCAATCTACGCAAAAATGGGAACTATTTCTGAAGTTCCCATTTTTGCTTCTCAAGCTGGCGACACTTTGTCGACAGCTTGAGGGCGGCCTTTTGGGCCGCCCTTTTTATGTGTATAAGGGGATATTTGCTGCCTCAGGCCAGAGCCGCGGTGATGATGGACATCTGGTAGACCTCTTCCGCGTTGCAGCCGCGGCTCAGGTCGTTGATGGGGGCGTTCAGGCCCTGCAGGATGGGGCCGTAGGCCGCGTAGCCGCCCAGACGCTGGGCGATCTTGTAGCCGATGTTGCCGGACTGGATCTCGGGGAAGATGAAGGTGTTGGCATAGCCGGCGACCTTGCTTCCGGGGAACTTCAGCTGGCCAACTTCGGGAGCCACGGCGGCGTCGAACTGCATCTCGCCGTCCAGGGTCAGCTCGGGAGCCTTCTCCTTAGCGATGGCGGTGGCGTTGCGCACCAGGTCAACGCTGGCACCCTTGCCGGAGCCCTTGGTGGAGAAGCTCAGCATGGCGACCTTGGGATCCATGCCGAAGACCTTGGCGGTCTTGGCGGTCTCGATGGCGACCTCGGCCAGCTTCGCGGCGGCGGGCAGGATGACGTTGCCTTCCTTGTCCACGGTGTCCTGGTAGTCGATGTTGATGGCGCAGTCGCCCATGCAGAGCATCGGGGCGCCTTCCTTCACCAGAATAAAGCAGGAGGACACCAGGTTTGCGCCCTTTCTGGTCTTCACCAGCTGCAGCGCGGGACGCACGGTATCGGCGGTGGAGTAGGTGGCGCCGCCCAGCAGCGCGTCAGCCACGCCCATCTTCACCAGCATGGTGCCGAAGTAGTTGCCCTTCTGCAGCGCAGCGCGGCAATCTTCCTCGCTCATCTTGCCCTTGCGGAGAGCCACCATGGTCTCCACCATCTCGTCCATCTTGTCATAGGTCTTGGGATCCAGGATCTCCAGACCCTCGATGTCGAAGCCGCCCTTTTCGGCAGCGGCCTTGACCTCTTCCACATTGCCCACCAGGATGGGGGTGAGGAAGCCTTCCTTCTTCAGACGGGCCGCGGAGGAGAGGATGCGGGCGTCGGAGCCTTCGGTATAGACGATCTTGCGGGGATTGGCTTTCAGAACTTCGATCAGGTTTTCAAACATTTTCAGAATACCTCCAAAATGGTTTTTGATCCAACACTCTTAATCTACCACTAAGCAGGGCATATTTCAAGTTTTTCACAGAATTTTCTGTTTACAAAGTGGGCGTCTGCCGTTATAATACTCGCTGTTATAATGCTGATATGTTGGCGAAAAGACAAAAAGCTTTTCGCTGCGCCGTTTTGCGGCGCAGCAAAACAGCGGGGCTGTTTTGCCATATACGCATTGCAATGATCATCGGGCGAAAACAATCGTATCCTCGATTGTATTCGCCATCCGATGGTCATTGTAATTGAAAAAAGAGGAACGCTATGGAACGCAATTTTCCCGAGACCCTGTCCGCCCTGCGAAAGGGCCGCAATATCAGTCAGCGGCAAGCCGCCGCGGACCTGGGCATCAGCCAGGCTCTGCTGAGCCACTATGAAAACGGCGCAAGGGAGCCTGGCCTGAGCTTCGTGTGCCGTGCCTGCGATTATTACGGTGTCACGGCGGATTATCTGCTGGGTCGTTCTGCCCATCCGGGGGATCTGAGCCTCCGGGACGCCAAACAGTTTTTATACGAGCTGCGCGCCCGCCTGGATCAGGCTGAAAGTGCGCTCCAGTCTGCTGAGGGGGAAGGAATATGATCGAGCAGGATAAGATCCGGAATTTTTCCATCATCGCCCATATCGACCATGGCAAGTCCACCCTGTCGGACAGGCTCATTGAAAAGTGCGGTGCCGTGGAGCAGCGCATCATGGAGGATCAGATCCTGGACAACATGGATCTGGAGAAGGAACGTGGCATCACCATCAAGGCCCGGGCTGTAGGACTGACTTATCAGGCCGGGGATGGGGACAGCTATACTCTGAACCTGATCGACACCCCGGGCCATGTGGATTTTAACTATGAGGTCAGCCGCTCTCTCGCCGCCTGCGAGGGCGCTGTCCTGGTTGTGGACGCCAGCCAGGGCGTGGAGGCCCAGACCCTTTCCAACACCTACCTTGCCCTGGACAACAATCTGGAGATCCTCCCTGTGGTCAATAAGATCGATCTTCCTGCGGCGGAGCCCCAGCGGGTGAAGGATGAGATCGAGGAGATCATCGGCATCCCCGCTCAGGACGCCCCGGAGATCTCCGCCAAGGCCGGCATCAACATCGACGCTGTTCTGGAGGATATCGTGGCCAATGTCCCCGCCCCCTCCGGAGACCCGGACGCGCCGTTGAAGGCCTTGATCTTCGACAGCCAGTATGACAACTATCGCGGCGTCATCGTCTTCCTCCGCCTTATGGACGGCCGCATCCGGCGGGACAGTGAGATCCTTCTCATGTCCACCGGCGCCAGATACAAGGTGGTGGAGGTGGGCCATCTCCGCCCCATCGGCCTGGATCCCTGTGAGGAACTGTCCGCCGGCGACGTGGGCTATTTCACCGCCAGCATCAAGAACGTCTCCGATACCCAGGTGGGGGATACTGTCACCGAGGCGGAGCACCCCACGGCCCAGGCCCTGCCGGGCTACCGCCCGGCCCGGCCTATGGTCTTCTGCGGCATCTATACCGAGGACGGCTCCAAGTACCCCGACCTGCGGGACGCGCTGGAAAAGCTCAAGCTCAACGACGCCTCCCTGAGCTACGAGCCGGAGAGCTCCGTGGCCCTGGGCTTCGGCTTCCGCTGCGGCTTTTTGGGCATGCTCCACATGGAGATCATCCAGGAGCGGCTGGAGCGGGAGTTTGACCTGGAGCTGGTCACCACCCTGCCCTCCGTTATCTATAAGGTCGTGAAGACCGACGGCACCGTGGTCATGGTGGATAACCCCCACAACTATCCCGAGGTCCCTTCCATAGCTGAGGCCTATGAGCCCTATGTGAAGGTCTCCATCATCACCCCCAATGACTATGTGGGCAACATCATGCCTCTCTGCCAGGACCGCCGGGGCGAGTATAAAAACATGCAGTACCTGGACTCCCGCCTGGTGGAGCTGCACTACGACATGCCCCTCAACGAGATCATCTATGATTTCTTCGATACGCTGAAGGCCCGCACCAAGGGCTATGCCTCCCTGGACTATGAGTTTTCCGAGTATAAGCTCAGCGACCTTGTGAAGGTGGACATGCTCCTGAACGGCGATCAGGTGGACGCCCTCTCCTTCATCGCCCATCGGGAGAAGGCCTATCCCCGGGCCCGCAAGCTCTGCGAAAAGCTGAAGGAGAACATTCCCCGCCAGCTCTTCGAGGTGCCCATCCAGGCGGCCATCGGCGGCAAGATCATCGCCCGCGAGACGGTCAAGGCCATGCGCAAGGACGTGCTGGCCAAGTGCTACGGCGGCGACATCACCCGCAAGAAGAAGCTGCTGGAAAAGCAGAAGGAAGGCAAAAAGAAGATGCGCCAGCTGGGCACCGTCCAGATCCCCACGGAGGCCTTCCTGGCCGTCCTCAAGCTGGACGAATGAGGACGATTTGGAGTGCGGAGTTGAACATGCGCTTCGTGCTTTTCCCTCTGTGAAAGAAACACTATTATGGGAGTGGGGGAGACAGAGATGGAGGAAAACGAAACTCGTGATCGCCCTTGCCGAAAACAGATTCGCTTGTCTGCTTATGATTACAGCGCTCCCGGTGCATACTTCGTCACGATCTGTACCAAAGATCGGCGCTGCGTCCTATCGTCTATCCGTAGGGGCGACCCTTGCGGTCGCCCGGAGCTTCGTTTATTGCCCTGCGGAAAGATAGCGGAACAGGCGTTTGAAACGGTGGAACGCTTATACGGCGCAAGCTTTGACCATTACGTTGTTATGCCCAATCATGTGCACTTCATTTGCCGGATCCAAGATGCGCGGGCGACCGCAAGGGTCGCCCCTACACTGGGAAGAATCGTTGGCGCTTATAAATCCATTGTGGTGAATAACTGCCGCAAGGCCGGTTCGAACACTGCGCTTTGGCAGCGCAACTATCACGAACACGTGATCCGTAACGATACTGACTACCGAGAAATCTGGACTTATATCGATAATAATCCTGCACAATGGGTGGAGGACTGCTATTACACCCGAACTTAATCATTTCTTAAGGATATACCCTCTTGGTTCTTAAGGACCGGGAGGGTATAATGATATCGAAAGCTGAGGGATGCGCATGAGCTACAACATTCTCATCTGCGATGACGAGCAGGACATCGTCTCCGCCCTGAAAATCTATCTGGAAGCCGAGGGCTATCGGACCTTCTCTGCCGCAAACGGCAAAGAGGCCCTGGAGCTTCTGGACCGGGAGGATATCCACCTGGTCCTGCTGGATATCATGATGCCGGTGCTGGACGGGGTCTCCGCCTTATCGAAGCTTCGGGAGTTTTCCAACGTCCCCGTCATCCTCCTCACGGCCAAGAGCGAGGATACTGACAAGGTCCTGGGCCTCAACATCGGCGCGGATGATTACATCACCAAGCCCTTTAATCCCGTGGAGCTGCTGGCCCGGGTCCGCTCCCAGCTCCGGCGTTATCTGCAGCTGGGCGGGGGAGCGGTGCGGGAGAGCGTTCTCAGCATCGGCCCCATCTCCCTGGATGACGGCAGCAAGGCAGTCACTCTGGATGGGGAACCGGTGAATCTCACGCCCCGGGAATATGACATCCTGAAGCTTCTCATGCAAAACCCCGGCCGTGTCTTCCACCCACGGGATCTCTACCGCAAGGTCTGGAACGAGGAGCCCTTCGGTGCTGAGAGCACCGTGGCCGTCCACATCCGCCACCTCCGGGAAAAGCTGGAGATCGACCCCGCCTCTCCCCGCTACATCCGCGCCGTCTGGGGCCAGGGGTATAAGATCAGTGAGTAGGGAAGAGTGAAAAGTGAAGAGAGAAACGTGAAAAGGAAAGAGGCTGCGATTGAAATTGCAGAAAAAAGCCTTCCCCTTGAGGGGAAGGTGGCATCCGCCGATCTTCCGCGAGGCGGATGACGGATGAGGTGTCGTCTTTTCACTGCACACTTGTAGGGGCCGAGCAGAGCTTGGAACGTTGCGCGCTTCCCGCGCATCGGGATGCCCTTGGCGGCCCGTAAACCGTTGGCCCACCATTGCTCGCACGCCCTTGCCTCCCTCTCCGAGGGAGGTGGCAGCCGTCGATCCCACGCGAGACGGCTGACGGAAGGAGTCCCCTACATCGTAAGGGGCGATTCACGAATCGCCCGCAAGGAGGATTTTTGCTATGAAAAAACTGTACGGAAGCTTTGCGGCAAAGCTCATTGCCGTGATCCTGCTCTGCCTGCTGGTACTGGCCTTCGTGGGCTCTGCGATTTCGGCGATGGTTCTCTATCAATGGGACGCCTACACCGATTCTTATGAGAGCTTTCGCAGATTCATGGTGGCCGACGAGGCTGCGTCCAAGGTCCGGGATACCGGCTTTATCTACCGGGAAAATGGAGAAGGTTATGTCGGCGACCCCAACCTCCGCTGCACCGTTCTGAACGGCGCTGGCGAGGTGCTCTGGACGAACTTCGAGGACGAGGACGTGATCTGGCAGACCACGGAGCGCATTCCCCCCAACTACAATCTGGAGTATGTGGAAGGCAACAGCGCATCCTATTACGATGGGGATGACATGCCGGTGCCCTATGAGGACTTTGAAGTGGTCACCCCCACGCCCGCACCAACGCCTTATCCTACGTCTGAGTCGGATGCAGATCTTCCCCAGCCTACTGCCGCGCCGTCTCTCACGCCGCCGGATGCCCCGCGCTGGAATGTCTCGGAATTCGGCAGCGGCGAGTGGCACAGTTTTCACAGCAGGGAGGAGATGGATGCCTGGGTCGCGGAGAAGACCCTCACCGTCAAGGGCTATGTGGTGAAGGACATGGAGCATCGCGGCGACATTTGGCAGGCCGTGACCCTGGCCTCCTTCCTCTATAGCTGGCGCTTTGCCGTCCTCTGGATCGCCGGGCTGAGCTTCCTTCTCGGCGTGCTGCTCTTCATCTTCCTGCTCTGCTCTGCCGGACACCGAAAAAACACCGAAGAGATCGTGCCCAGCTTCGTGGAGAAGATCCCCTTTGATGTGTTCACGGTGCTGGTCATTGCTGCCATTGCCGTATTCATGACGCCTCTGATGGCGGGCTTCAACTGGCCGGAGATCCTCTTTGCCCTGATCCCCTGCATCCTGCTCATCGGCCTGAGCTTCCTGCTCTGGTGCCTGAGCTTTGCCGTCCGCGTGAAACTGGGTACTGTCTGGAGCGGCTGCCTGATCGTCCGTTTCTTCCGCTGGCTCTGGCGTGGCGTCACCGCCCTCTTCCGCCATCTCCCCATCCTGTGGAAATGGGGGCTGGGCCTGGCTGCTGCGGCCTTTATCGACCTGATCTTCCGCATGAACGCGGTATGGTCGGAAAACCGTGCCACTTTCTTCTGGTTCCTCTTCTGGCTGCTGGCTGCTGCCGTTACGCTTTATGCTGTGCTGGCCTTCCGCCGTCTCCGCCTGGGCGCCAAGGAGATCGCCTCCGGAAACCTGAGCAGCACCGTGGAGGAAAAGAACCTGATCCTGGACTTCAAGGATCACGCCCATGACCTGAACCACATCCGGGACGGTCTCAACGAGGCACTGGAGAAGCGCCTCCAGTCCGAGCGCTTCCGCACCGAGCTTATCACCAACGTCTCTCACGACATCAAAACGCCTCTCACCTCCATCGTGAACTACGTGGATCTCCTGCAGAAGGAGGAGCCCAAGACCGAAAAGCAGCAGGAGTATCTGGAGGTCCTGTCCCGTCAGTCCGGCAAGCTCAAAAAGCTGATCGAGGACCTGATCGAGGCCTCCAAGGCCTCCTCCGGCGCCATGGCTGTTGACCTGCAGCCCTGCGATCTCTCCATCCTTCTGGACCAGACCGCCGGGGAGTACGCCGAGCGTCTGGAGCAGGCCCAGCTGAATCTTGTCCTCCTGAAACCCGATACTCCGGTCAACGTCCTGGCTGACGGACGGCACCTCTGGCGCGTGTTTGATAACCTGATGAACAACATCGTGAAGTACGCCCTTCCCGGCACCCGGGTCTACCTGCGCCTGCAGGAGAGCGGGGGCATGGCTGAAGTGACATTCCGCAACATCTCCCGGGAGCCTCTCACCATGGATGTGCGGGAACTCACCGAGCGCTTTGTACGGGGCGACGCCTCCCGCCATACCGAAGGCAACGGCCTTGGTCTAGCTATCGCCATGAGCCTCATGCGTCTGCAGAAGGGTGAGATGGACATTTCCCTGGACGGCGACCTTTTCAAAGTCACCCTCCGCTTTCCCAAGGCTTGAAACTCTGATATAATACTACTTTCAAATAAGAAGCTTTAAAAAGGATAGCGAGACTTCAATTGCGCCAGACGAGGCGAAGGCCGCAGAGCATAATGGAGATATATGTTCAAGGGCTTCAACGAAGTATGGCACAATTCTGGCCACAAGACTTTAAAGATTTCTATTTGAAAGTAGTATAAGCTTTCTTTTCCTTCATAGCATGCAACGTAAAGAGAATCACCCCTGAGAACAAACCCGTTCTCAGGGGTGATCCTTTTGCATTTTTGTAGGGGCCGCCGCCCAAAAGACCTCCCCTGTGCAAGGGGAGGTGTCAACCGTCGATCCCCCGCGAGACGGTTGACGGAGGGGTTGTTTCCCCGTTCCCGGCATCCATGTATTGGCCGCCGCCCCCGGTGGCCCGAAATGGCCCCCTTGCCTAAAGGGGGCTGTCAGCCGCCAGGCTGACTGGGGGATACGCATTCCTTCTTATCCCCGCCGCAGATGCCGCTGCCCCCGGTGGCCCGAAATGGCCCCCTTGCCTAAAGGGGGCTGTCAGCCGCCAGGCTGACTGGGGGATACGTATTCATTCCAATCCCGCCCGCATAGCGCGAAGCGCTGTCATCCTGAGCACAGCCGAAGGATCTTGTTCCTCCCTCTTGCATCGGGAGACAATCAGTCAGTCTCATAAAAAGCGGGAGAGGCTTGTCCTCTCCCGCGTATCACTTATTTGTACAAAATCAGCGCGATAGCCTCCAGCGGCTCGTCACTGATGCACTTGAGGGCATGACCTTCCCCGTCGTCCACAAAGGTCACGTCTCCGGGAACCACTTCCCGGGTGATGCCGTTGTCGTTGTAGAGACCCAGGCCCTTCAGGATCAAATAGGTCTCACCGTCTCCGTGATGTACGTGCCAGCCTACCTCACAGCCCTTCTCCAGCACCAGGTGAGAAAAGACCCGACCCTTTCCGTACATCTCGTCCGGCCCATTCAGGATCCGGTGGAAGATGGTCTCGCCCTCACCGCCGAACATCTGCTTCTTCTCATGGATCCGCTCGTCATAATGTCTGACCATCGTATGTTCCTCCCTTACATGCCCAGTTCTTCGTCGATGAGGATCACTTCCGCCTCCATGCCCATCATCGGTCCCCAGAGGACCAGAAGGGCCCGGCAGATCCGATCCGCGCTCCGGCAGTCATGGCATTTGTCGTCGATCTTGCAGGGGGTCTTGGCCTCAAAACGCTTGCAGTTCTGCACCGCGGCAACATTCCGCGCCCGCTCCAGGGCGGAGGCGAAATCCGGGCAGATCTTGTTGGTCCCCGCCACGATATAGAGCTTCTTGTTCCCGAAGACCTGACCCGCCAAACGGTTGCCCCGCCCGTCGATGTTAAGGATCTCCCCGTCCTCGCTGATGGCGTTGGCACTGGAAATATACACCGGCGCGGCGTTGGCCTTCTGCAGAGTCTCCATCCCCGGCACTCTCCAGTGCCAGTAAACGGTGTTGCGCTGGCTGAGCTTTTCGTAGAGCCCCAGTTGGTCCGCGGTTTTGCAGCCGCCGATGCCCACACTGGTGTCCTTTACCTGCTCGCAGAGATAGGCGGCAGCTTCCTCGCCTTTGGCAAAGTGCTTTACGCTGTAGCCCCGCAGCTCCAGGCTGCGGATGGTTTTTTCCAGATTCATCTTGCTCCCTCCCGGCATGATAGTGCTTATATTCTACTATCATGCCGGGATTTTTGCAATGCGTTTTGCGTATCATTCTTCCAGTGCCCTGGCCAGATCTCTTGCGGAAAAGGCGAGGCGCTTCGCAAACTCCGCGTCCTCCGCGTTTACCGCGATCCGCAGCGCGCTGTTGTCCGCCTCCGGGCAAATGTGCAGCGCAAAACGCGCGTCCTTCAACCGGATCCCGTCTTCATATTCCGCTGGCAGCTCCAGCATCCATTGGGAAAGCCGACCCATCAGCGCCGCTCTGTCCCGACAGGGGAAATCCAGCACAAAGCCCTCGTTCTTTTCCACAGTGGCTGTTTCTTCCGCAGCCGTTTCAAAGCCCTCTCCCGCCTCAACCTTCAGCCGACCCTCCAGCGCATCCACACAGCAGCGGTAGTAGGAGAGAGGAGTCCCCACGTCGCACCAGTAACCGTCCAGCGGCACGCCCAAGAGCAGCTCGCCTTTTTTCAACAGCAGGGGAAACAAGTCTTTCCCAAAGTCATAAGCCTGCCCCTCCGGGATTGCCGCCATCGCTCTTGGCGAAAGGACATAGATCCCCGTATTCACCAGATCTGTCACTACCCGGTTCCAGTCCGGCTTTTCCACGAAGGCCCGCACCGCGCCCTCGCTGTCCGTCACCGCCAGCCCGAATCGAAGGGGGGAGGCGTCCCGGTGCAGCGCGAGCGTCACCGCGGCGCCCTTTGCCCGGTGTCGCCGGATCAGCTCCGTCAGATCCAGGTCACAGGCAGCGTCCCCGCTGATCACCAGCACGTCCTCGTCACCGATGAAGTCCGCGCAGTTTTTTACCGCTCCGGCGGTGCCCAGCTCCCGATCCTCTATCCGGTACGCGATCCGCATTCCAAGCCGGCTCCCGTCGCCCAGCGACGCCATCACTTCCTTCGCCCGATAGTGCAGAGCAGCGCAGACTTCCGTGATCCCGTGCTTTTTCAGAAGCCGCAGGATGTGCTCCGCCAGTGGGCTCCCCAGCAGCGGCACCAGGGGCTTTGGCAGGTCTCCGGTCACCGCTTTCAGCCGTTTCCCCTGTCCGCCGGCCAACAGAATTGCTTTCATACGCCACCTCCGCGCCAGTGTTTCCTGTTTTACCGTCAGTTTTCCCCACCGGGGGAAAATTATTTGTTGTAAACGCCGCTGCCTTTTGGTATAATATCTCAATGATTCAATGGGGTAATTCCGATCGCTTCGCTTTTCCGGCATGCCGGAAAGCTGATGTCTATCGCAAGGAGGCGTCGCGATGATGAAGAATAAGAGTATCAAGCGGCTGAGCGAGCCCGGCGTGGGGATCCACCTGTTTTTCATGATCCTCTTTGCTGCGGCGACGCTGTATTTCAAGCAGTATTTCCTGGCCGCCGCTGAGGGCGGTGTGATCCTGGTCCTGCTGGCCTTTTCGCTGATCGCCCGCCGCGTTCGGGAAAAACAGCTGTCCGCCTATATCGAATCGGTGGCCTATGACTCGGAGAATGCCAAGGACAATACGCTCAAGCATTTTCCGCTGCCCATTGCCGTGTTCCGTTTGGATGACGCCAATATCGTCTGGGGCAATGAGATGTTTTTCTCCATGTGCGGCGTGTCGAAAAAGCGCATGGATGTCCGCATCACCGACCTGGTACCGGACTTTAACGGCAAATGGCTCACCGAGGGCAAAAACCGCTATCCCGGCGTCCTGCAGCTGCAGGGGAAAAAGTACCAGGTCCACGGCAACCTGATCCGCTCCGCGAAAGAAGCGGAGTCCGATGTGTTCCTGGGGATCACCTACTGGCTGGACATCACCGAGTATGACGATATCCGTCTGGAGTATGAGCAGTCCCGCCCCGTCCCCGGCATCGTTGTCATCGACAATCTGGATGAGCTTTGCAAGAACCTGCCGGATCGGGCCAGGAACGATCTCAGGGACGAGGTGGAGGATAAGCTCCACCACTGGTGCGATCGTTTCCACGGCATCCTTCGCCGCTATGATCGGGACCGTTATTTTGTCATGTTTGAAAAGCGCAACGTGGACGTCATGCGGGAGGAAAAATTCCGTATTACCGAGGATGTCCACCAGGTGGAGAGTCCCAACGGCATCAGCGCCAGCATCTCTGTGGGCATGGGGGAGGAGGCGTCCACCATGGCGGAGGCGCTGCAGTTTGCGGATATGGCTGTGGAGCTGGCCCTCACCCGGGGCGGCGACCAGGCCGTCATCAAAAACCGGCTGAGCTTTGAGTTCTACGGCGGCCGCGGCTCGGAGGTGGAAAAACGCACCAAGGTCAAATCCCGCGTCATGGCCAACACCCTTGCCGAGCTGATGCGGGACTCCTCCAAGGTCTATGTCATGGGCCACCGCTTTGCGGACCTGGACGCCCTGGGTGCTGCCGTTGGCATCTGCTCCATGGCCCGCTCCTGCGGCGTCCGCGCCAATATCGTCATGGACCTGGAGCATAACGCCTCCAAAGCCATGATCGCCCGGCTGAAGGAGGAGAAGGAGTACAAGGACGTCTTCCTCTCCAAGGAGGAGGCCATGCTCTCCGCTGACGGGCGCACCCTCCTCGTGGTCGTGGACACCAACCGGCCTGAGCAGGTCGAGGACGCGGAACTGCTCTCCGCCTGCAACCGCGTTGCCGTTATCGACCATCACCGTGTTGCCGCCACTTACATTCAGAACGCGGCTCTGGGCTTTATCGAGCCCTATGCCTCCTCCGCTTGCGAGCTGGTCACTGAGATCCTGCAGGAGCTTACGGAGCAGAGCCCGCTGACCCGGGTGGAGGCGGAGGCCATGCTGGCCGGTATCGTGCTGGACACCAAGAGCTTCTCCCTGCGCACCGGTGAGCGCACCTTTGACGCGGCATCCTGGCTGCGCCGGGCGGGCGCGGATACCACAGAGGTGAAAAAACTCTTCAAGTCCGATATGGAAGACACCATTGCCAAGTACAAGATCCTCCAGTGTGTGGATCTGTATAAAAATGTGGCCATCGCTGCGCCGACGGAACCGCAGAAGCGGGTGGTGGCTGCTCAGGCGGCGGATGAGCTGCTGAACATCTCCGATGTAGAGGCGTCCATCGTTATCGCCCCGGACGGGAACGGCAAGATCTTTGCTTCCGCCCGCTCCATCGGCGAGATGAACGTCCAGATCCTGATGGAGAAGCTGGGCGGCGGCGGCAACCGCAGTGCGGCGGCGGCGCAGTTCACGGGGCTCAGCCTTGCAGAGGTGCTGGACAAGGTCCATGCCGCCGTGGATGAATACCTTGCTTGAAATGAAAGAAATTATAGATAGGAGTGTCAGAAGATGAAGGTTATTTTCAATACTGACGTGAAGGGTCAGGGCAAAAAGGGCGAGATGAAGGAAGTCTCCATCGGCTATGCCCGCAACTACCTGATCCCCAGGGGCCTGGCCGCCGAGGCCACCCCCGATCATATCAACGCCCTCAAGCTCAAGGAGAAGGCCAAGGCTGCCCAGATGGCAAAGGAGAAGGCCCAGGCGGAGGAATACGGCAAAAAGCTGGGTGCCGTGCAGGTCATCGTCCGCGCCAAGGCCGGCAACTCCGGCAAGCTCTTCGGCGCCGTCACCTCCGAGGCCATCAGCAAGGCTCTGAAGGAGCAGTTCGATATGGACATCGAAAAGAACAAGATCGTCCAGAGCGAGCCCATCAAGGCTTTCGGCAGCTATACCGTCAAGGCCAAACTGGGCTACGAGGTCAACGGCAACATCAACGTCCTGGTGGTGGAGGAGCAGTAAGAACCCTTTCCCCAGCGTTGAGACAGAGAGGATAGCAGAATGGACGAATTACTGGGCAGAAAAATTCCATACTCCGCCCAGGCGGAGCAGGCGGTCATTGGCTCCATGCTCATTGACCCCCGCTGTATCCCGGAGGTCCTGGACAAGCTGAAGGCAGACGAGTTCTACCTGAAGAACAACCGGGATATCTATGAGACGGTCTATGCCATGTTTGCCTATGGCCAGACCATCGACCCCGTGACGGTGCTGGACCAGATGAAGGTCCGCGGCGTCTACGAGGACAAGCTGGACAGCTATATGGCCGAGGTGATGCGCATGACGCCCACCTCGGCGAACGTGCTGGAGTATGCCGCCATCGTGCGGGACCGTGCGCTGCTGCGCCGCCTGGGCGAAACGGCGGATGAGATCAACAAGATGGTGGGGGAGGGCTCCGGCGAGGCCGATACGCTCCTGGAGGCCGCCGAGCGGAAGATCTACGCTTTGCGCCAGGGGCGCAATGTGGGCGGCTTGCTCCCCATCTCCGGCATCGTGCAGAACGTGTTTGACAATCTGTCCGAGGCCGCGGCTTCCGGCAACAAGATCCCCGGCATCCCCACGGGTCTTGCGGATCTGGACCGGATGATCCTGGGCCTGAACAAATCGGAGCTCATCCTGGTGGCGGCCCGCCCCGGCATGGGCAAGACCAGTATCGCTTTGAATATGGCCCTTCACGCCGCTGTGAACGAGGGCAAGACCATTGCCATGTTTTCTCTGGAAATGTCCCGGGAGCAGCTGGTGAGCCGTCTGCTCAGCAAGGCCGCGCTGATCCCGTCCCAGAACCTGATGACGGGCCAGCTCACGCCCCAGCAGTGGCGCAACATCACCGATGCGGCCCAGACCCTCAGCGCCACGGATATCCGCATCGACGATAACCCATCCCTCACGGTATCTGAGATGAACGCACAGTGCCGCCGCATCCCCAAGCTGGACCTTGTCATCATCGACTATCTGCAGCTGATGCAATCCGCCGGCAGCGGCCACACCTGGTCCAACGAGAGCCGCACCCAGGCGGTCAGCGACATCAGCCGTATGATGAAGATCATGGCCAAGGAACTGAATGTGCCTGTCATCTGCCTCAGCCAGCTGAGCCGCGCCAACGAATCGCGGCAGGATAAGCGCCCCATGCTGTCCGACCTGCGCGAATCCGGCGCCATCGAGCAGGACGCGGACGTAGTCATCGGTCTGTACCGGGACGGCTACTATAACAAAGAATGCGAAAATCCCAACCTGGCCGAGGCCATTATCCTGAAAAACCGCAAGGGCTCTACCGGCACGGTGGAGCTTACCTGGCTGCCGGAGTATACTTCCTTCGGAAATGTGGAAAGATGGCACGAGGATGACTATTGATCGCTCTCTGATCCCCGAGGGCGCTCGTGTCCTCTGCGCTGTCTCCGGCGGGGCGGATTCCATGTGCCTGCTTCACTGGCTTCTGTGTCAGCCTGACCTTACGGTGTTTGCCGCCCATTTCGAGCATGGCATCCGGGGAGAGGAATCCCTGCGGGACGCCGCTTTCGTGCAGGACTGGTGTGAGAAAGCCGGCGTATCCTGTATGGTGGAGCACGGAGATGTTCCCGCTTGGGCCAAAGAGCATGGCATGGGCCTGGAGGAGGCCGCCAGAGCCCTGCGCTATGCCTTCCTGGAGCGGGAGGCGGAGCGCCTGCACTGCGATGTGATCGTCACTGCCCATAACGCTGACGACAATGCGGAGACCCTGCTCTTGAACCTGGTCCGCGGTACGGGTGCCGCCGGACTTTCCGGCATCCCCCCTGTGAGCGGGAAGCTCCGCCGCCCGCTGCTGGGCTGTACCCGGAAGGAGATCCTCTCTTATCTCCGGGAGCATCAGGTCCCCTTCGTGGAGGACAGCAGCAATCTCTCCGATGATTATCGGCGCAACCGCATCCGGCATCAGGTGGTTCCCGTCCTGCGGGAATTGAACCCCCGCTTTTCTGAGTCTGCCCAGCGTACCGCAAAGCTCCTGTGTCGGGATGAGGAATATCTGCAGCAGCAGGCGAGGGCATTTCTGGCTTCGCTTCCCGAGCGGGACAGCATCCCCACCCGGGAACTGATCGCCCTTCACCCGGCCCTTTCTTCCAGGGCTCTGCGCCTATTTACTGACCGGGCTTTGCCCCTGGCCCAGGTGGAGAAGGTGCTGTACTTCTGCGCGGAGGATGGACTGGGGTATCTGGACCTTCCCGGCCTTCGCCTTCGGCGGGAACAGGGGAAACTCTTTGTGCACCACGGCGAACCTGATACGCTTCCCCGGCGGTCCCTCCCGCGAAACGGGAATCTTTCCATCCCCGAGGCGGGCCTCACACTCTCCTGCAGCGAGACCGTTTATGGCGGGGAAATTTACGACTTGTTCAAAACTTATCTCTTCAAAACTGCAGCTATCTGTGGTACACTGTACTGCACCGGCCGCCTTCCGGGGGACCGCTATCATCCCCAGGGCAGAGGCTGCGGCAAAAGCCTGCACGACCTGTTCCGGGACGCGGGCCTTACCCAGCGGGAACGGGACCTGATCCCGGTGCTGCGGGATGAAAAAGGGATCCTGGCGGTCCTGGGCTTTCCCGCGGATGAGCGGGTGAAGCCCCAAATCGGTGAACCCTGCCTGGAGATCCGGGTAATAATAGAAAAATAATAGGAGAATAACATGCATAAGGGTATCGAGAGAGTTCTGATCACTGCGGACGAGATCGAAGAAAAGGTTGCCGAGGTCGGCAAGAAGATTTCCGAGGACTATGAGGGCAAAAAACCCATCTTTGTAGGCGTGCTGAAGGGCTGCTTCATCTTCATGGCGGACCTGATGCGTCATGTTTCCATCCCCTGCACCATGGACTTTATGTCTGTCTCCTCGTACAGCGGCACCTCTTCCACCGGCGCTGTCAAGATCAACAAGGACCTGAATCAGGACATTGAAGGCCGTCACCTGATCCTGGTGGAGGATATTCTGGATTCCGGCGTTACCCTGAACTATCTGAAGACCTACCTGCAGGTGCGCAAGCCCGCCTCCATCTCCATCGTCACCCTGATGGATAAGCCGGCCCGCCGCAAAGCCCCCGTCTATGCGGATTATGCCTGCTTCGACGTGCCTGATGCCTTTGTGGTCGGCTATGGCCTGGACTATAATGAGCGCTACCGCAACCTGCCCTATATCGGTATTCTCAGCCCTGAAGTATACAGCAAGTAAAAACGCTTTTTCCCTTTTGAGACAAGGAAGTGACCGCATTTGAAACCAAATCGCAACAGAAGCCGGGATCTGGGATTCTATATCATCATGCTGGCGATCCTGATCACGGTGGTCATGCTGCTGACCAAGCAACCCACCCCCAATCAGATCGAGAATTATTCTGAGCTGGCGGACCTGTTCCGGCAGGAGCGGGTCAAATCCTTCCGAATGATCCCCAGCAGTTCCGGCAGTACCATCGAGCTGGAGGTGCGCCCTGCCGTCGTTGTCTCCACGGACACGGCCAAGGAAGAGACCCAGCCCGCACCCACCGCGCTGCCGACGCCTGCTCTGGCCGAAGAGGAGAGTGCAAGCGATAATCCTGACGGAACGGTGAAGATGAGTTATGATCTCTACAGCTTCTCCGTCTTCTATGAGGATTTCCATGAACTGATCCTGGAGCAGCATGAGGCCGGCATCATCGAGGAATACGAGTATGAGCCCGGCGGCACCATCCCCTGGTGGGTCAGCATCATCCCCTATGTCATTCTTCTGGGCGGCGGCTTTGCCCTCTGGTATGTGATGATGAACCGGATGAGCGGCGGCGCGGCTGGCGGTGTGGCCCGCTTCAGCAAGGCCCGCACTCGTCTTGGCAGCGATGAGAAGAACAAAAAGACCTTCCGAGATGTGGCCGGCTGCGATGAGGAAAAGGAAGAACTGGCAGAGATCGTGGACTTCCTGAAGGACCCCAAGGCCTATACCGCCATGGGCGCCCGGATCCCCAAGGGCGTACTGCTGGTCGGCCCTCCGGGCACCGGCAAGACCCTCCTGGCCAAGGCCGTGGCAGGAGAGGCCAATGTGCAGTTTCTCTCCATCTCCGGCTCTGACTTTGTGGAGCTCTATGTGGGTGTGGGCGCAGGCCGTGTGCGCGATTTGTTTGAGCAGGCCAAGAAGCTGGCACCTGCCATCGTCTTCATCGACGAGATCGATGCTGTCGGACGTCAGAGAGGCAGCGGCCTGGGCGGCGGCAACGACGAGCGGGAGCAGACCCTGAACCAACTGCTGGTGGAGCTGGACGGCTTTAACAACAACGAGGGTGTTATCGTAATGGCCGCCACCAACCGTGCCGATATCCTGGACCAGGCGCTGCTTCGTCCCGGCCGTTTTGACCGTCAGATCTATGTGAACCTGCCGGATATCAAGGGCAGGGAAGAGATCCTGAAGATCCATTCACGGGATAAGCATCTGGCAGAGGATGTGAAGCTCAACAGCATCGCCCGCGGCACCGCAGGCTTCTCCGGCGCGGATCTGGAGAACCTGATGAACGAGGCTGCTCTTCTGGCCGTGCGCCGCAAGCACCGCTTCATTACCATGGACGATATCGACGAGGCCATTCTCAAGGTCCAGATGGGCCCGGAGAAGAAGAGCCGCAAGGTCAGCGACAAGGCCCGCCGTCTCACCGCTTATCACGAGTCCGGCCATGCGGTTGCGGCCAAGTTCTGTGAGCATGTGGATCCGGTCCACTTCATCACCATCATCCCCAGAGGTCCCGCCGGCGGCTTCACCCTGTTCCGGCCCGCCGAGGATGTGGAAAACTTCACCTCCCGCTCCGAGATGTACGAGAACATCGTGGTGGCTCTGGGCGGCCGCATTGCGGAGAAGCTTTTCCTGGACGATATCTCCACCGGCGCCTCCGGTGATATCCAGCATGCCAGCTCCCTGGCCCGGGATATGGTCACCCGTTACGGTATGAGCGAGCGTCTGGGACCCATCTCCTATGACAGCTCCGGCCACTCCATTTTCATCGGCCGTGACTTCGGTCAGACCAAGAGCTATTCCGAGGAGACCGCCGCCGCCATCGATGAGGAGGTCAAGGCCATCTTCGACAAGGCCTCCGCCCAGTGCGAAAAGATCCTCACCGAGCACAGCGATCAGCTGCGCGCCATTGCGGAGTATCTGCTAGTCCATGAGTCCATGGAGGGCGCGGAATTCGATTACTTCTTTGAGCATGGCGAGTTTATGCCGGAGAGTGAAAAGCAGGCCCGCCTGGCCCGCAACGACACCACCATCGAGCGCCCCGCCCGCAAGATCGCCCGCTTTGACGAGGATGAGTACGGCAGCATCCCGCAGCCCTCTGCGGAGCCGCCCGTGGCCGAAGCTCCTGCCGCGGAATCGGAGGCAAAGCCCGAAACCCAGCCCTCCGATTCTGACAACAAAACCGAATAACAGCAAAACCGGCTGCGTTCCCGCAGCCGGTTTTTCCTTGCTTGCCCTCCCACCGTAGTGGCGCATCACCATGCGCCCGTAAAAGCCTTCTCCTTGAGGAGAAAAGCGTACTGCCGCTGCCGGTGGCAGATGAAGGCAGTGCGCTTTTTACGCAGCGGTCGAAAATCCCGAGGATCAGCGGAAGCCCGACGGGATTTTCGGGAACCGCAAGGTGGACAGGTGGCGCGAAGCGCCGGATGAGGTCCCCGAGCTGGCCTTTGTTTCTCTGTAGGGGCCGACGCCCTCGGCGGCCCACACAACACGAAGCGTTGTCATCCTGAGCGGAGCGCAGCGCAGTCGAAGGATCTCGTTTCTAGGCCTCCCCTGCAAGGGGAGGAGTCCCCGACCCTGCGTCGGTGACGGAGGGGTAATCCTCGTTTCCTCACAGGGGCGACCTTTTGTCGCCTCTTTTTCACTCCCCACTCTGTCGTAGGGACCAAGCAGAGCTTGGAATGCCGCGCGCTTCCCGCGCGTCGGGATGCTCCCGGAGACCCTTGCGGCATACGCCGAAACATCATAACACATGAGGCGAATTCGTATTATCTCACGAATCCGCCTCATGTGTTATTCTTATTCTAAGTATTCCATCCGCATTCGGAATACCGGCTTATCTCCTTCACCTTGGAGGTAGAAGCTGGAACCTTCCTGCCCCCACCGGACCCGGAGCCTGTCGTCCAGTATTGCTTCGCTGGCGTATTCCGTCTGGATCAGGCGCAGCGGCCTTCCCTCCCGGGAGGCCGGGATGCAATCCTCGGCCAGGTCAAAATACCGGGTGTTGTTCATGTGCCCGTTCAGGTCCACATAGCTGTAGGGCACTTGGAAGGGGACATCCTCCGTCAGCTCCAGCTTGCGGGGGCTGGATGGCAGCGCGATCTCCTGGCCGGTGACTTCGCCTTCAATCACTACGCCGTATTTCTCGGGAAATACCACTTTGCGGGTCTGCTCGTCCACAAGGGTCCAGAGAGCGCTGGCCCTGAGCAGGAGCTCTCCTTCTTCCGTCTCCATCTGGTAATACCGGGGGAAGAAGAGATGCATGGTTTTTCCAGGCCAGCTTTTCAGTACGATCTCTTCGTCATATTCCGGCATCCGGGTGATCTCCGCCCTTTGCAGGCCTACGATCCATAGAATCCCTTTGTCCAGAGTCTTGTCCCGTCCCATGCCGAGCTCTTCCGTGTGGCGGATGGAGGCCTCCTGCAGCAGCTCAAAGAGTCTGGATGTCCGCAGCCTGCGGTGCAGGTCCACGTCCTTGCTGCGCAGGCGCAGACCCTCGATCAGCATGCTCATGCCTTGGGCAGCCGCTTCATGATGGCGTCGGCCACATCGCCCAGGGTGGAGAGCTTTGCCCACTGCCGCTCGGGGATCTTGATATCGAACAGGGCCTCCAGCTTGCAGATGACCAGCACAAAGCCCATGGAATCGATGGCCGTCTCCGTGTTGATGACCGTGTCCTCCGTCAGCTCCTGGCCCTCCATATCGGGGAAGCAGTTGAAAATAACGGTTTTGATCTCCTGGATCACGTCCTGTCTTGTCATGCTTTTATCCTTTCTGCTGGAGCTCCCAGCGTTTAATTTTCCCTGTCGCCGTCCGCGGCAGCGGTTCTTCGATGATCCGGATCCCGCCCAGACGCTGTCCTCTCGGCAGCTCCGTCATCAGCGGGAGCAGCGCCTTGTTCAGATCCTGCTCGTTTGCTTCTCCGCTGTAGATCAGCAGCGGCTTGTTGTTTTGCAGGATCACGGCGATCTCGTTGGTTCCGAGAGCCTTGGCGATGGCGGCTTCATACTCCGGCAGGAAGATTTTGGTTCCGTCGGAGAGGACCAGTATGTCCTTCTTCCGTCCGGTGATGTGGAGCTTCCCCTCCTCATCGAAACGTCCCAGGTCTCCGGTGTGAAAGACGCCGTTGATCAGCACCTCCGCGGTGCTCTCCGGGCGCTTGTAATAGCCCTGCATCATGCAGGTGGGGGCCTCGATCAGGATCTCTCCGTCCTCCGCCAGGGTGATGGTGTCGTCCGGGCAGATCTCCATGGCGTAAGGGTCGCCCTTTACGCTGATGGCAACGCCGGAGCTGGTCTCCGTAAGCCCATAGCCAAAGCTCACCCGGATCCCCATGGCGGCCGCCGCTTCCAGCAGGGCAGGGGGACAGTCGCCCGCGCCTACCAGGATCAGCTTCAGCTCCTGGTTCAGCAGCTTCTGCTTCATCAGAAAGCCCAGAAGCAGGGGGACTACGGAAATCGTGGTGGGCTTGTAATAGGCGCAGTCATCGATATAGTGCCTGGCGCCTCGTCCGAGGGCCACGCAGGCGCAGCAGCTGAGACCCCAGAGCAGGCCGCACACGAAGCCGAATACATGTCCCAGGGGCAGCAGGCAGAGAAGCGTATCTTCCGGCGCGAGGGGCAGCTTTGCCGAGCCATTCCAGGCGCTTTGGCAGAGAGAATGATCCGTCAGTATCACGGCTTTGGCCCGCTCGGTAGTGCCGGAGGTGAAGAACAGGATCTTTCCGCTTCCGTTTTCTACGCCTTGGGTCAGAGCAGGGGAGAGCTCCTCCACAAGATCCTCGTCGCCCCAGAGAAGGTCCACATCGGTGTATTGGATCAGCTGCCGCAGCAGCACCGAAGGGGCGTTTTCATCCAGCATCACGATCTGCATCCCGGCGATGTTCGCGGCGAAGAGCTCTGTCACGCAGTCCAGGCTTCCGTCTGATAAAAGTCCCAGACAGGTTTTGTGGGATTTCCGCAGCAGCGCCGCTCTTTGCTGAACAGTCTCAAAAAGCTGGGAGAAGCTGACCGTACGGGCCCCGTAACGCAGGGCCGGGGCATCCGGTGTGGTTTCCGCCCAGTGGCGGAGCATGTCTTCAAAATGATCAAAGCGCATGGGTGACCACCTCCCTTTCTCACTGTATAACAGTATAGCATAAAGCACAAAACGGGGGAAGAGGGAAAACAACATTTTCAAAGAATTTGACAAGATAGATGAAATTATATAGTGACAAAATCTTTTCCTGTGATGTATAATCAAAGAAGCGAAAATCTCTGAGCAATCATAATAAACCACAATCTTTACGGAGGGGAAAACATGGATAAGAACACGCGCATCTGCATCATCGGCGGCGGCCCTGCTGGCCTTTCTGCCGGTATGTATCTGGAAAAGAAGGGCTACAACAACTACACCATCCTGGAGCGTCAGGACCGTGTGGGCGGCAAGTGCTGGAGCCCCTACTACAATGGCAAGCGCTATGAGATGGGCGCCATTATGGGCGTTCCTTCCTACTACGCTGTCCACGATGTGGAAGAGTTCTGCGGCATCA
>CAMOXK010000036.1 GCA_946629065.1 uncultured Clostridia bacterium
CAGATGGGCAAGGGCGCGGAGCACTACATCCGCTCCGGCCGTGCCCGCAAGATCAGCAAGGAAGAGGCGCTGGAGATCATCGCCCGCGCCGAGGCCAACGGTCTCATGCACGACATCCCCAACATCGAAGAGGCCGGTGACAGCGCCGCCATCTGCAACTGCTGCTCCTGCGCCTGCTTCGGCCTGCGCGTGGGCCTGATGTTCGGCGCCCGGGACGCCATCCGCTCCAACTTCCAGGCGGAAGTGGACGAGGCCAAGTGCGTGGCCTGCGCCCAGTGCGTGGAGGTCTGCCCCGCCAACGCCCTGAAGCTGGGCCAGAAGCTCTGCACCACCGTGAACATCGCCCCCGCCAACTACGTGAAGCTCTCCGATCACCTGGTCTCCAAGGCCGCCTGGAATCCCGATTACCGGGAGAACCGGGAGGACGTGGTCCCCACCGGCACCGCCCCCTGCAAGGTGGCCTGCCCCGCCCACGTTCCCATCCAGGGCTACCTGAAGCTGGCCGCCCAGGGTCGCTACAAGGACGCTCTCGAGCTCATCAAGACCGAGAACCCCCTGCCCGCTGTCTGCGGACGCATCTGCAACAAGCGCTGCGAGGCGGAGTGCACCCGCGGCGGTGTGGACGAGGCCGTTGCCATCGACGAGGTCAAGCGCTTCATCGCCGACCATGACCTGCAGAGCGAGCACCGCACCGTTCCCAAGATGCTGAACCAGACCGGCAAGCCCTTTACCGAGAAGATCGCCATCATCGGCGCCGGCCCCGCCGGCCTGAGCTGCGCCTACTACCTGGCCCTCAAGGGCTACCCCGTCACCGTCTTCGACCGCAACCCGGTCCCCGGCGGCATGCTCACCATGGGCATCCCCAACTTCCGCCTGGAGAAGGACACCCTGAACGCCGAGATCGACATCATCCGCGAGATGGGCGTGGAGTTCAAGTGCGGCGTGGAGGTCGGCAAGGACGTGACCATCGAGGAGCTGCGCCAGCAGGGCTTCAAGGGCTTCTACCTGGCCATCGGCGCCCAGAAGAGCGCGAAGATCGGCGTCCCCGGCGAGGAGCTGGAGGGCGTGATCGGCGGCGTGGACTTCCTGCGCGAGGTGAACCTGGGCCACGAGGTCAAGGTGGGCAAGAACGTGGCCGTCGTCGGCGCCGGCAACGTGGCCATGGACGTCTGCCGCACGGCTGTGCGTCTGGGCGCTGAGAACACTTACATCATCTATCGCCGCTCCGAGGCCGAGATGCCTGCCGATCCCGAGGAAGTGGGCGAGGCCAAGGAAGAGGGCGTGCAGTTCAAGTTCCTCTCCGCTCCCGTGGAGATCCTGGGTGAGGACGGCAAGGTCAAGGCTCTGAAGGTGGAGCGCATGACCTTGGGCGAGCCCGACGAGAAGGGCCGCCGCAAGCCCGTTGGCACCGGCGAGTTCGAGGAGATCCCCGTGGAGACTGTCATCGGCGCCATCGGCCAGCGTGTGGACTTCGGTTCTCTGGACCTGGGCGAGATGAAGCTGGACAAGAAGGGACTGGCCGAGGCCGACGCCCTGACCTACCAGACCGCCCAGCCAGACATCTTTGTCGGCGGCGACTGCTACACCGGCCCCAGCTTTGCCATCAACGCCATTGCCGCCGGCAAGGAGGCCGCCATCTCCCTGCACCGCTACGTCCATCCCGGCCAGACCCTCACCATGGGCCGTGACCGCCGCGTCTACCGCGCCCTGGATAAGGAGCACGTGCAGCTCACCGTGGGCAGTTACGACAAGGAGCACCGCCAGGAGCGGGGCTACAACGCCGAAAAGGCCAAGACCTTCTCCGACGCCCGCGTGACCTTCACCGAGGAGCAGGTCCGCAAGGAGACCGCCCGCTGCCTGGGCTGCGGCGCCACCAAGGTGGATCCCTACCTCTGCATCGGCTGCGGCATCTGCACCACCCGCTGTAAGTTTGACGCCATCCACCTGAAGAAGGTCCGCGATTGGCATGCCGGCTCCTTCGAGACCATGCCCATCAAGGCGGCAGCCGGTCTCGTGAAGAAGGCTGGCAACATCGTCAAGCGCAGCGTGACGAAGTAAGTATGCACGAACTGGGAATCTGCGATGCCCTGCTGAAAATGGTGCGGGGCATCATGAAGGACGAAGAGCTGACGGAGGTGGAGAAGATCACCGTTGAGGTCGGCTCCCTCAGCGGCGTGGTCCCCAAGTTTTTGGAGGACTGCTGGGTCGCCGTGGCCGACGGGACGGAGCTGGAGAAGACGGAGTTCGTCATCGAGGAGCTCCCCGGCACCGCCCGGTGCATGGACTGCGGCGAGCAGTTCATTGCCGATCTGAACGACCTGACCTGCCCCGCCTGCAAGGGCAAGAAACTCCTGCCCCTCACCGGCCGGGATCTGACCCTGAAGGAGATCCTGGCGCCGTAATAACAAAAAACCATGAAAGCCAATGCTTTCATGGTTTTTTGTTATAGTTTTGAGTTTTGAGCATTGAAGTCTTAGGCTTCCAGGAAGCGGAGGAGCCAGCGGGAGAACCTGGCGCATGGCACTTCCACATATCTCTGGAACAGCGCGGACACGAGCAGAACGGCCGGCAGCGTGGCCACAGCGGAGAGGAAGCTCATCAGGTCATAGCTCTGGATCCCGCCGTGGGAGAGCAGCACCGCAACGCCCGTTCCCACGGACAGCAGCACCGGAACATGCACCAGATACAAACTGAAGCTGATCTTGCCCAGCCACTGCAGCGGGCGACAGGTGAGAAGCTTCTGCATCCGCGTGGAGAGACACAGGCCTGTCATCAGCATGGCGGCGCCGATCACGTGCCATACGCCCAGCACGTCTTCTACCCCGGGAAGCGTCAGGTAACGATAGAAATTGCTTGGCTCGAAAAAGGTGGGATAGCCGCCCAAAACCAGACCGCCAAGGACCAGAAGCCCCGCGGCGCAGCCGCGCAGGGGAGAGGCGGCAGGCTTTTTTCCATAAACGGACCACCAGGCCAGCATGGTTCCCACAGGAAAGCAGCCCATCATGCACAGATCCAGCCCGCAGAAGAGACTTCCCACTGCCAGAAGCAGATAGACCCAAAGAATACGCTTGTTCCTTCCCCAACTCATCTGTGCCAGGAGGATGGATACAAAGTAGCCGTAAAACAGCAGCCGGATACTCCAGAGCACCATTACGTATTTTTCCGTGCCCACAAAGCAGAGATTCACAAAGGTCTCCACGATCAGAGAGGGGAAGGTGTAGAAGTCCTCCGCATAGGAGAGAGAAGACCAGTAGATATAATAGATCTCAAAGAAGGACCGGTTGGTAAAGAGGTGCAGCTTCACCATGATCAAAACCACAAGAGAGATGCAGAACACCGGCAGCACCATGCGGAGATAACGGTTCAGCAGCTGTCCGGAAAAGCGGCGGAGAGAGATCCCGTCCTGCTCGGGCGGGGAGAAGTGACTGCGGGCCGCCACAAAGCCCGCGATAACACAGAATACACAGACCCAGAAGTTGCCGTTGAGCAGCACGCCCAAGGGCGACTGTGCCAGGGCGACACCCGTCGGCGTGGCCATTTCTCCCTGGGGACCGTATTGTGTCACCGGATAGAAGCAGCAGCCAAAGTGATGGGCGAAAATGGCGAGGCAGGCGATGCCCCGCAGCCCGTCGATCCAGAGGACGCGGCCTTTGTTTTCCTTCATGTGCGCTCCTCCCTTCTTTCAACGCAGTATACCACGAGATGGGTAAGGCGACAAGTGCGGCGGCGCAGATTTTTTAGTTGTCAAGCAAGCGAGAGTTTTGTATAATGACCCTGGTGATGAAAATGACAGATTATTCGATCCTTTGCGAACAACTGAAAAGCCTTGTGGAGGGCGTGCCTTTTCAGACGGCGAACCTGGCCAACGCCTCGGCCCTGCTTTGGCAGGAGCTGCCGGACCTGAACTGGGCAGGCTTCTATCTCCGGAGGGGGAACGAGCTGGTGCTTGGCCCCTTCCAGGGCAAACCAGCCTGCATCCGAATCCCCTGGGGCAGGGGCGTCTGCGGCAGGGCGGCCGAGACCGGCCTCACCCAGCGGGTGGAGAATGTCCACGATTTCCCGGGACATATCGCCTGTGACTGCGCCTCCAATTCCGAAATCGTGGTGCCCATCCTGAACGGCGGCGAGGTGGCGGCGGTCCTGGACCTGGACAGCCCCCTCTTCTCCCGCTTCACGCCTGCGGATCAGCAGGGGCTGGAGGCCTTTGTCCGTGTGCTGGAGGCGGAATGGGGGAGTATGACATGATCCGGAGAATAGGCTTTGCAGAAGCGAAAATGCTGCTGGACTCCTGGCCGGACGCCGTGCTGCTGGACGTGCGAGAGGAAGAGGAATACATCACCGGCCACGCTGTGAACGCCAGACTTCTCCCGGTGGACGAGCTCAGCGATGAGACCGCTCTGGATGTGATCCCCGAGCTTTCCACTCCTGTGCTGGTCTACTGCCGCTCCGGCTACCGCAGCAATGTGGCGGCCCATAAGTTGGAGGGCTTCGGCTACGAGGAGATCTACGACCTGGGCAGCCTGATCGGCTGGCCCTACGGCCTGGAATGATGCAATTTTTTGTTGCTTTTTGCGAAAAAAAGGGTATAGTAAATACAGAACACATGCATCCGCAAGTCAAGACAATGAAACAGGAGGATCAAAACATGGGTAAATTTATCGTCAAGACCACCAAGACCGGCTTCCGCTTCAATCTGCTGGCCACCAACGGTCAGGTCATCGCCGTCAGCGAGACCTATTCCAGCGAAGACGCCTGCCTCAACGGCATCGAGAGCGTCCGCACCTGCTGCCTGGGCCCTGTGGAGAACCAGACCGTCGAGAACTTCGAAGTCCTCACCCACCCCAAGTTTGAGGTGTACACGGACAAGGCCGGTGAGTTCCGCTTCCGCCTGAAGGCCCGCAACGGCCAGATCATCGCCACCGGCGAGGGCTACAAGCAGCTGGCCAGCTGCCTCAACGGCGTGGACAGCATCAAGCGCAACGCCCCCGAGGCCCCTGTCGTCCGGGAGGATCCCGTTCCCCACGAAGCTCCCGAGACCCCCACGCTGAACTGAGTCCTTTTTCGGAAACCCGCAAGCAAGCGCCCAAGGGCGCTTGCTTGTTTTATGCCCTGCTTCGGAAAGGAAATGCCAAATACCTATTGACAAGGTAGGTTTTTAGCGGTATCATAAGCCCATCTCATCAGAAAGGCGGCGCGAGCGCCATGTTTTTGCTGCACGAGCGATGTTGATCTCCTCCCGAACAGACGACATAAACTATCTTGAGAAAACTTGAAGGAGGAAATCTACAATGGCGAATATCTATACATCTGCGGATCAGCTGATCGGCAAGACTCCGCTGCTGGAGCTGAAGAGACTGGAAGAGAAGGAAGGGCTGGAGGCCCGGGTCCTGGCAAAGCTGGAGTACTTCAATCCCGCCGGCTCCGTGAAGGACCGCATCGCCAAGGCCATGATCGACGATGCCGAGGCCCGGGGCCTTTTGAAGGAAGGCTCCGTCATCATCGAGCCCACCTCCGGCAACACCGGCATCGGCCTTGCCTCCGTGGCGGCTGCCCGGGGCTACCGCATCATCATTGTCATGCCTGACACCATGAGCGTGGAGCGCAGGGTGCTGATGAAGGCCTACGGCGCGGAGCTGGTGCTCACCGAGGGGGCCAAGGGCATGAAGGGCGCCATCGCCAAGGCGGATGAGCTGGCAAAGGAGATCCCCGGCGGCTTCATTGCCGGCCAGTTTGTGAACCCGGCCAATCCCGCGGCCCACAAGGCCACCACCGGCCCCGAGATCTGGGAAGATACCGACGGGAAGGTAGACATCTTTGTGGCCGGTGTCGGCACCGGCGGCACGATCACCGGCGTGGGCGAGTACCTGAAGGAGCAGAACCCGGAGGTCAAGATCGTGGCGGTTGAGCCTGCAGGCTCCCCGGTGCTCAGCAAGGGCACTTCCGGCGCTCACAAGATCCAGGGCATCGGCGCGGGCTTCGTGCCCGAGGTGCTGAACACCGCCGTGTATGACGAGATCATCCCCGTGGAGAATGAGGACGCCTTCGCCGCCGGCCGGCTTCTGGGCAAGACCGAGGGCGTGCTGGTGGGCATCTCCTCCGGCGCGGCGCTCCACGCGGCCATCCTTTTGGCAAAGCGCCCGGAGAACAAGGGCAAGACCATCGTGGCTCTGCTGCCCGACACCGGCGACCGCTATCTTTCCACTGCCCTCTTTGCCGAATAAAACCAAATTATGAACCCCAGAGGCATGTGAAAAACGCATGCCTCCGTTTTTTTGTTCCTCACCGAACTTCTTGCGGCCTTCGTGACGGCACCCTGCCTTCTCCTTGAGGAGAAGGTGGCTTGCCCCGATCTCACGCGAGGGGCAAGACGGATGAGGTGGAAGGGCCGAGCCTATCCCCTGCGAGTATGATCGCGCCTTGCGCCGTCGAGATCCTTCGTCGGCTTTGCCTCCTCAGGGTGACACCTTCCCCTCAAGGGATAGGCCTTCATGACTGTTCCGTTCCACTTGTGTTTCGCGAAAAACCTTTTTTTCGGAGAGCGCGGCGCCTCTTAGCTTACTCTAAGGCAGCGCTGCTAAGCTGTGGGCAAAGGAGGTGATCGGATGAAAACATCCGTCAAAGTATTTCGTGTCCTGTCGGCCTTGTTTTTGCTGGCCTTCAGCGTCTATGCGCTGCTGGATACCTTTCTGATCCCACGCGTGTATGCCCGCCAGGAGAGTCCGACCCCGGCGGCAGAGGAAAACAGCATGGTCCAGCCGCTTTCCGCCACTGACGGCAAGGCAGAGGAAACGCCTCAGATCACGGAAAACAGCTATTCCGACGGCACACTCCGCGTGGAAATCAGCAGCTACCGGGTGGAGGATACCATCGTTTATGTGGCAGACATCCTCACGGAGGAGCCCCAGGCTCTGCTGGCAGCCTTTTCCCAGAACAGCTACGGCCGCAACATCACCGCTGTGTCCTCGGACACCGCGGAAAGCGTCGGAGCGATACTGGCTGTGAATGGAGACAACTATGGCTCCCGGGAAAGAGGCTATGTGATCCGAAACGGCGTATTGTACCGGGAGACAGCTGCCTCTGATCAGGAGGATCTGGTGCTCTGGTCCGACGGCAGCTTCTCGATCATCCGGGAATCGGAGATCAGCGCCCGGGAGCTGCTGGCGCAGGGTGCCTGGCAGGTCTTTTCCTTCGGCCCCGGTCTTCTGGAGGAAGGGGAAGTCCTGGTGGATGCCAGTGACGAGGTGGACCGGGCCAGAGCCAGCAATCCCCGCACGGCCTTTGGGCAGATCGGGGAGGGACACTATGTCCTGGTGGTTTCCGATGGCCGCAGTGACGAGAGCGAGGGCCTGAGCCTCTATCAGCTGGCGCAGTTTTTGCAGCAGCTGGGGGTCCGGACCGCCTATAATCTGGACGGCGGCGGATCTTCCACCATGGTGTTTCTGGGCCGGGTGGTCAACCAGCCTGTGGGCGGCCGCGGCAGCGGCCAGCGGGCAGTGACGGATATCGTCTATGTTTGAGAAGGGGGAGAGAATATGAGAAAAGAGCTTGCGCAAATCCGGGATCGCTGGCTGCTGGCCACCGCCGGAACGGTGTTTTTCGCTGCGGTCTATGAGTGCTTTAGTCATCAGGTATATTCCCGGGCTACGATCCTGGCCTTCCTCTATCCGCTGCTGGGCGGTCTCATCCCGGCGACGCTGCTGATGCTGATGAAGGATGAGCTGCAGCCGGGGGAGTGGGCACGCAGCCTTTGGGGCGCGGGGATCGCCTCCCTCACCCTGGGAAGCCTCTTCCATGGCGTTTTGGAGATCTACGGCACCACCAGCCGCTTGAGCGGCGTCTATCCCGTGCTGGGCTGGACGCTGCTGGCTTTGGGTCTCTTTTCCTGGGCTGTGGATCTGCGATGTTCGGAGAAGAAAACGCCTTCATACGGAAAATGAATGGAACACAGGGGATTTTAAGTCCCCTGTGCGTTCTTCTGTATGCATTCACAATTGACAGCGGGAAGGGCGCGGCGGTATAATGGCCCGAAAACTATCGAAGCGGAGAGAAACAATATGAGTTACGACATTATCAAGAGACAGGACCCGGAGGTCTACGCCTCCATGATGCGGGAGCTGGAGCGGCAGCGGGATCATATCGAGCTGATCGCCTCCGAGAACTTTGTGTCTCCCGCGGTGCTGGAGGCCATGGGCAGCCATCTCACCAATAAATACGCCGAGGGCTATCCCGCCGCCCGCTATTACGGCGGCTGCCAATATGTGGACGAGATCGAGAATCTGGCCATTGAGCGGGCCAAGAAGCTCTTTGGCGCCGAGCACGCCAATGTCCAGCCCCATTCCGGCTCCAATGCCAATATGGCGGTGTATATCGCTTTGCTCCAGCCCCATGACACCATCCTGGGCATGGATCTGACCCACGGCGGGCATCTGACCCACGGCTCCAAGGCCTCCATCTCCGGCAAGTACTTCAACGCCCAGTTCTACGGCGTGGAGCAGGACACCGAGACCATCAACTATGACAAGGTCCTGCAGAAGGCGGAGGAGTGTCACCCCAAGCTCATCATTGCCGGCGGCAGCGCTTACCCCCGCTTCATCGACTTTGAGAAGATGCGCCAGATCGCCGACGAGGTGGGCGCATACCTGATGGTGGACATGGCCCACATCGCGGGCCTTGTGGCCGCGGGCCTTCACCCGAACCCGGTGCCCTATGCTCATGTGGTCACCACCACCACCCACAAGACCCTCCGGGGCCCCCGGGGCGCTCTGATCCTCTGCAAGGAGGAGCTGAAAAAGAAGATCAACAGCGGCGTCTTCCCCGGCACCCAGGGCGGCCCTCTCATGCACATCATCGCCGGCAAGGCTGTCTGCTTCGGCGAGGCCCTGACCCCGGGATTTCGCGCCTATCAGGAACAGATCCTGAAAAACGCTGCGGCCCTGGCCGAAACCCTCCAGAACCACGGGGTGCGCCTGGTCTCCGGCGGCACGGACAATCATCTTATGCTGGCCGATACCATGAGTCGCGGCATGACCGGCCACGAGGTCCAGGTCCTGCTGGACGAGGCCAACATCACCGCCAACAAGAACACCATCCCCTTTGATACCCAGTCCATGCGCCTGACCTCCGGTATGCGCTTCGGCAGTCCCGCTGTCACCAGCCGGGGCATGAAGGAGCCGGAGATGCGCCAGATCGGCGAGGCCATTGCCCGCCTGATGGACGAGGGGGAGAGTGCCGTGCCCCAGGTGCGGGAGGAAATGATTGCGCTTTGCCGCCGCTTCCCGCTGTACCCGGAGCTTTGATGCGGAGGATTCCTCATAATACGAAAACGGAACACGGCGGTGGCCCGGCGGCCCCGCCGTGTTTTTTTGAAAGAAATAAAAAAGCTTGAAACCTTTTGCCCCCCTCATCCGTTATATGGGGTGGAGAGATAATACGAAAATCTGATATGAGGGTCCATTGGATTTTCGAGAGAAATCTGTGTCAGACGAGGCGCTTCCCGCAGAGCATGATGGAGATATTTGGTCAAGGGAAACAACGAAGTTTGGCCCAGATTTATCCGGAAAGACTTGAACTCGTCTATCCGGTTTTCGTATGAAGCCTGGAAAGAGAGGAGAGAACATGAAGGGCAAGCTGGAATTTGCCAGCGTCAGCCTGCGGACCCTGTACCGGGAATATATGCCTTCGGTCTATCGCATGGCTTACAGCTATCTGCAAAACCATCCCGACAGCGAAGATGTGGTCCAGGAATGCTTTTTGCGCCTGGCACAAAGCGGCAAGCACTTTGAGGATGCGCGTCAGGTCCAGGCCTGGCTGCTCATCACGGCGGCGAATCTGAGCAGGGACCTGCTCCGGCGAGCCCACCGGAAGGACCTGCCCCTGGATGCTGCGGGGAACCGTCCGACGCCGCGGGAAGAGCACAGGGAGCTGCGCAGGGCCGTACTGGAGCTGCCGGAAAAATACCGGACCACGATCTATCTGCATTATTATGAGGGCTACTCGGTGCAGGAACTGGCAAAGCTGCTGCACCGTCCGGAGAGCACCGTGAAGACCTGGCTGCGCCGGGGACGGGAGCTGCTGCGGGAGAAAATCGAAAGGGAAGGAGGACTTGCCGAATGAAGATCGAGGAAGAGATCCGCGGCACCTACGGGCCGATCAAGCCGCTGCCCGGCGGGGAGGATCGGATGTGGATCGCCATCGATCGGGCGCTGAATGGAAAAGCAAAGGATGTGCAGATCCGGCTGCGCCCCCGTCGGGTCGGCTTGCGCCCCTTTCTGACAGCGGCTGCGGTGATCGCACTGTTGCTTTTGAGCCTTGTCCTGCTACGCAGGTTGCGCCCCGAGACGGAAGGCAGGGAACTCCTGGCATCCCAGGTCACGTCTGCCCCGGACCCGGAGCCCACACCCGAGCAAATCCCGGAGATCCGGGCCATTGAGCTGGTAAACGCTCAGGTGGACGGCAGCGAGCTGCTCTCCATCAGCCGGGAGGGCCAGTATCTGGCCCGGGCCGTGCTGCCCACCGGCTTCTGCGTGGACCACTGGGAACTGAACGGAGAGGGCGTGGATTCACCCTCCCGCCGTTTCAGCCTGCAATTTGAAAGCAGCGGCGTCAAAAAGGTGGAGGCGGTGCTGCGGGAGGAGAGGCACATCAGCTGCGTGAACGCTTATCTGCAGTTCCCGGACGAAAGCGGCCAGCCTGCAGGATGGATGTACCGGGATGTGTACTTTGAATATGACTACACTGTACCCACCACCGGCCTGCAGCACCCGGGAGGCAGCATCAGCGCTGTCATTTTGCCGATCGTCCCGGAGGGGATGGAGCTGGAGGCCTGGCTCCTCGACGGGGAGCGGGTGGAGGCGGATACTCCCGCCGCCAGCATCCAGCTGGATGGGCTGGACCGCAGTCTCGCAATCGAAGCACTGCTGCGGGAGAAGACCGGCGCTGCCGGGAAGGAGGATCCCCTGACCCTTGGCAGCGGCAGTCCCGGCGCGTTCCTGAACCCGCCGGAGGATGACAGGCCAGCCGGCAGGAACGATCTGCCGGAAAGCATCTGGCTGGAGATCGATTATGAACAGGATGGGGTCCCCTTTGACCCCGCCGCGCCCGCCCGGGACGGGCACACGCATCAATGGCAGGTGGATCCTGCCCGCTCCTGGGTAAGCACCTGCGCCGCGGCGGGGCAGACCACATATGTCTGCAGCGTCTGCGGCCGCGCCTACAGCATCGCACAGCCGGTCCTGGAGCACAGCTTTGAATGGGCGTTCTTTCCGGATTCGATCTATGTGTATGACGTGTGCACAGTCTGCGGCTATCGGGTCCAGCTGGATCTTACGATCTACGATCTTGGCCTGGCGCCGCGACCATCGGGGGAGCCGTAAGAAACGGACGCAAAAGCCTACACGGAGAGCAAAAGGCCACGCGGAATCGGGGTTTTCTTTTCGAAAAGTCTGTGATATCATAGCTTTATAAGACAGACGGAAGGGGGACCCGGGCCGTGAGAAGGGGAACAACGAAGGTGATCCTGCGTGTGCTGGCATTGCTGGTGCTGGCCATGAGCCTTGCCGCGGTGGTAAAGCTGCGGCTTCTGGTGGTGCAAAAGCCGGTCAGGGAGCCGGCGGCGGTCTCTGTGACCCAGCTCCCGATGCCCACGCCCGAACCAACGCCGGAGCCCGTCCCGGAACCCACTCCCGAGCCTACCCCGGAAGCAAGCCCGGAACCCACTCCCGAGCCAACACCGGAACCCACTCCCGAACCCACCCCGGAGCCCACGCCGGAGCCGGAGGCGGAGCAGCTGCAGATCCGGGTCATCAACCGCGGCGAGGAGCTGGGGATGCTCACCGATGGCAGCTACGATACCGTGAAGCCCATCTATCGCGGCGATACGGTGACGGTGTCCTCTGAGCAGGAAATCAGTGCCATCTATATCCAGTGGGATCGGCCCCCGCTGCCCTGGACCCTCTCCTGTGCGGGGCAGGAACAGCACCAGGGCCAGCACGGCTTCGTGCATGAGTATGTCCTTCTCCCGGAGCCTGCCACAGAAGTGGAGCTCCGTCTGGACCCGGGGGACGACTATGATATTGCCGAGGTCTATGCCTTCGGCCCAGGCGCCAGACCCGACTGGGTCCAGGCGTGGCAGGAGCCCTGGGACGAGGCGGATCTGCTGGTGGTGCCCACCCACAGCGACGATGAATTTGTCTTCATGGGCGGCCTGCTCCCCAAGTATGTGGACGAGGGCAAACATGTCCAGGTGGTTTACATCGTGGGGCACACGGGCTTTCGGCGGCATGAGATGCTCAACAGCCTCTGGGTCGCCGGGGTCGACCATTATCCTGTGACTTCCGGCTGCGGGGATATCTACACGGACAGTGTAGCCCGGGCCAGAGAGATCTACGGGGAAAACTACATGACCAATTTCCTGGTGGAGAACATCCGCCGCTTCCGCCCACAGGTGATCGTCGGCCACGCGGAGGACGGAGACTCCGGCCATCCGGTCCACATCTTCGGGGTGCAGTGCCTGCAGAGAGCGACAGAGCTGAGCGCTGACGAAAGCTATCACATCGGCTCCGCGGCGCAGTACGGCGCCTGGGAGGTGCCCAAGCTCTATCTGCATCTCTATGGGGAAGCGGAGGATATGGTGACGCTGGATTATGACAAGCCCCTGGATTCCTTTGGCGGCGCCACCGCCTTCGAGGTGGCGGAGCGGGCTTTCCGGGCCTGCATCACCCAGTTCGAGGCAGGGAAGTATTCCGTCTACGGCAAGGACAGCGTCCACGATTCCAGCCGCTTCGGTCTGTATAGGACTACCGTGGGCCCGGACGCGGAGAAATCGGACCTGTTTGAGAATCTTCCTCCGGAGAGTTGATCCCGGAACCTCTGATACACGAAAAACGACGCGGCCATTTGGCTGCGTCGTTTTTCTATGTTGGTTTTGTTTACTTCTGCTGTTCCTTCAGCTTGCGCACGGCGATCTTCCGCTCGCGATTGCGGATGAACTCCGGCAGCACTTTGGGACGGTCGAAGTAGTCGATGCTCTCCTGGAAGGTGCGCTTCTTCAGGTGGATGGCGTCGAACTTGCAGCGGGTGGTGCACACGCCGCAGCCCAGGCACTTGTTGGGATCCACGAAGCTGGCGCCGCAGCCCAGGCAGCGGGCGGTCTCGGCCTTGACCTGCTCCTCGGTGAAGGTCTTGCGGTCATCCTTGAAGGTGTTGGCCTTGCTCTGATCCTTGCCCGGAACCTGACGGCCGGCGGGATTATAATCGCGCTTCACGGTGTCGAAGTCCACATTCTCCATGTCAAAGGCATGGTAGGTCAGCCGGTCACGGCCGATCACCAGGCTCTGGCCGGGATGGACATAGCGGTGGATGGAGATGGCGGCCTGTTTGCCCTGGGCAATGGCGTCAATGGCAAACTTGGGGCCGGTATAGGCGTCGCCGCCAACGAAGATATCGGGCTGGGCGGTCTGATAGGTCACGGAGTCCGCCAGCACGCGGCCCTTTTCGTCTACCTTCACTTCGCCCAGATCCAGGCCGGCCAGGTCGATGCGCTGGCCGATGGCGGCCAGGATCGCGTCGCACTTGATCTTCTTGTCGCCCTCGCAGATGAGCGCGGCCACCTTGCCGCCCTTGCCCTCGACTTCCACGGGTTTATGCTCGAAGAGGAATTTCACGCCCTCTTCCTTGGCCTCGGCCACCTCGGCGGGATCGGCGGGCATGTCGCTCTCCTTGCGGCGGTAAGCAACGGTCACGTCAGCGCCGAGACGCACAGCGGTGCGGGCCACGTCCATGGCCACATTGCCGCCGCCTACGACGACGATCTTCTTGCCCAGCACCGGGCGGGTGCCGCCATTGACTGCACGCAGGAAGTCGATGCCGCCCCAAACACCCTTCAGTTCCTCGCCGGGAATGCCGAGGGAGGCGGACTTCTGGGCGCCGACGGCCAGATAGAAGGCGTCATAGCCCTCTTTGCGCAGATCCTCGATGCTCAGGTCCTTGCCGATCTCCACGCCGCAGCGGAAGATCACGCCCAGCTCCTTGAGCACATCAATCTCCGCGTCCAGAACGGTCTTTTCCAGACGGAAGCTGGGGATGCCGTAGCGCAGCATGCCGCCGGGCTGCTCGTTGCGGTCAAACACGGTGACCTTGTAGTTGTCGGCAGCCAGGAAGTATGCGCAGCTCAGACCGGCGGGGCCAGCGCCGATGACGGCGATCTTCTTGTCGCTGAAGTCATAGAGCTTCCGGGGCACGAAGCGGGTGTCACGGTTCAGCTCCTTGTCGGCGATGAACTTCTTGACCTCGTCGATGGCCACGGCGCGGTCCAGATTGCCGCGGGTGCAGACTTCTTCGCACTTGCGGTTGCAGATGCGGCCGCAGACGGCGGGCAGGGGATTCTCTTTCTTGATGAGCTCCAGAGCTTCCAGATATCTTCCCTGGGCGGCCAGCTTCAGGTAACCCTGGACGGCGATGTGGGCGGGGCAGGCGGTCTTGCAGGGCGCGGTGCCCTCGGGAGCCACATACTCCCGGTTGGTGCGGTACTCGGGATTCCAGTGCTCCGGACCCCACTCCTGATCGTCTGGCAGCTCGTGGGGCTTGTGCTCGATGGGCGTCTTGGCGCAGAGCTTCTGGCCCATCTGGATGGCGTTGTTGGCGCAGCGGTCGGTGCACTGGCCGCAGGCCACGCACTTGGCCTCATCGATCTCGGCCACATAGTTGCTCTTGGAGGTGGCGGGGGTGTTGTAGTACTGGCTCACACCCAGAGCCAGGCAGCTCTCGGGCATGCAGTTGCAGATGGCAAAGGTCTCACCGGAGTGGAGGGTGGTGATCTGGTGGACACAGCCGCGGGCGTCGCACTTTTCGATCAGGGCTTTCGCCTCGGCCACGGATACGGGCTTGCCTCTGCCGGTGTGGTTGAACATATCGCCCACATGGCCCATGAAGATGCAAAGCCCCTCGTCCAGATCGCCGCTGCCCTCGCCCATCATGCGGCGGACACGGCGGCACTGGCAGGGCGTCACGCTCAGGTGGCCCTCGTTGTCTTCAATGTACTTGCTGCACTTTTCGTTGTCGATGGCGATGGCGTCAGCGGGGATGGCGCTCTCAATGGGGATGACGCGCATGATGCCGGCTCCCATGGGGGTGTTGGGCGCGTGCTCGATCTGGCTGGTGGTGGCGTGCTGATGGAAGGCGTAAGCGATCTCGGGATGCGCGATGCAGAACTTCTCATTGATCAGCAGGAATTCGAAAAAGCCGGGGGTGTAGGGCGGCAGCAGGTAAATCTCCAGGTTCACTTTAGGCACGATGACCTGGACGACCATGCCGATGTCGGTCATTTCGTGCAGGACCTCGCGAGTCCGCTTGACAGACATCTTGGCCTTCTTGGCAATGATGGGCACGAAGGCGGGCTTCATGCTGGTCAAGGCCAGAAGGACCGTGATCTGCTCATCGGTGATCCATTTCTCGAAAAGCTTGTACTCCGCGCAGTCCGGGGTGATTTTGTAATGCCCGTCGTTGATCTTCTCGCACAGCTGGATCAGATTCTCTCTCACTTGCAAAAAAAGCATCCTCCTTTGTATCCCGGTATCAATACCGGGGCATTTGGTTTGCTACACCATAGTTTATTCGCTTTGACAGGAAAAGTCAATCCGAATCGCTTTTCGTCAGATTTTTGACGATATGCTCAGGAACAAGGCTGCTCTCCCGGAAAACCCGGCAGGAAGAAACACTTGACAAGAGGCGAAGAGACCAATATAATAACTATGTTTTGAAGTATACTCTCTGCTTTTTCAAAGGAGCGATTCGATATGAAAGCTTATATGGAACCCCAGGTCACCGTCATTACGATCGAGCAGGATGTCATTACGGCCAGTACTTGCCCCCATCACTTTGAACTGCCCATCACGGGTGAGGGCGATATCGAGGAGTGATCTCTTCCGCCTTCGGGTCGTGGAGACTTTGAATATCGACACAGAAAAACGGGCGTTGGCGGCATAGCTGTTTTGCGCCCTTTTTTGCTGTGTCATCAGCAAAATGACTGAGCAGGCCTTTGGGAGCCGGATCGGAAGATCGTGGATGCAATGCCTCCGCGGGACAGTTATTTGTTCTGTTTGCGGAGCGTGTTGCATCTTTTGTTTTATCCCCATGGGGGATGAAGGAGGAGGTCATGGAAAACAGTTCTCAGGAAGCCATTAAAATATCCAGGATCAGTATTCTGGTCAATCTCCTGCTCAGCGCCGGGAAGCTGGCGGCGGGGCTTCTGGCCCATTCCGGGGCCATGATCTCCGACGCGGTCCACTCCGCCTCGGATGTGTTCAGCACCCTGGTGGTGATCGTGGGTGTCAAGCTTTCCGGCAAGGAGTCGGACCGGGAGCACCCTTACGGCCATGAGCGGATGGAGTGTGTGGCGGCAATCCTGCTTTCCGGGATCCTGCTGGCCACGGGCCTTGTCATCGGCTGGGAGGGGATCCAGAAGATCCTTTCCAATCGTGCAGACCTGCAGGCACCGGGACTGCTGGCGGCGGCCGCGGCGATCGTCTCCATCCTGGTGAAGGAAGGGCTGTTCCGCTATGTGCGCGGCTTTGCGCGGAAACTGGATTCCACCGCTCTTATGGCGGAGGCCTGGCACCACCGCTCCGACGCGCTCTCTTCCATCGGCGCTCTGGCCGGCATCCTGGGGGCCCGCGCGGGCTTCCCGGTGCTGGATCCCCTGGCCAGCGTGGTGATCTGCGGTTTCATTGCCAAGGCCGCAGCGGATATATTCCGGGACGCGGTGGACAAAATGGTGGACCACAGCTGCGATGAGGAGACGGAGGACGCTATCCGCCTCTGCGCTGTGGAGCAGCCGGAAGTGGAGCGGATCGACCTGCTGAAAACCCGGGAGTTCGGCAACCGCATCTATATCGAGATGGAGATCGCCGTAAACGGGGATCTGCCCCTCCGCCAGGCCCATGCCGCGGCGGAGCGGGTCCATGACGAGATCGAGCGCCGTTTCCCCAAGGTCAAGCACATCATGATCCATGTGAACCCCGCGGAGTAAAAAAACCGTTCTGAAAATTCTTTTTCAGAACGGTTTTTTTGATTTATTATCCTAAAACGAAAAACTGGAATCTAAACATTCTTCCGCGAGGGGCAGTCCTGCTTCCCGCAGGCGCAGGCGGCACAGTTCCCGCTGCAGCCGCCGCTGCCGCAATTGCAGCTTCCTTTGCTGCGGATGGTTTTCCGCAGGGCGAAGAACAGGATGATCGCCAGGATCGCCAGCAGGACCCAATCAATGAGATTCATGTGCGCTTCCTCTCAGCCCAGGCCCAGCGCAAGGCAGATGAGCCGCAGCAGCAGCGCTGCCAGCCAGGCAACGCCGCATTGCCAGAGCACCACAGCGATGGACCAGCCCCGCCCCAGCTCCCGGCGGATGGAGGCGATGGCCGCCACGCAGGGGGTATACAGCAGGCTGAATACCAGCAGGCAGCCGGCGGAAAGCGTGGTGAGCGCGGAGCGTACGCCGCTTTCAAACAGAATGTTCAGGGTGGAGACCACGCTCTCCTTGGCGAGAAAACCGGTGATGAGGCTTGTGGCGATGCGCCAGTCCCCCAGGCCCAAGGGGGAGAGCAGGGGAGCCAGCCATCCGGCCACCAGGGCCAGGATGCTGTCCCGGGAGTCCTCCACCAGGTTGAACATGGGGTCGAAGCTCTTCAAAAACCAGATCACGATGGTAGCGACCAGGATCACGGAGAAGGCACGCTGCAGAAAGTCCTTGGCCTTTTCCCACAGCAGCTGGAGGACGTTGCGCGCGCTGGGGAGCCGGTAGTTGGGAAGCTCCATCACAAAGGGCACGGCCTCGCCGCGAAACAGAGTGTTCTTGAAGAGCAGCGAGCAGAGGATCGCCATCACGATGCCCAGCACATAGAGCCCGGTCATCACGAGCCAGCCCTTTCCGGGGAAGAAAGCTCCCACAAAGAAGGCGTAGATCGGTAGCTTTGCCGAGCAGCTCATGAAGGGCGTCAGCAGAATGGTCATCTTCCGGTCCCGCTCGCTGGGGAGGGTGCGGGTGGACATCACCGCCGGCACCGTGCAGCCGAAGCCGATGAGCATGGGCACGATGCTGCGGCCGGAGAGGCCGATCTTCCGCAGGAGCTTGTCCATAAAGAAGGCGACCCGGGCAATATAGCCGCTGTCCTCCAGCAGGGAAAGAAAGAAGAACATGGTCACGATGATGGGCAGGAAACTCAGAACGCTTCCCACGCCTTCAAAGATGCCGTCAATGATAAGACTGTGGATGGCGGGGTTCACGCTGGCCGCGGTCAGGCCCGCGTCAACAAGCTCTGTCAGCGCGCCGATGCCCGTCTCCAGCAGCTCCTGCAGCCAGGCGCCCACCACCGCGAAGGTCAGGTAGAAGACCAGAGCCATGATCCCGATGAACACCGGCAGCGCGGTGTACTTGCCCGTCAGAACCCGGTCCAGCCGCTGCGAGCGCATATGCTCTTTGCTCTCATGGGGCTTTTTCACGCAGGCGGCGCAGACCTTGCCGATAAAGTCAAAGCGCATGTCCGCCATGGCGGCGCTGGGGTCCAGGCCCCGCTCTTTTTCCAGCTGGAGAGTGATGTGCTCCAGCATTTCCGTTTCATTCTCGTCCAGCTCCAGCTGCTTGCGGATCAGCTCGTCTCCTTCGATGAGCTTGCTTGCCGCAAAGCGCACCGGCAGTCCCACCCGCCTGGCGTGGTCCTCAATCAGATGGATCACCGCGTGCAGGCAGCGGTGCACCGCGCCGCCGTGGTCCTCCTTACCGCAGAAATCCTGATGCAGGGGCTTTTCCTGGTAGCGGGCGATGTGCACCGCGTGGCGCACCAGCTCGTCCACACCCTGGTTTTTCGCGGCGGAGATGGGCACCACCGGCACCCCCAGCATCTCCTCCATGCGGTTCACATCCACCGAACCGCCGTTGCCGCGCATCTCGTCCATCATGTTCAGGGCGATGACCATGGGCAGTCCCATCTCCAGCAACTGCATGCTCAGATAGAGGTTCCGCTCGATGTTGGTGGCATCCACGATGTTGATGATGGCCTTGGGTTTTTCTCTCAGCACAAAGTCCCGGGAGACCAGTTCCTCGCTGGAATAGGGGGACATGGAGTAGATGCCCGGCAGATCCGTGATGCTGGTCTTGGGATAGCCACGGATGGCCCCGTCTTTTCGATCCACGGTGACGCCGGGGAAATTGCCCACATGCTGGTTGGAGCCGGTGAGCTGGTTAAAAAGCGTGGTCTTGCCGGAGTTCTGGTTGCCCACCAGAGCGAAGGTCAGCACCGTGTCCTCCGGCAGCGCTTCACCGGTGCCCTTGGGATGGAACTTGCCCTCTTCGCCGAGACCCGGGTGGAAGGCCTCCCTGGCGAGCGTAACCGGGGCGGTGGAGGCACTGGACTTTTCGATCCGCTCCGCCTGGATCTTCTCCGCGTCCGCCAGGCGCAGCGTCAGCTCATAGCCGTGGATGCGCAGCTCCATGGGATCTCCCATGGGTGCCAGCTTCACCACCGTAAGCTCTGCGCCGGGGATCACGCCCATATCCAGAAAATGCTGCCGCAGCGCACCCTCGCCGCCGACAGCCAGTACCCGGGCGCTCTCGCCGGGTTTACAATCTCTGATGGTCATAACGACCTCCTACATTCTATCTGTATGTGAATTCAAGTAAGCTAACGTAATTTACCACAAATGCCCCCAAACTGCAAGATGCGCAGCCTCCTTTTCCGTCATCCCTCGGAAAAAACGGTGGCGGCGGGGGAGAAGCTGTGGTATACTGTCCGGGAATGCATTTGGAAAAGGAGAAAGCATGGAACAGATCATTGAACTGCTGGCCCGGGAGCTGAACGCCCGACCGGAGAATATCGAAAACGTCATCAAGCTTTTAGACGAGGGGAACACCATCCCCTTTATCGCCCGCTACCGCAAGGAACTCCACGGCGCCATGGACGATACCGCCCTGCGCACCCTGGAGACCCGATTGCAGTACCTTCGCGGCCTGCAGGAGCGGCGGGAGACCGTCCTCTCCGCCATTGAGGAGCAGGGCAAGCTGACCGAAGAACTGCGGAAAGCCATCGAGAGTGCCCAGACTCTGGCGGAGCTGGAGGACCTGTACCGCCCCTATAAGCCCAAGCGCCGCACCCGCGCCACCATGGCCAAGGAAAAGGGCCTGGAGCCTCTGGCCCAGCTCCTCTTCCGCCAGGGGCGTGACTGCCCTGCGCCGGAGGAAGCGGCAAAGGATTATGTAAACCAGGAAAAGAGCGTGGCCTCTGTGGAAGAGGCCCTGGCCGGCGCCTCCGACATCATTGCCGAGCAGATCAGCGACGATGCCGCCCTGCGCAAACGCCTGAAGGAGCAGATCGCCCGGGAGGGAAAGCTCCGCTCTGAGGCCGCCACGGAGGAGGACAGCGTCTATCGCCTTTACTATGACTTTTCCCAGAACGTCAGCCGACTCCAGGGTCACCAGGTCCTGGCCCTGAACCGTGGCGAGAAGGAAAAGCTGCTGAAGGTCTCTCTGGACCTGGATCACGACCGGGCCATGCAGACGGTTTATCGGGAAGTCGTGATCCCCGGCAGTGCCGCCATGGCCTTTGTGAAAGCCGCGGCGCTGGACGCCTATGACCGCCTGCTCTTCCCCTCCCTGGAGCGGGAGGTCCGCAGCGAGCTCACCGACAAGGCAAACGAAGGCGCCATCGGCCAGTTCGCCCTGAACCTGCGTCCGCTGCTGCTGCAGCCGCCGGTGAAGGGCAAGGTCACCATGGGCCTGGACCCCGGATACCGCATGGGCTGCAAGGTGGCAGTGGTGGACGGCACCGGCCGGGTGCTGGATACCACTGTGGTCTATCCCACCTATGGCGAGCGGCAGAAGCAGGAGGCCATCCAGAAGCTCGCCTCCCTGTGCCGCAAGTGGGGCGTGGAGCACATCGCCATCGGCAATGGCACCGCCAGCCGGGAGACCGAGCAGATGGCGGTGGAGCTCATCCGGCAGGAGAGCGACCGTGGCCGGCACATGAGCTATATGATCGTCTCTGAGGCGGGTGCCTCGGTCTATTCCGCAAGTCCTCTGGGGGCGGAGGAATTCCCCCAGTTTGATGTGAACCTGCGCTCGGCGGTGTCCATCGCACGCCGTCTCCAGGATCCCCTGGCGGAGCTGGTGAAGATCGAGCCCAAGGCCATCGGCGTGGGCCAGTACCAGCACGACATGCCCCAGAAGGAACTGGAGACCGCTTTGGACGCGGTGGTGGAGGACTGCGTGAACGCCGTGGGCGTGGATCTGAACACCGCGTCTCCCTCGCTGCTGCGCCGTGTCTCCGGCCTCACGGCAGCCACGGCAAAGAACATCGTGGCCTACCGGGAGGAAAACGGCCCCTTCCCGGACCGCAAGCGTCTCCAGAAGGTGCCGAAGCTTGGCCCCAAGGCCTTTCAGCAGTGCGCGGGCTTCCTGCGGGTGCCGGAGAGCAAAAACGTCCTGGATAACACCGCCGTCCACCCCGAGTCCTATGCTGCGGCGGAGGGCCTGCTGAAGCTTATGGGCTATAGCCTGAAGGACGTGGAACAGGGCGCCATCCGGGAGCTGCCGGATCGGCTCAAGGCCTATGGCAAGGACAAGGCAGCCCAAGAGCTCGGCGTGGGCGTCCCCACCCTGAACGACGTGGTCTCGGAGCTCTTGAAGCCCGGCCGGGACATTCGGGACAGTCTGCCCAAGCCCATCCTGCGCACGGATGTGCTCTCCATTTCGGATCTGAAGCCCGGCATGAAACTCTCCGGCACGGTGCGCAACGTCATTGACTTCGGCGCCTTCGTGGATATCGGCGTCCATCAGGACGGCCTTGTCCACATCTCCGAGATCGCTGACCGCCGGGTCCGGCACCCCTCCGAAGTGCTGACTGTGGGGGACGTGGTGGAGGTCCTGGTGCTGGACGTGGACGAAAAGAAAAAACGCATCAGCCTCTCCATCAAACAGGCAAAATAAAGGGAAAAGATAAGAGTGAAAAGGGAAGAGGGATAAGGGAGTTTTGAGACAGGAGGATCTGCATGGAACAGAGCATCCA
>CAMOXK010000037.1 GCA_946629065.1 uncultured Clostridia bacterium
TTTTCGGTAGTTCCCATTTTTGCGTTTCAAGCTGTCGACACTTTGTCGACAGCTTATGGTATCGCCTGCGGTGATACCTTCCCTATTCTCTATTCCTTATTCTCTATTCTCTATTCCCTCTTCCCTCCGGTAGATCCGCCGTACTTCCCCGCTCTCTTTTCCCTCCGCGTCCTGCAGGATCAGCGGCGGCTCCAGCACAAGGCCAGGTCTTCCGCCCCGGCGGCCCTCGACCAGCACCAGGCTGGGCGCGCGCTCCGCCCGGGCGGAGACAAAGCGCAGGCGCTTGGGCTCCAGGCCGCACTCATGCATGCAGCAAAGCAGCTCCGCCAGCCGCTCCGGCCGGTGGACCAGGCAGAAGCGGCCCCCGGTGGGCAGCAGGAAAGCCGCCGCGGCGCAGAGTTCGGGAAGGCTGCAATCCCGCTCCGCCCTGGCTCCCGCCCGGGCGGGATCGGGAGACGAGGCCCCGCTGCCTGCGGGGAAATAGGGGGGATTGGCCACCGCCAGGTCAAAGCTCCCCGGGGCAAAGAGGCTCCTGTGCTCCCGGATATCCCCGGTCAGGATCTCCCCCCGCTCGGAAAGGCCGTTCCGCTCCAGGTTCTTTCGCGCCAGGGCCGCGGCCTCCGGCCGCAGCTCCAGGCCGGTCATGTGCAGCTTTTCCCCGCGGCAGAGCAGCAGCAGGCTCAGGATCCCGGCGCCGCAGCCCAGGTCGATCCCCCGCTTGGCCCCGCGGAGGGGCACGAAATCCGCCAGCAGCACGCTGTCGGTCCCCAAGGGTGCGGCAGGGTCCTGCCCATATACCGGCCCGCCGGGCCAAAGCTCACAGGCATCGATCATAAACACTCCTCTTTTTCATCGGCACATAGGCTTTGCATGCTTCGCAGCAGGTTTTACCCCTGCCCCCGAAGGGAATTTCTTTCTGTTCTTGCGGGCGCTTTGCTTCCTCAAAAACACCCTGAGGCGAGCATAGCGACGCGCGGGAAGCGCGCGACGATCCAAGCTTCGCTGCGAGCCCTCGCGCCGGCCAAAGCGGGCATCCGCCCGCTGGGATAAGCGCGGGTAACCACTTGCGAAACCTGTTTCGCAAGTGCAGATACAAAAAAAGCTGAGCCAAAGCTCAGCTTTTTTTGATGTACAGTCTTTACTGCAGCTCGATGGCCTCGGCAGGGCACTGGGCAGCGCAGGAACCGCACTCCAGGCACTTTTCAGGATCGATCTCGTAGTGCAGATCGCCCATATCGATGGCTTCGGCGGGGCACTGGGCAGCGCAGGAACCGCAGGACAGGCACTCGTCAGTGATCACGTACGGCATGGAATTCCCTCCATTTATGTATGAATTTGGCCATTTTCGGCCGTTTGTGGCATCATTGTAGCACATCTTTTCCAAAAATCAATAGCTCTTTTTTGCCAAACTGTTAAAAGCAAAGCTTTCTGGGGATAATTTTTCCTGCGCCGCGGTATTCGCCCCAATCGGCGGGGCCGGGGCTGGATAATGGAACGAAGCTTTCGCAGGAGGCAGCGCATGAGAAGCAACGAAAAGTTTTCCCAGCGGGCGGAGACCGCCATCGAAAAGGCCAGACTCAGCGCCCGGGATCTGGGCCACAGCAGCGTGGGCACCGAGCATCTGCTGCTGGGCATCCTGACGGAGAGCGAGGGTCTGGGCGCCCGGATCCTGCTGCGCCGGGGGCTGCAGACGGAGCGGCTGCGCCAGGCGGTACGGGAGCTGGACGGTCAGGGCTGCCCCGGCGGGCCTGTGCTGGGTCTCACCGAAAACGCCCGCAGGGCAGTGGAGACCGCCGCCGCCGAGGCCGAACAGCTGCGTCAGGGCTTCATCGGTACGGAGCATCTGCTGTTGGGCATCCTGCGCCAGCCGGACTGCGGCGGCGCCCGGATCCTCCGGAGTCAGGGTGCGGACCTGAACGACATCTACACCGACATAGCTGCCATCTTCGGCCACCCGGTCTCCGGGGACCGGCAGCAGCTGGGCACCGCCAGAAGTGTCCGCCGGGCGGACACCCGCACCCTGGACCAGTACAGCCGGGACCTGACCGCCCTGGCCGCCGCGGGGGAGCTGGACCCGGTGGTGAGCCGGGGGGATGAGATCCGCCGGGCGGCCCAGATCCTCTCTCGCCGCAACAAGAACAATCCGGTGCTCATCGGGGAACCGGGGGTGGGCAAGACCGCCGTGGCCGAGGGCCTGGCCCTGCGGGTGGCCCGGGGAGACGCGCCGGAGAGCCTGCGCAGAAAGCGCATCGTCTCTCTGGACGTGCCCGCCATGCTGGCCGGGACCAAGTACCGGGGCGACTTTGAGGAGCGGGTCAAGTCCGTTTTGAAGGATGTGAAGCGGGCGGGGGACGTGATCCTTTTTATTGACGAACTGCACACCATCATCGGCGCGGGCAGCGCCGAGGGCTCCATCGATGCGGCCAACATCCTCAAGCCCGCCCTGGGCCGGGGCGAGGTGCAGATCATCGGCGCCACCACCCCGGAGGAATACCGCCGCCACATTGAAAAAGATGCCGCCCTGGAGCGGCGCTTCCAGCCGGTGAACGTACCGGAACCGGGGCGGGAGCAGACCCTGAGCATGCTGCGCTCCCTGCGGCCGGGGCTGGAAAAGCATCACGGCGTCCACATCCGGGAGGAGGCTCTGGAGGCGGCCTATACCCTCTCCCGCCGCTATATCCATGACCGTTTTCTGCCGGATAAGGCCATTGACCTGCTGGACGAGGCCGCGGCGGGCCTGCGCCTGGGGCTGAGTCCCAGCGGCCTCACCGTGGGTCCCAATGAGGTGGCCGGGGTGGTCTCCCTCTGGACGGGGATCCCGGTGACGGGGCTCAGCGAGGACGAAAGCGCCGCCCTCCGGGACCTGGAGGAAAAGCTCAAAAGCCGCATCATCGGCCAAGACGAGGCGGTGTCCGCCGTGGCAAGGGCCATCCGCCGCAGCCGGGTGGGTCTGCGGGACCCACGCCGGCCGGTGGGGAGCTTTCTGTTCCTTGGCCCCAGCGGCGTGGGTAAAACCGAGCTCTGCCGGGCCCTGGCCGCCGCCGTCTACCGGGACGAGAGCGCCATCGTGCGCATCGACATGTCCGAATATATGGAAAAGCACGCTGTGAGCCGACTGATTGGCTCGCCTCCGGGCTACGTGGGCTATGAGGACGGAGGCCAGCTCACGGAGAAGGTCCGCCGCAAGGGCTGGTGCGTGGTGCTCTTCGACGAGATTGAGAAGGCCCATGAGGATGTGTGGAGCCTGCTGCTGCAGATTCTGGACGAGGGGCGGCTCACCGACTCCATGGGCAGGACCGTGGATTTTCGCAACACCGTCATCGTCATGACCTCCAACGTGGGAGCCAAGGCCATCCTGGCAGGCCGTGCGCCCCTGGGTTTCGGCACCGGCCCCGCCGGGAGCGAGGAGGAGATGCGCCGCCAGGTAATGGAGGAGCTGCGGGGGACCTTTCGGCCGGAGTTTCTCAACCGGGTAGACGAGACCATCGTCTTCCACCGGCTGGAGGAGGACGATCTGCTGCGCATCACGGAAAATCTCCTCTCGGAACTGCGGCAGCGCTTTGAGAGTCTGGGCATCCGCCTGGAGCTGCCGGAGGAGACGAAGCGGGCCCTGACCCATAAGGCCGCGGCGGAGCACGCCGGAGCCCGGCCCCTGCGCCGCCTGCTGCAGCGGGAGTTGGAGGACCGGGCCGCGGAGCTGCTGCTTCGAGGCGAGGTCCGGGCGGGCGACACGCTGGTAGCCCGGGAGGCGGATGGAGAGATCCGGCTGGAAAGCAAGAAAGAATGAATGGCGATGAAAAGGCGCTGAGAGTATGGCAGAAGACATGGCTTGGGCGGATCCGCAGCGGCCTCACGCACAAGACCGCCTGCGGATCCGCCCCAGGCGTTTTCTTATACTTGTTATTCCATGCGGGAAAATCTTCCCCTGCCCGCCTTCTTCGTCTTAGGCGCCTGCCAGGATCTTACGCAGCCGGACCAGATCCAGGATGTCGACGTTCCCGTCCCCGTGCAGATCGGCAGCTGTCAAATCCAATTCGCCTGCTGTTGCCAGACCCACCAAGTACTCGCGCAGCAGCATCAGGTCCAGGGCGTTGCACGCGCCGTCCCGGTTGAGGTCGCCGACGACGGGGATCCTCTCAAAGACAGCGTAGAAGATATGGCCCACCGCATGGCCGGAGGAGAAGGTCCATGCGCTCTCTGTGCCCCAGAGATCACCGTAGGCGTCCTCCCAGTGGTGGAAGCGATATCCTTCCGCCGCCTTTGCCCGCACCGTCACGCTTTCCGAGACCGGATAGCGGTGGGACTTGCTGGTCTGGAAATCGCCGTCGCCAAAGTCCACCTGACCGCCCACGTCCGCATTTCCCTCCAGATCCTTGACGCCGAGCGCGATCAAGGCGCTTTGGCCGTCGATCCACACTGTTTTGGCGGCCCAGCCGGTATCAGGATCGAGGATCGTTCCCCCATCGCTGCTGATGGTTCCGTCCTCGGGACGAACGACGGAATGGCTTTCGGGAATGAGGATGGACCCCACCTCAATGGCCTGGATGTTGCCCGTCGCCGTGAGGAAGCCGTCTTCGATGTTCAGGCCGCCTTTTGCTGCGATGGCGATATCGTTTTGGGACCAGGCCCACAGATATCCATAGCTGAAGTAGATCGTGCCGCCGCTGTAGATCCCGTATTCCGCGGCTTCCGCCTCAAACTCACCGATGATCGTCACATCGCCGCCGCACTCCACAGCGTGATAGCCCGCGCTGCTGAAGACGGCCTTGCAAAGCAGTGTCTGGAAATTCCCCTTGACCTGCAGGGCGATCCTGTCCTCGGTAAGGGAGCAGAGCGCGCCCCTTGCGTACAGATCGCCGTCGACGGTGATGCCGTACTCGCTTTCGACGCGGAAATTGCCGTCCATGGTCAGTTGGCCGGTGCAGTAAATGCCGCCCCGCTCCTCGCTCTGCAGCTGCGCGCTGCCCTGGATCGTCAGATCCCCGTTGGAGAGGATATGGTAAGAGCCGACCATGCCGCTGCCCGCGGCGGAAAGGCCGTTCACGCCGGTCACGTCGTTCAGGGTCAGGGTGCGGGTAGCGGGATCGTAGCTGGCGCTGCCGCCCTGAACGGGGATATCGTCTTTGTTTCCGGCGCTGACCTGGACGCCGCCCAGCCAAAGCGCATAGCGCTCCGGGCCAAAGCGGAAAATCAGAAGGAGGCTGTCGGATTCCCTCAGCTCCCTCAGTTCGCCGAAGACGGAACCGACGCGGAGCACCCTTGCCGTGCCGTCGTCATGGAAGTCGACGGCGATATCCGGCTGTCCGTCCCCGTCCAGATCCCGGTTGAGCCTCTCGCCCGCCTCGTGCCGACCGAAGATCCGAAGGGCGTCCCCGGAGGACATCTCGTGCACCCCGTCCTCCAGCTCGAAAACATAGGTCTCCGCTTCCGCAAGGACCGCTGTCAGCTCCACGTTGGCCGCGGGCATGGTAAAGCACCACTTGTTCAGCCCGATCTGCGTCAGCTCTTCCCCGTCCAGAAGCACCTTGGCCAGGTACTTGCCCGCGGGGATGCGGTCAAAGTCGTCGGAGACCGTTATAAACTCGCCCGCGCGGGCGGAGCTGACTTCGGCTCCGTTCCGTGAGAAACGCAGATAGTCCCCGCTGAGGCTGTAAGTCCGGTCCTCGGGGACGGTATAGTCGTCGATATTGACAAAGATGGTCTTATCCAGCGCATGATAGGTCACTTTGCAGGGGACGTCGTTGAGCAGCGTCACCCGGGTGTCCTCGGTAAAGACATAGCCTCTGGAAGCGCCGATCCGAATGGTGCCGTGGTACACGCAGCCCGCCTCGAAGCCGCTGGGCTCTTCGTTGGCCGCGCCGGTCGCCTGATCCGCGGCGTTGCGCCAGAGGGTATAGAGCGCGCCCGTGTTCGGCGTATAGAACGTGGCTGCCGGATTGGGATAGTCTTCATAGCTCTCGCCGGCCACAGGCATCCGCATGGACAGCAGCACCTGTTCGATCTCCTTCTGGGGGAGGGTGATCGCGTCGGACACGATCTGCGCGGTCCCGTCAGAAAGGACGCTGCAGTAGGTGTTCACCGTCTCTCCGTTGCTGAGAATGAGCGGCGCATAGAGCTCCTCCGCAAAGTGCCAGCCGGGATTCGGCGCAAGACGGATGGAAACCGCATAGCTCTTGCCGGCCTCGAAGCTCCTCGGGTCGCTGGCCTGGCCGTCCGTAAGCAGATACCAGCGCGCACTCTCCACGGTGAACAGGGATCTGTGAACGGCATCCGGCTCCACATCGGCCGCGACCGGGCCGCTGTAGCTGCCTCCGGGAGCGGGGAGCAGGACGTCTGTGGTCGCAGTCCGGATGGGGATGCTCTCCTCCGCCCTGGCGAAATATGCGTTGATATAGACGTCGCCCTCATCCTCGTCCACGGTATACGCCATGCTTTCGGTGATATCTTCGTCGATCGTCATCAGATTCCGGGCAACTGTGATCCATTGGAGCCGGTAGCCGTCGTGCGCCTCCGCTTCCACCCGGACCGTGTCGCCCACCTTCGTCGTCCAGTCGCTGACCGTGAGCGTTCCGCAGCTGCTGTTCGGGACAGACGAGCCGTCGGTGTTCATCAAATAGTTGGTTTGAAACACCCGGCGGAGCTGCGCTGCGTTTTCTTCCTCCAGAGAGTACCAGGAGCTGGACACCTCCAGGGCGCCGTCCTCCTTCAGGGTCCTTGTTTCCATTTTGCCGGGCAGGAGGATGATCTCTGTTTCCCAGTCAAAGAAATAGCCCTCGTCGGGAACCAGGGTGAATCCGACAAAGTAGCGTCCTTCTCTCGTAAAGGTCGTCGGCGCAAGGCCAACGCCGCCGCTCTCCTGGTTATCATAATTGAACCAGTACGCGTCGGAGACGGCATAATGGGCGCCCGTCCGGGCCGTGACGGCGGCCGGAACGCCGCCGGAGTAGCTGCCGCCCTCCTCGAACAGCTCCAGCTCCACCGCGGCCTCGCCGATGCGCTTCCTTTGAATGGCATACTCGCCGGTCTGAACCACAAGGCCGCCGGAATCGGGATCATAGGTGACGGTCAGCCCCTCGGCCCAGCTGTCATTGTCCAGGTGGACATGCGCCACCGTCTCCTCCGTGAAGCGCCAATGCTCCTTGGGCAGGAGCATGATCCTGGCATAGTAGCTGGCTCCCTCCACGAAGGACGAGGGGAACTGATTCTGGCAGCCGCTGCCCGTCCCGCCGTACCAAACCGTCCCCAGCACGGTAAACTGCTCAAAGCCGGCGGGGATCGCCTGGCTCACAGCCGCTCCATAGCTGCTCGCCGGGACGGGAAGGGGAAGCTCGAAGGAGGCGCTCTCAATGGGGATCTGCTCGCCTGCCGGGGAGAAAAACACGTCGATCTCAACGTAATCGGTATCCTCGGGGACGGTAAACTCCGGTGCCTCCGTGATAATGCCCAGGAAGATGGCGCCGTTGCCCCAGCGCACCGCCTGCACCTGATATTCGGAGAAGGGCTGGGGGATGACGTCGATATGATCCCCATGCTCGACCCGGATCTCGCCCGCCTCCACAGGCTGCCCGCCGTTCACGCTGAGCAGCACCTTACCGCCGTCCACATCCTGCTGGTAGGCGCCATCGCTGTCCAGCACAACTTCCCAGACCCGGAGGGTGACGTCGTTTCCGACCGTCTCGACCTCGTCCACATGCGCAATCGTCCCCTCATCCGGTCCGGGGACGGGTTCCGGACTGTTTTCTTCCGGAGCGGGCGTTGCTCCTGCCGTCTCCGGGTCCTCCGCCGCAGCAATGCTGCCCGTGTCTCCCGGATCGGCCAGCGCAGCCGTCGCCAGGCTCAGCATCAGTATGAGCGCCAAAAAAAGGCTGAGTATGCGTTTGCTTGCTTTCATCGCTGCTCCTCCTTTGCCCTGTGTATATGATTTGTATATATTTTTTCATTTTAATTGTAGCAAAGAGGACCTGTCTTGTCCAGCGCAAATCCATCGGAATCGAATAATTCTCTCTCCCCGTCCCGCTGCACGGTGGATGGCTCTGTGCCTGCTGTATGCCGCATGCGGGGAGTCTGAAGCGCTCCCGGCATCCCGCGCGGGACTGTCTCATACGAATACCGAAAGAAGCGCTGATGAAATCGTCTGCGGCGTCTCGCCCGGGAAAAAACCGTCCTGCAAATCTTTGTCTTCTTCGGTATTCGCATAAAAACCAGAAACAAAACACTATTCCACTTGACATAACACCCCGGAAAGGCTAAAATGAATCGGATAATATTGGAGGGGTTGGTTTCGCCTCTGCGGAGCCATGGGGAGCCCCTCCGGATATTCGTTTCAATTTCGACGGATGCGCTTGATGGTCCGTCTTGCTTTAGATTTTACAAGGAAGGCCGGTTTTCCCACGCCTTCCCCATAATGACGAAGCTAAACCACCGCAAAATTCTGAAAGAATGGAGGTGTGTTTACTTACGATGCCGTTTGTTTTCATTTTGATCGGCCTTGTGGTCGGCGCCGGCGCGGCTGCCGCCTTCTTTATCCTGCGGGAAAAGAACGCGGAGCGGAACCTGGCCAACGCCGAGGAGGAGGCCCGTCAGATCCTGAATGATGCAATCAAGAGTGCCGAGAGCAAGAAGAGAGAAGCTCTCGTAGAGGCAAAGGAAGAAATACACAGACGCCGCTCCGAGTATGAGCGGGAAGAAAAGCAGCGCCGGGCAGAGGTGCAGAAGCAGGAGCGCCGCCTTCAGCAGAAGGAGGAGACCCTGGACCGCAAGACCGACGCCCTGGAGAAGAAGAGCGACACCCTGTCCAACAAGATCGCCGCTGTGGAGGCCCAGCAGGCCGAAGTGGCGCTGATCAAGAAGAGCCAGCTGGAAATGCTGGAGAAGATCTCCGGCTTCACCGTGGAGGAGGCCAAGGCCTACATCATCGCCAACGTCAAGGACGATGTGACCCACGAGATGGCCGTGAAGGTCAAGGAGATCGAGGCCCAGTTCAAGGATGAGGCCGACGAGCGCGCCCGCGAGATCATTGCCACCGCCATCCAGCGCTGCGCCGCCGACCATACCAGCGAGATCACCGTCTCCGTCGTCCCCCTCCCCAACGACGAGATGAAGGGCCGCATCATCGGCCGCGAAGGCCGCAACATCCGCAGCATCGAGACCCTCACCGGCTGCGACCTGATCATCGACGATACCCCCGAGGCTATCACCGTCTCCAGCTTTGACCCGGTTCGCCGCGAGGTGGCCCGCCTGGCTCTGGAGAAGCTGATCCAGGACGGGCGCATCCACCCGGCCCGCATCGAGGAAATGGTCGCCAAGGCCCAGCGCGAGGTCAACGCCACCATCAAGGCCGAGGGCGAGCGCGCCGTGTTCGAGACCAATATCCACGGCCTGAACCCGGAGATCATCAAGCTCCTGGGCCGCATGCGCTACCGCACCAGCTACGGCCAGAACGTGCTGAACCACTCCATCGAGGTGTCCCACATCGCCGGTCTCATGGCCGCCGAGCTGGGCGTGGACGTGAACACCGCCAAGCGCGCAGGTCTGCTGCACGATATCGGCAAGGCCATCGACCATGAGGTGGAAGGCAGCCACGTCACCATCGGCGTGGACCTGGCCCGCAAGTACAAGGAATCCGACGCCGTTATCCACGCCATCGAGGCCCACCACAACGATGTGGAGCCCCGCACCGTGGTGGCCTGCCTGGTCCAGGCGGCGGACGCCATCTCCGCCTCCCGCCCCGGCGCCCGGCGCGAGAACATCGAGAACTACGTCAAGCGTCTGGAAAAGCTGGAGGAGGTCTCCAAGAGCTTCCCCGGCATCGCCAGCTCCTATGCCATCCAGGCCGGTCGGGAGATCCGCATCATGGTCAAGCCCGACGAGGTCAGCGAGGACCAGATGGTGCTCCTGGCCCGGGACATCGCCAAGAAGATCGAGGAGGAGCTCACCTACCCCGGTCAGATCAAGGTCCATGTCCTGCGCGAGACCAAGGCTGTGGACTACGCCAAGTAAAAACGAAAAAGTCCCGAGAGCAATTGCTCTCGGGACTTTTCAAGCTGTCGACAAAGTGTCGACAGCTTGAAAAGCAAAAATGGGAACTACCGAAAAAGTTCCCATTTTTGCGCGGATTGAACGTGAAGGGGGGCATACCCTCCCCCCTTCACAATCCCCCCATGCGTGTCCAAGCGTTGCCGCATAGGTTTGTCTACAGTCTGAAAAGTCCCGAGAGAAATTGCTCTCGGGACTTTTTACAGTTTTGAGTTAAAGTTTTGAGCTTTGAGAAAAGGTATTCCGCTTCTCCCACCCGGGCGGCTTTTGCCGCCCGCTCTTGCTTCCCCCTCGGGGGGAAGTGCCCCGAAGGGGCGATAGGGGTGTCTCTCCCCCCACAGGGGCGGCGGGAAAGCGTGTCACAGCGCCGCGTGGACATGTTGCCGCCAGCGTGCGGATTCTGTTCTCTCTCCCTCATCCGTCACGGCGCTTGCGGGAGCCGCGCCGCGACACCTTCCCCCGCTGGGGGAAGGACACGGGGGAGGGCAATTGCTCAGAGTCCCAGCATCTTCAGATACGCGGGCAGGGCGGCCTCGAATTTCACGCCGTACCAGTGGCTGGGGTCCTCCCTGGTGATCTCGATGCACTTTACGGTATAGTCCGCGGCGATGACGGCGGCCTCATAGGCGCTCCTGCCGTTTAAAAGCGCGCCCACAAAGGCGGCGGCGTACACATCCCCGGTGCCGTGGCTGCCGGGAGAGAGCTTCCGGTGCTCATAGTAGCGGCGCTCTCCGCCCTCCTGCACCAGGACCCCGGTGCGCTCCGGCGCGTAGCCCACGCCGGTGAGGACCACGGTCTTCGCCCCGGCGGCGGTGAGCCGGTCCAGAAGCCGGGCGATATAGCCCTCGTCATACTGCTCCCGATACTCCATGCCCGTGAGGAAGCAGGCCTCGGTGATATTGGGCAGGATGATGTCCGCCGAGAAGGCCAGCTCCTTCATGGCCTCCACATAGGCGCTGTCAAAGGCGGGGTAGAGCCTGCCGTTATCCGCCATGGCCGGGTCCACGATGGCGAGGGCCCCGGGAGCAGAGAGGCGGGCGATCAGGTCCCGCACCATGCCGATCTGCTCGGTGCTGCCCAGATAGCCGGTGTACACCGCCTCAAAGGTGATCTTTTCCTTCTCCCAGTGGGCGGTGATGGCGGGGATGTCCTCCGTCAGGTCCCGGACGGTGTAACCGGTGAAGCCCGCCGTGTGGGTGGAGAGCACCGCCGAGGGGAGGATGCAGGTCTCCTGCCCGGCGGCGGAGAGGATGGGCAGGGCCACCGTCAGGGAGCACTGGCCCACGCAGGAGATGTCCTGGATGGTGAGGATTTTATGATAAGCCATGGAAAAGCCTCCTTGACATTTGATCTGCTTCCATTATAATCAGATTTGGACTTATTTCTATTGCCAGTTTATTGCAAAAAAATAAGGTCAGATTTCTCGGCTTCCCCTCTGGGGGAGCTCCGCGAAGCGGTGAGAGGGTTCACCATGAATTACCACATTGAAAAGCACAGCGGCGAGAGCGCCTATCTGCAGCTCTACCGCCAGCTGCGGCAGGACATCGTCTCCGGCGCCCTGCCCACGGGAGCAAAGCTCCCCTCCAAGCGGAGCTTTGCCGAGGAGCTGGGGCTCAGCGTGATCACGGTGGAGCACGCCCTGGCCCTGCTGACAGACGAGGGCTATCTGCTCTCCCGGCCCCGCAGCGGCTATTACGTCGCCTTCGGCGGCGCCTCCCCCGCGGCGGTGCCGCCAAGACGGGCAAGGCTGGAGGAGATGCAGGCCGGGGAGGGCGCGCCGGCGGACTTCCCCTTCTCCCTCTGGGCACGCACCATGCGCGCCGTCCTCGCCGACTATGACAGGCACATCCTGGACCGCTGCCCCAGCAAGGGCTGCCTCCCCCTGCGCCAGGCCCTTGCCGCCTGGCTGGGGCGCAGCCGCTCCCTCTCCGTGGACCCGGAGCAGATCGTGGTGGGCGCCGGGGCGGAGTATCTCTACGGGCTCATCGTGCAGCTTCTGGGCCGGGCGCGGCCCTTTGCCCTGGAGGACCCCTGTTATGCGCAGATCCAAAGGGTCTACGAGGCCAACGGCGCAAGCTGTCTCTCCCTTCCCATGGGGGAGGACGGCATCGAAAGCGCCGCCCTTGCCGGATGCGGGGCCGGGGTGCTGCACGTGACGCCCTATCACAGCTACCCCAGCGGGGTCACCGCCTCCGCCGCCAAGCGGCATGAGTATGTTGCCTGGGCCAGGGAGCGGGGCAGTCTCATCGTGGAGGACGACTATGACGCCGCCTTCGCCTCCCCCACCCGGCGGATCCAGACCATCTATTCCCTGGACCCGGACCGGGTCATCTATCTGAACACCTTTTCCAAGCTTCTGGCCCCCTCGGTGCGCACCGGCTTTCTGGTGCTGCCGGTGCGGCTGCTGGAGGACTACCGGGCAAAGCTGGATTCCTTCTCCTGCACGGTGCCGGTCTTTGACCAGCTGGTGCTGGCGGAATTCATCAACGCCGGACACATGGAACGCTATATCAGCCGCCGTCGGCGGAATCAACGGAGAACGGAGGAATAAACATGCTCTACTATCTCAGCGACTACACCGAGGGGGCCCACCCCCGCATCCTGGAGCGGCTGCAGGAGACCAATCTCATCTCCCAGCCCGGCTACGGGGAGGACCAGTTCTGCGCCGCCGCCCGGGAGAAGATCCGCTCCGCCTGCCGGAAGCCCGCGGCGGACGTGTATTTTCTGGTGGGCGGCACCCAGTGCAACGCCGTGACCATCGCCTCCCTGCTGCAGCGCTGGGAGGCCGTCATCGCCGCGGACACCGGCCACATCAACGTCCACGAGGCAGGAGCCATCGAGTTCAGCGGTCACAAGGTCATCGCCCTGCCCCAGAAGGGCGGAAAGCTCTCCGCCGATACGGTCCGGGACTGCTGCGCCGCCTTCTATGCCAACGAGACCCACGATCACATGCCCTTCCCCGGCATGGTGTACATTTCCCAGCCCACGGAATTGGGCACTCTGTACAGCAAAGCGGAGCTGGCGGCCCTCCACGCGGTCTGCGGGGACTACGGCCTGCGCCTCTTCGTGGACGGGGCAAGGCTGGGCTACGGGCTCATGAGCCCGGACTGCGACATGAGTCTGCCGGAGCTCTGCGATCTCTGCGATGTGTTCTACATCGGCGGCACCAAGGTGGGCGCCCTCTGCGGCGAGGCCCTGGTCTTCCCCAAGGGGGACATGCCGAAGCACATGGCCACCATGGTCAAGCAGCAGGGCGCCATGCTGGCCAAGGGGCGGCTCCTGGGCGTGCAGTTTGACACGCTCTTTACCGACGGGCTGTATTTCGACATCAGCCGTCACGCCATCGACCTGGCCATGAAGCTGAAGGCCGCCTTCCTGGAGAAGGGCTATCCCCTCTTTGCCGACTCTCCCACCAACCAGCAGTTCCCCATCCTCACCAAAGAGCAAGAGGAGAAGCTGCGGCAGTACGCCGCCTTTGAGACTTGGGAGCCCCTGCCCGACGGACGGAAGGCAGTGCGCTTCGTCACCAGCTGGGCCACCCGGGAGGAGGACGTGGACGCCCTGATCGCCGTACTGTAAAGAAGAGAGAAGCGTGAAAAGTGAAGAGTTGAGGTGTCCGCTTCGCGGACGGATCGAAAGGATCTGTCTTTGAGGCGGACGTCTCTTTTCTGCGCTTGCCTTGTCGGCAAAAGAAGAAAGGCATCGTCTCCGGAGATGCATTTCCATCATCGCCGCAGGCGATACCATATCTCTTCACTCTTCACTCTTCACTCTTCACTGTTCACCATGCACTCCTCTCTCTTCAATTTTTCCAAATTTGCTTTTTCGTTCCCTCTGTTTTTTTCTTCCTTTCCACAAATCTTTCCCGGCGCTCTTGACATCATTACGTTAGGGAATTATAGTGGTACATAAGTTCACACTTTGTTCTTTTTTCCCCGCGGCGCGGGGCTGTCCGGCAAAACCGGCGACTATGAGAAAGAGAGGGATCTTATGATTACCAACGGCTTTACTTATGTGGCTGTGCTGCTGTTCATGGCAGCGGTGCTGGTCACCCTGGAAAAGAGCGCCAAGGGCTGGCTGCAGAAATTCTTCAAGTTTATCCCCGCGGTAGTGCTCTGCTACCTCATCGCCATGCTGCTTTGCACCATGAAGGTCTGGGATCTGGGCGAGACCAAGCCCGCCTACTCGGCCCTGAAAAACAACCTGACCTATGCCATGATCTTTGCCATGCTGCTCCGCTGCGACATCCGCAAGGTCCTGCGGCTTGGGCCCCGGATGCTGATCGGCTTCTTCTCCGCCACGATCACCATCATGATCGGCTTTGTGGTGGCCTTCGTGCTGATGAAGGGTGTCATCGGTAAGGACGCCTGGATGGGTCTGGGCGCTCTCTGCGGCTCCTGGATCGGCGGCAGCGGCAACATGGTGGCCGTGCAGGCCGCCCTGGACATCAGCGAGGCCGACATGGGCTACGCCCTTGTCATCGACTCCATCGACTACTCCCTGTGGGTCATGTTCCTGCTCTGGGCTATCCAGCTGGCGCCGGCCTTCAACAAGTGGACCAAGGCTGACACCACAAAGCTTGACGAGGTCTCCCTCCGCCTGGAGGAGGAGGCCAAGCTGAACACCAAGCCCGTCACCTTCCAGAGCCTGCTGCTGCTCATCGGCTGCGCCTTCCTGGTGAGCGCCATCGCCACCAATGTGGGCGCCGCCCTCTACAGCTGGACCAACTTCTCCGACAAGGCCACCTGGACCGTCCTCTTCGTCACCGCCGTGGCCCTCATCGCCGCCGTAACGCCTCTGGGCAAGGTCGCCGGCTCTGTGGAGGTCTCGAACCTGCTGCTCTACGCGGTCATCGGCCTGCTGGCCTCCCGGGCGAGCCTGCTGGAGCTGGGCGACGCGCCGGCCTGGATCCTCACCGGCTTCATCGTGCTGGCCATCCACAGCGTGCTGATGCTGATCATCTGCAAGCTGCTGAAGCTGGACCTCTTCACCGCGGGCGTGGCCTCTCTGGCAAACATCGGCGGCACCGCCTCCGCGCCGGTGCTGGCCGGCTCCTACTCCGGCTCTCTGGTGCCGGTGGGCATCCTGATGGCCCTGATGGGCTATGTGGTGGGCACGCCTCTGGCGGTGATCTGCGCCAGACTGATGGCCGCCCTGGCCTGAGGTCGGCCCACGCCGCTCAAATGCCCGTCATTCTGAGCGGAGCGAAGAATCTTATGAGAAAACACTATGCAAGTGAGCTTTCACTTGCATAGTGTTTTCTCCAAATGTATTGGTTGGAAAGGAGAGCCTGGATGGGCGTTTTATCCGGACTGGAACCCAAAGCGGTTTTTTCATTTTTCGAGGAGATCTGCGCCATTCCCCACGGATCCCACAACACAAAAGCCATCAGCGACTATCTGGTGGCCTTCGCCAAAGCCCGCGGCCTGCGATACCGGCAGGACGAGAGCAACAATGTGATCATCTGGAAGGCGGCCTCCCCCGGCTATGAGAATGCCCCCTGCGTCATGCTCCAGGGCCACATGGACATGGTCTGCGAGACCGCAACCGGCTGCGACAAGGACATGGCGCGGGAAGGACTGGAGCTCTTCGTGGAGGGAGACGAGGTAGGCGCCCGGGGCACCACCCTGGGCGGGGACGACGGCATCGCCGTGGCCATGGCCCTGGCGGTGCTGGACGACGACAGCATCCCCCACGGGCCGCTGGAATGCCTCTTCACCACCGATGAGGAGGTGGGCCTGCTGGGCGCCCGGGCCCTGGACGCCTCGGACCTGAAGGCCCAATGCATGCTGAACCTGGACTCCGAGGCGGAGGGCGTGCTCACCGTGAGCTGCGCCGGCTCCACCCGGGCCGTCTGCACTTTGCCCGTTACCCGGGAGGCTTTCCCGGGCACGACTCTGCAGCTCAGCGTCACCGGCCTGCTGGGCGGCCACTCCGGGGAGGAGATCCACAAGGGCCGGGCCAACGCGGATATCCTGCTGGGCCGTGCGCTGGATACCCTGGCAAGGCGCACGGAGCTTCGGCTCATCCGGGCGGAGGGCGGCAGGAAGGACAACGCCATCCCCCGGGAGGCAAGGGCCCTCATCCGCGTTTCTGACCCCGCCGCCGCCCAGGCGGCCTGCTCGGAGCTTGCAGCCCTGCTGCAAAACGAATTTCGGGTCACGGACCCGGATATCTGTCTCAGCATCGCCCCGGCGGAATGCGAGGAGTTCCCCATGAGCGCCGAGAGCACCCGACGGATCCTCTCCTTCCTCTTCTGTGCCCCCAACGGGGTACAGGTCATGAGCCCGGAGGTCCCCGGTCTGGTGCAGACCTCCCTGAACCTGGGCCAGGTATCCACGGCGGAGGATGCTGTCACCGCCCGCTTCATGGTCCGCTCCAGCGTCTTCTCCCAGCAGGAGGAGACCACCCAGCGCGTCATCGCCCTGGCTGAGGCCCTGGGCGGCAGCGTGGAGATCCCGGCGTCTTATTCCGGCTGGGCCTACCGGGCGGATTCCCCGGTGCGGGAGCGGACAGCGGAGGCCTTCCGGGCGCTCTACGGGAAGGAGCCCAGGATCGAGGCCCTGCACGCGGGTCTGGAATGCGGCGTGCTCTCCGGCAAGATGCCCTGGCTGGACTGCATCTCCTTCGGGCCGGACCTGATCAAGATCCACACCCCCGAGGAGAGGCTGCGCATCGCCTCCACCCGCCGGACCTGGGCGCTGCTGCTGGCAACCCTGCGCCGTCTCCGCTGAGAAAGGAGCAAGCCATGAGCATGGACAAGACTTCCATCGTTTTCACCGGCGACATCGGCTTTGACCGCTACATGGCCCGGCGCTGGGAGGACGAAAGGCTGCTGGACGAGGATACCCTGGCCTTTTTCCGCAGCGCGGACCACGTGGCCGCCAATGTGGAGGGCGCCCTGATCGATGCCGTGGACGACGGCAGCCGGGGCGTGTTCTTCCACAGCATGGACCCGGCGGCGGCCTGCCTGCTGGAGAAGATCGGCGCGGACATCTGGTGCATCGGCAACAACCACACCATGGACGCGGGCCGGGAAGGTGTTGTGAGCACCCGTGCGCTGGCGGCTCAGATGGGCTGCCGCACCATCGGCGCGGGGCTCAACGAGGTGGAGGCCTCCGAGCCCATCTATCTGGAGGAGGCCGGCGGCATCGGCATGTTCGGCGTGGCCTACATGGCGGAGTGCATCCCCGCCACCGCCACCGAGCCCGGCATCTTCCGCTGGGACGACCTGGCCTATATCGCAAGCCGCATCGCCGAGGTGAAGGCCAAGGCCCGCTGGTGCGTGGTGGTTTCCCACGGCGGGGAGGAATTCACCAGTCTCCCCTCCCCCTACACCCGGGACCGCTATTTGAAATATCTGGAGCTGGGTGCCGACGTGGTGGTGGCCCACCATCCCCATGTACCGGAGAACTACGAGCTCTTCGACGACGGCAAGGCCATCTTCTATTCTCTGGGCAATTTCATCTTCGATACCGACTATCAGCGGGCCCATCTGTATACGGACCATGGGGTGCTGCTGAAGCTGATCTTCACGGAGGAAAAGCTGGATTTTGAGGCACAGGGCATCCGCATCGTCCGGGGAGAGGAGCGGATCGAAGCCGCGCCTCTGCCGGCGATCTTCACCAATGTCCCGGCGGAAGAATATGCCTTGCTCGCGCCGCTGGCGGCCCAGGCCTTCGTGAAGGAGGACATGCGCAAGATGCTCTATCTGGAGCCGCAGCGCTTCACCGAGGCCCCGGCGGAGGTCTGGCGGGATTACTTCTTCAGCACCGAGCCAGACGGCTATTTTGAGGGCGCTCACATGGATTTCTCCCTGATCGTGCCCCTTTCCCGCCGTGCCGAGGAGGGCGCCTGGCGGCAAAGCCGCCTCGAGCAGGTGAAGGTCTACATTATGAGGCAGCTGGAGTGATGAGTGAATAGTGAAAAGTGAATAGTGAAGAGTGAAGGTGTCCGCTTCGCGGACGGATCGAAAGGATCTGTCTTTGGGGCGGACACCTCTTTTCGCGCTTGCCGTGTCGGCAAAAGAAAAAGGTATCATCGGCGGTGATGTTTTTCATCATCGCCGCAGGCGATACCATATCTGTTCACTTTTCTCTATTCACTTTTCCCTTGATAGTACCGGTCTTCCGCCCATTTGGCGGGGTTGGTGTCGATGTATTCCCAGATCTGGCGGTAATCGTCTTCGTTTCGGATCACGTGCTCGTGATAAGAGCGCTGCCAGACTTGCATTTCCGGATCGATTTCATGGATCCGCTTGCTGCTGTTCATTTTCAGATATCCGACCGCTTTGGCAAGCAGTGACCGCGTTCCGTCTTCCCGTAGGGGCGCTTCACGAAGCGCCCGTTCCGCCTCGATCCGCAGGAGCAGATGAATGTGGTTCGGCATGATCACGTATTGATCCACCGTCAGATTGGAATACCGCGCCGGAAGAGATCGAATGGTCTCATCAACAATCTGGCCGATCTGCGTCAGTCTTACTGATACAGCGGGCGCTTCGTGAAGCGCCCCTACGGCGATATCGGAGAGGATGCAGCGGCGGTCGTGGGTGCAGATCGTGACGAAATACGCGCCCGGGGCGGAATAATCGTATTCCGGTAGGCGGATTTGTTTTCGCTTGGGAAACTCCATTTATGGCCTCCTCTCCTCGCGCGACACGCCAGGTTTTCGGGCGCTTCGTGAAGCGCCCCTACGATTCCACTTCCTTCACCGTGAGGCGGTCTCCGTCCACGGTGAATTTGATGTTCTGCCCGGCGAAGTTCAGGCCATACACCCGCTCCGGGTCGTTCTGATACCGGGGACGGGGGTCGTTGGCCAGAACGCCCCGCAGGGCCGCCCGCTTTTCCGCGGGCACCAGGGCCTCCAGCGCAGGCGGAAAATCCACAGCGAGAGTCTTCCCCGCGTCCGGGGCAAAGCCGGAGCGGGCCTCAGGGTGAGCGTCGGCATAGGGGATGTAGGGCTTGATATCAAAAATGGGGGTGCCGTTCATCAGATCTGCGCCGCCGATACGCAGCACCGCGCCCTTTTCCCGGTCCTGCTCGATCCCCAGGAGCCGCACGCAGCTGAGGCCCAGGGCGTTGGGCCGGAAGGGCGAGCGGGTGGCGAAGACGCCCATACGGGTGTTGCCGCCAAGCCGCGGCGGGCGCACCGTGGGGGACCATTCCCCCTCTTTGCGCAGATTTTCGGAAAACTGCCAGATGAGCCAGATCCGGTCAAAGCCCTCGATGCCCCGCAGGGCCTCCGGGTCCCGGTAGGCGGGTTCGAAAACCACGCTGCCCTCCAGCTCCTCCACCACCCCCGCCTGACGGGGGACGCCGAATTTTTCTCCCAGGTCCCCGTAGTAGCGGGCGATGGGGCGGATGATCGTCTCCTCCATCGCTCAGCCTCCCAGGGCCAGGAGCGAAATGCTGTTATTCAGCATGTGCAGCAGGATGGCTGTCCAGATGCACTCGGTCTTTTCATAGCTGCGGCAGAGAATGTAGCCCGCGGGCAGATACTGCAGCAGATAGAGCAAGGCCAGAGGGTCGCTGAGGGCGTACTGCCAGATGTGATAAATCCCGAAGACCAGGATGCACACCACATAGGCAAGCCAGCGGTTCCAGCGGCGCAGCAGGCCGAAAATGCCGCCCCGGAAGATCAGCTCCTCCAGCAGGGGGGCCAGCACGATGGTGATGGCCAGGATCCTGCCCCGATCGGCCTTGGCCAGGTCCAGAATGGCCTCGTTATTGGGATTTGCTTCCGGCATCAGGGCATAGACCAGGATGGACACCAGAAACGCCGCCGCCATCAGCAGCAAATAGCCCTTCAGGGCCTGGCCCAGGATATAGAGGGGGCGTTCCCAGAGGCGGTCGAAATCCCGGCGGAGAAAGCCGAGGCACAGAGCCGTCAACAGTCCCGCGCCGATGGCATAGGTCCAGAAATTCAGACCGCTGACAGTAAAGCCCGGACGCAGCCGCAGCAGCAGCCAGGGTAGGCCATACACGTGCATGGGAAGCCACAGGATGACGGGGATGCTCTGCCAGAGGCGCATCTCGCTGCGGGGCAAATTCGTTTCTTCCATCAGCTCCTCGCTTTCTTCTGCAGCTCAAAGAGCAGATTCATGGCCTCGATGGGGGTGAGGGTGTTCAGGTCCAGATCCCGCAGGGTCCGCCGCAGTTCCTCTGCGGCCATGTCGGCAAGGCTGATCTGGTCGTCCTCCTCAAAGTTCAGGGCGGGACGGGGAACGCCGTCGCTCTCCAGCTCCTTGAGATAGCCCTTGGCCTTCTGGATCACCGCCTCGGGCAGGCCCGCCAGCTTCGCCACCTCGATGCCGTAGCTGTCATCGGCGGCGCCGCGGACGATCTTGCGCAGGAAGACCAGCTCGCCCTTCTGCTTTTTGGCGGTGATGTTGTAGTTGCGCACCCCGTTCACCTCTCCCTCCAGGGCGGAGAGCTCGTGGTAGTGGGTGGCAAACATGGTCTTTGCGCCCAGCTTCCGCTTGTCGGCGCAGTATTCCAGCACCGCCCGGGCGATGGCCATGCCGTCGAAGGTGGAGGTGCCCCGGCCGATCTCGTCCAGGATCAGCAGGGAGGAGGCCGTGGCGTGGCGCAGGATCTGGGCCATCTCGTTCATCTCCACCATGAAGGTGGACTGGCCGGAGGCCAGGTCGTCGGAGGCGCCGATGCGGGTGAAGACCCGGTCCACCACGCCGATGACGGCGCTCTGGGCGGGCACGAAGGAGCCCATCTGGGCCATGAGGACGATGAGGGCGGTCTGGCGCATGTAGGTGGACTTGCCGGCCATGTTGGGGCCGGTGACGATGGCTACCCGGTCGTCGCCGTCGTTTAAGTAGGTGTCGTTGGGAACGAAGAGCACGTCCTTCAGGGTCTGCTCCACCACCGGATGCCGCCCCTGCACGATGCGCAGCTCCCTGGAGGCCTCCATCTCGGGGCAGACGTAGTTATTCCGCACCGCGGCCTCGGCCAGGGAGCAGTACACGTCCAGGGCCGCCACCGCGTCCGCCGTGGCCTGGATCCGGTCCACCTGGGAGGCCACCTGCTTGCGCAGCTCCGTGAAATACTCAAACTCCAGCTCGTTGATGCGCTCCCGGGCGGAGACCAGGGCGTTTTCCAGCTCCTTCAGCTCCGGAGTAAAGTAGCGCTCGTTGGAGACCAGGGTCTGCTTGCGGATATAGTCCTCCGGGATCTCCACGTCCCCGGCGGACTTGGGAATGTCGATGTAATAGCCGAAGACCCGGTTGTAGCCCACCTTCAGCTTCTTGATGCCGGTGCGCTCCCGCTCCCGGGCTTCCAGGGCGGCGATGGCCTCGGCACCGTGGTCCCGCAGGGAGCGGAGCCGGTCCAGCTCCTCGGAATAGCCCTCCCGCAGGATGCCGCCTTCCCGCACGGAGAAGGGGGGATCATCGCAGATCGCCCGGTCGATGGCGTAGTGCAGATCCTCCAGGGCGTCCATCCCCG
>CAMOXK010000038.1 GCA_946629065.1 uncultured Clostridia bacterium
TCACAATCCCCCCATGCGTGTCCAAGCGTTGCCGCATAGGTTTGTCTACAGTCTGGGGCGGCCTTTGGCCGCCTCCTTTTGCTTGCCCCGATTTATCAGGCGACCGCAGGTCGCCCCTACGATCCATCTGGCTCTCCCGTCCCTCCGCAGGGGAGGCTGTCAGCCGCCCGTATTGCGGCGACCACCACAAAAGCCGATCAGTCGAAGACACAGCCTTGTCTTCGCCTGATCGGCTTTTTTCAGTAGATCCTTTTGATGTCTTCCTTTTTCACGCCGTAGTCTTTGCAGAACTTTTCCAGGTCCCGCTCGTCCCGGATCAGTTCCAGCTCCCGGAGCTTGCCCGTGGCCTTTTCCCGCATGCAGGCGGTCTGCTCCCCGGTGCAGATGCTGCAGCGCAGCACCGGCTCAAAGTCCTCCGCCGGAAAGCGGGGCGGCTCTGGCGCGCGTTTGCGAAAGAGTCCCATGGATAAACCTCCTATTTGTTTTTTCAACCGAAGCGGGCCGGGATCAGGGGCTTCTCCCAAAAGACCTCTCCGCCCATCTCAGCGGCCAGGTCGTCCAGGGTCTCCTGCAGGCCCTCCAGCAGAGCTGCCTCCCGCTTTTTGCTGCGGCGGCCTTTGGCCTCATAGAGAATCCGGGAAGCGCAAATGTCATAGCTGATGCCGAAATCCTCCACCGTGTCATGGGGAAAGAAGCTCAGCACCGCCTCATAGCGGACCTGCCCCTCCCCCGTGGAGACGGTGAGCGCCGCCCGGGCCGCGTGCCGGGGCCGCCCGTTTCCCGGGTGCCTGGCCTCAAAGTACTGCTCGTAAACACAAAAGTCCATGGCTATTCTTCCAGTTCCCGGTCCTTTTCCAGGCTCTCCATCTTGCCGTGGATCCGACCCAGACCGTACATCAGCAGCGTCGCACAGATCAGGTTGATGGCGCCCAGATTGGTGCCGTTAAAGGAGTTCACCACGCCGATCACCAGGTTCATGACGCCGATCACCAGCAGCATGCGGGCGATCCAGCCCAGATGCTCCAGCCGGGAGCTGTTGTCCGAGAAAAGCTGGAAATCGCCCAGGGCCGCGTCCCGGCGAAGGTAGATCCACTTCGTCACCCGGCCAATGTATTCCGCGCCGGTGTCCTTCAGAAAGTCCAGGTAGTTTTCGTCCCCGGGGCTCATCTGCAGCCGGATGATGTAGGCGCCGGGCTCGCAGGCGTCAAACACATAGCGGCAAAAGCCCACTTCCACCAGGGCCCAGCCGCTGAGAGCCATCTGGTTGAGCCAGCGCTCCTCCTTGTCGAATTCCCAGACCCAGAACCATTTGCGCACCGTTTTCCTCTCAGCCATCGTTTTCCCCTCCCAAAATCGTCTCTCCGTTCTGCACCAGCTCCTTCAGCCGGTCCAATTCGTTTTTCAGGGCCAGCAGGCCCTCCTTCGTCAGGCAGTATTCCTTCTTGCGGCTGCCGCTCTCCCCGGGCAGCGGACGGATCCAGCCCCGCTCTGTCATGCTGCTGAGCGCCCCGTACAGGGTCCCCGCCGCCAGCTTCACCCGCCCGCCGGAGAGCTGCTCCGTGCGCTGCATGATGCCGTAGCCGTGCTGAGGCTCATACAGGGACAGCAGGATATAATACGTGGATTCCGTCAGGGCAATGTCATTGTTCATTCTTTTTCTCCTTCGGCTGGCGATATATCGTCACTCGTTATATCGTGATTTCAATATAACGCCTCCCGATATATTTGTCAAGCCCTTTTCGTAAAAAAAGAGGATCCTGGCAAAACTTTATCGAGTTAAGGTGAAGGAGTAGGCTCAAATGCCTTCCCTCGCTGGGGGAAGAACAACTTGGTGCGGCGGATTCGCGGTGCTGTACGAATTCGCCGCACCATTTTCGTTTACAGACCTGTTTGCCGCCGGGCGGGGCAAGCCGCCGCCCCTACGCAGAAACCTCCGGTCCGCCCGTAGGGGCGGCCGTCCTCGGCAGCCCGAACGCCTCCCCTGTGCACGGGGATGCGTCATCCAGCGTGTTACGCCCGCTGGATGACAGAAGGGTTGCTCGCCCGCCATCGCCTCCTCCGTGCAGGCCGGCGCTGCCTCGTCCCGCCGTAGGGGAGGGGCTTGCCCCTCCCGGCAGAACAGAGATCGAACAACAACAGCGTGAGGCGAATTCGCAGTATCTGCAACTTCGCCTCACGTTGTTGTCCCCGCCCCTTATACGAATACCTGATAGAAGCAAAACGATCTTACTCTTCTTTCTATCAGGTATTCATATGAATCGGAATTCTATTTTTATTCGATGATCCCGTCCTTTACCCGAAATGAAACTGCGATCCTGTGTACGCTTTCATTGGCCCGGCAGACGATGGCATCCGCCGGACCGGGCGGCGGCAGCGCGCTGTACTCCATCCCGGACAGCCACAGGGACAGGGCTTCCTCCGCCATCGGCACGGCCTGATCTTCGGAAAAAGCACAGGACAAGCACCCCGGCAAGTCCGGAAAGCTGATGTTGATCCCATCCGGATCGAACCGGAAAATGGCATAATAGGAGAGTTTTTGGAAACCGTCAGCCCCTGCGCGTTCCTGCCGCTGTGACAGATACGCATTCACAACCAGCTTGCTTTGCATCGCAGCCTGGCGTTCTTCTCCCCTTTCCGTCAGCTTCAAATCGTTGATCCACTGATAGTAATGGGTCAATTCATGGGCGATACAAAGCAGGATCTCCCTGACTGCCTTCTCTTCTCCCCACTTCCGGCAGAGTTCTGCAAAGTCTCCCGCGGCGATTCGCACATAGGGTTCCTCGCAGCTATCATAGGGCCACCAGAAGGTCCCGCAAACGCGCTCTCCGTCCTTGGCTCTGATCCGTCTGTCTCTTTTGACGGAAACACGGACCCGAACAGGGAACAGATACTCCCGCCGGAGCCATTTGCAAAAATCCAGACAGGCTCTGCGGAGCTGGGGATCGACTTCCCTGTCGATCCTGCAGCGAAGGCCCGCTCTGCGATCGTCACGGATCTCGGGTCTGCTTCTCCAATTGTTCAGCCTCCAGATCTGCTTCATAATCAAGTCCCCAGTCCATTCCGATCCTGCAGGCATGCAGAACGAAAGCCCTGCTTTCTACTCTCTGCCTGCGCAAAGCCCTTCGGCTCTGGCGCTTTGAGTCCGCCCTTGCCGCTCCGCTTTCTAAAACGTTTATCCCCCACAAAAGGTTTCAAAGAAAGATTATTTCTTGTTCAGCTTATCACGCTCTCCTCTCCCGGTCAAGGCTTCCCAGCTTGCCGCTCGTCTCCCCTGTCATCCTGAGGAGGCATCGCCGACGAAGGATCCCGTCGGCGCACGGCGGGTATATCAAATCCGCCCGGAAATACGAACGCTGCGCCAGGGGGAATATCCGCTTCGCGGGGACCTCATCCGGCCCCTGCGGGGCCACCAGCCCACCTTGCGGTGCCCGAAAGCTGCTGCGGGCTTACGCTTCTCCTTGCAGCTTTCGACCGCTGCGGAAAAAGAGCCATCGCTTTTTCTGCCACAGGCAGCGCGATGGCTCTTTTCCCCGTGCGCGGGGAAGGCTTTGCGGGACGCAAAAACTCCCTGCCCGGGGCAGGGAGTTTTTAGCGTATTACTGTTTGTAATGGTGCGCGTCCTGCAGGACCATTTCCTTGACCTTCAGCAGCCGTACCTTGGTGGCGTTCTCGTTCTCCTCCAGCTTCATGGAGATGTACTTGATGTTGCCCTCCAGCTCGGGGATCATCACATACTCCAGGGCATTCACGCGGCGGCGGGTCTTCTCGATCTCCTCGGCCAGCAGCTGCATGGTTTTTTCCACCTCGGCCAGCTCCAGCATGTCCTGGAAGACCTGGGCCAGCTTTTCCAGCGCATCGTCCAGCTCGCCGGAGGTCTGGGCAAAGCCGTAGGGGAAGATCTCCGAGGGGTCGTTGTTTTTGGTCTGGAAGCGGTAGCGGGGGACGTTGACGCTCATGATGTTTTTATACGTCAGATCCAGCTCCACGCTCTGCCGGGGATAGAGCAGTGCCTGCTCCATCATCTCCGGAGACATGATGGCGCTTGCCACCTGCTGGGAGGCAAAGGCGGCGGTGAGTCCCTGCTCCACCTTGGTGCGCAGCTCCTTGTTGCGCCGGACCACGTCCATGAACTGACGCATCAGCTCATCCCGTTTGTCCTTCAGAAGCTTATGGCCCCGGCGTGCGGTTTTCAAGCGTCCCTTCAGCTGGTTCAGCACCATTCTTGTCGGGGTAATCGCGGTATTGGCCAAAAAGTTTCACCTCCGTATCATTCTTCATGCCGCAGGGGCGATCCTTGCGGTCGCCCGCAGTCCCGCACGGGCGACCGCAAGGGTCGCCCCTACAGGATTGTAGGAAGCTTAGTCCTCTTTGGGCAAATACTTCTCGATCATCTCGGGCTTGATGCGCTTCAGCTCGCGCCTGGGCAGGATCTTCAGCAGCTCCCAGCCCAGATCCAGGGTCTCGATAATGGAGCGGTTGGTGGTGTTGCCCTGGCTGACATAGCGGCGCTCGAATTCATCGGCGAACTTGGCGAAGAGCTTGTCGTCCTCGCTCAAGGCTGCCTCGCCCAGGATGGTCATGAGCTCCTTGGCGTCCTTGCCGCGGGAATAGGCGGCGAAGAGCTGGTTCATGGTGCCGGCGTGGTCCTCGCGGGTCTTGCCCACGCCGATGCCCTTGTCCTTCAGTCGGCTCAGGGAGGGCAGCACGTCCACCGGGGGCACGATGCCCTTGCGGTGCAGCTCGCGGCTCAGGATGATCTGGCCCTCGGTGATGTAGCCGGTCAGGTCGGGGATGGGGTGGGTCTTGTCGTCCTCGGGCATGGTCAGGATGGGGATCATGGTGATGGAGCCCTTCTTGCCCTGGCGGCGGCCGGCCCGTTCATAGAGGGTGGCAAGGTCGGTGTACAGGTAGCCGGGGTAGCCGCGGCGGCCGGGGACTTCCTTCTTGGCGGCGGAGACCTCGCGCAGAGCCTCGGCGTAGTTGGTGATATCGGTCATGATGACCAGGACCTGCATGCCCTTTTCAAAGGCCAGGTACTCCGCGGCGGTGAGGGCCACACGGGGGGTGGCGATACGCTCGACGGCGGGGTCGTTTGCCAGGTTGGAGAAGACCACGGTGCGGTCGATGGCGCCGGTGCGGCGGAAGTCGTTGATGAAGTACTCCGACTCCTCAAAGGTGATGCCGATGGCGGCAAAGACCACGGCGAAGGTCTCGTTGTCGCCCAGCACCTTGGCCTGGCGGGCGATCTGGGCGGCCAGGGCCGCGTGGGGCAGACCGGAGCCGGAGAAGATGGGCAGCTTCTGGCCTCTGACCAGGGTGTTCAGACCGTCGATGGTGGAAACGCCGGTCTGGATGAACTCCGCGGGGTAGGCCCGGGCAGCGGGGTTCATGGGCAGGCCGTTGATGTCCTTGTGGGCGTCGGCCAGGATGGCGGGGCCGCCGTCGATGGGCTCGCCCATGCCGTTGAAGACGCGGCCCAGCATGTCCTCGGAGACGGCCAGCTGCTGGGGATGTCCCAGGAAGCGGACCTTGGATTCGGCCAGGTTGATGCCTTGGGCGGACTCGAAGAGCTGGACAACCGCCCGGTCGCCCTCGACCTCCAGGACCTTGCAGCGGCGCTTCTGACCGCTGGGCAGCTCGATCTCGCCCAGCTCGTCATAGGTGACGCCTTCCACGTGCTCCACGATCATCAGGGGGCTCGCGATCTCTCTTATGGTCTTATATTCTTTGATCATGCGTCCTCACCTCCGGCAATGACTTCCTCGATCTCCCGCTTCATCTGCGCCTCGATCTCGGCATAGTCCTTTTCGAAAACCTTCACATCGGCCATCTTGGCGCGGCCCACCCGCTCCCGGGCGGGAATGGTGAAGAGCTTTTCCATGTTGGCGCCCTTCTGCAGCGCGTCGCGGCAGAGGCTGTCGAAGCGCAGCACCAGGTCCATCAGCTTATACTGCTTCAGGTAGGAGGAATAGGCGTCCTCGTCCACAAAGGCGTTCTGCTGGAGAAAGTCCTCGCGGATGCTCTTGGCGGTCTCCATGGTGAGACGGTCGGCGGGGCTCAGGGCGTCCTGGCCCACCAGACGGACGATCTCCTGCAGCTCGCTCTCCTCCTGCAGGATGTGCATGGCCTTGGTGCGGTTCTTCATGTAGCCCTCGCCGAACTCCTTGGTGTACCAGGGGGCCAGGGTGTCCAGATACAGGGAGTAGGAGGTCAGCCAGTTGATGGCCGGGAAGTGACGGGCGTAAGCCAGGGAGGAGTCCAGGGCCCAGAACACCTTGACGATGCGCATGGTGGCCTGGGAGACAGGCTCGGAAATATCGCCGCCCGGAGGGGACACGGCGCCGATGGCGGTGACGGAGCCCTGGCGGTCGTCGGCACCCAGGCACTCCACCACGCCGGCCCGTTCATAGAACTGGGCCAGACGGGAGGCCAGGTAGGCCGGGTAGCCCTCTTCGCCGGGCATCTCTTCCAGACGGCCGGACATCTCGCGCAGAGCCTCGGCCCAGCGGGAGGTGGAGTCGGCCAGGACGGCCACGTCATAGCCCATGTCGCGGAAGTACTCGGCGATGGTGATGCCGGTGTAGATGGAGGCCTCGCGGGCCGCCACGGGCATATCGGAGGTGTTGGCGATCAGCACGGTGCGCTTCATCAGAGGCTCGCCGTTGCGGGGGTCCTTCAGCTCGGGGAACTCCATCAGAACGTCGGTCATCTCGTTGCCGCGCTCGCCGCAGCCGATGTAGATGACGATGTCCACGTCGGACCACTTGGCCAGCTGGTGCTGCACCACGGTCTTGCCGGAGCCGAAGGGGCCGGGGACGGCGGCGGTGCCGCCCTTGGCGATGGGGAAGAGGGTATCGATGATGCGCTGGCCGCTGTTCATGGGGCGGCTGGGCACATACTTGCGGGTGTAGGGCCGGGCGATACGCACGGGCCAGCGCTGGAACATGGGCAGCTCGTGGATCTTGCCCTTCTTGTCCTTCACGGTGGCGATCACGTCGGTGACCACATGCTCGCCGGAAGCGACGGAGAGCACCTCGCCCTCCACGCCGTAGGGGACCATGATCTTGTGCAGGATGGCGCTGGTCTCCTGGACGGTGCCCAGCACGTCGCCGGGGATCACCTGATCGCCGGGCTTGGCCACGGGCACGAAGTCCCATTTTTTCTCCCGGTTCAGCGGGGCCACGTCGGTGCCGCGGGTGATGCAGTCGCCGGTGAGGGCGCGCATCTCGGGCAGGGGGCGCTGGATGCCGTCATAGATATTGTCCAGCATGCCGGGTCCAAGCTCCACGGACATGGGCATGCCGGTGGTCTCCACCACGGCGCCGGGTCCCAGGCCGGAGGTCTCCTCATAGACCTGGATGGAAGCGCTGTCGCCGGTCATATTCAGGATCTCGCCGATCAGCCGCTGAGAGCCTACGCGCACCACGTCGGAGACGTTGGCGTCCGCCAGGCCCTCGGCCACGACAAGCGGGCCGGATACTTTGGTAATGGTTCCGCTCATTTGCAACCTTCCTTTCATCTTTGGCTCCCCTGGATAAGGGGAATTGCGGGTTCCCGCCGCCGGTGGCGGAAGAAGGGAGCCCGGAATTTCCGCAGCGGTCGAAAAATGCGAGGATCAGCGTAAGCCCGACGCATTTTTCGGGCACCGCAAGGCGGAGCTGTCAGCCGCCGTCTCACGCAAGGCGGATGACTGAGGGGTCTGTTCGTTTTTTTGAGCGTGAATGGGGAGGTTTCGAAAACCCCTCCGCCCGGCGTCTGCCGGGCACCTCCCCTTTCAGGGGAGGCAATCAGTCTCCCAGGATGTTCGTGCCGACAGCACGCTCCACTGCGGAGCGCAGGGCGTTCTGCCCCAGGCCCAGGGAGCCTTCCCGTCCCGGGATCAGGATGATGGCCGGGGTGGGGCTGTCCTTGAATTTGTCGATCTCGTGGCTCAGCTGAGCGGCGAGATTTTCCTCGATGTAAATGATGGCGTAGTCGTCGTGTTCCCGTGTCAGGCTCCGCAGGATCTGTCCTGCCTCCGCGGCCCCTGCGGCAGGATAGGTCTCCAGCCCCAGGGCCTTGAAGCCCATGACGGTCTCCCGACCGCCGATTACAGCAATTTTAAGCATAGAGTTCACGCAGCCTTTCCCGGATGGTCTCCGGCGCGACGCCGGTGAGCTTGCCCGTGAGGATCATGCGAACGGCGGTGATCTCCCCCTCCACGGCGGCGATGTAGGCGATGACGGCCTCGGGGCCGTAGCTCACCAGCTTCGCCGAACGGAGGTAGGTATTCAGGGCGTTGTCGCAGGCGCGCTCAAAGGCGGTCATGCTGCCGCCGTTCAGGGCCTCCCCACCCAGAGACGCCGCCTGCTCCAGGGGCGAGTGGGCAAAGAGGGCGGCAAGGCCATCCCCGTCACCGGCGGAAAGCAGCCGGTCCTCGCTCACATTGCCGCCGGGCAGCAGGGCGTCCCGCAGGAAGTCCGCGTCCTTGTGCATGCGGCCCGTGCGCACCAGGCTCTTCAGGTTGGCGCTGTCGATCTGCAGGCGGGCATAGCCTTCCAGGAAGGGGCAGTCCGCGCTTTTCGCCGCGTCCAGCATCTCCCGGAACATGGCCTTATCCAGCACAAAGTCCGCCAGCTGGGGATTGGCGGTGCGGGAAAGGGTGCTCCCGGCCTCCGCCAGGGCCTTGCCGAAGGTCTCCGGCAGCTCGCCCAGCTTCTCCTCCTGCCAGGCCTGCCGCAGCTTTTCCGGTGCAAAGCGTCCGGCTTTGCTGAAGAGAGACGTCCCGTCCAGGCCCATGGCCTCGCTTTTCAGCAGGACCTTGGCGTTGTGGGTGTCGTACTTCATGCGGAAGAAGTCCACGATGGCCCGCTCGGGGCAGAGCTTTTCCAGTTCGTCCAGCGTCTGGCTGCGCCGGAGAGTCAGGGCCTCCTCGATCTGGGCGGCGCCGGCCTGGGACAGGTCGGGATAGCCGCAGTCGGTGAGGAGCTTGGCCGCTTCCTCAAAGGAGGCCGCGTCCAGCATCCGTCCGGCCCGGTCGCCGCTGAGAAGCCTTGGCTCTCTTGCCCGCAGCATGGCGGACAGGCTCAGATACGCTTCTTTTTTCTTAGCCAATGTTTTCCCTCCCGATCCTGGGATCACTGAAAGAGGATCTCCGCGACCTTGGCGGAAAGATCGCTCTGGCTCAGCTCCACAAGCAGTTCCGCGCTGCAGTTGGCCTCGATGCTGCCCCGGCGAAGGATCAGGCCGCCGACAATGTCCCGCGTCTCAGGGGAGAGCGTGAGCTTGCCGCCGGGCAGAAGGGCGTTTGCAGCCTTGACCAGCTTTGTGCCGATGGCTTCCCGGTCCCGGGCGTTGAGCAGGATCTCCTCCTCCCCGGTGACGGAGGCCCGGGCAGCCAGCTTTGCCAGGAAGGCCACATATTCCTCCTCCGGCAGGGAGACGATCCTGTCCAGGGCGCGGCGGAAGCTCTCGCTGACCAGCGCCTGCTTGGCGGAGAGCATGCTCTTGCGGCCCTCCATGCGGGCGATGCGCTCCGTCCCGTCCACCTGGTCCTGGGTCTCCTTCACACCGGCGCGGATCCTTTCGGCATAGAGCGCGGCGGCCTGCTTGTCAAAGTCGCCCCGAATGCGCGCGCACTGCTGCTCCGCCTGCGCAAGGATCCCGTCGACCTGGGTCTTGGCGTCGGCCTTGATATGCGCGATGATTTTTTCCGTGCCTTTCATAGCTTGCTCCTATCTGAACTCAGATGGTAATGGCGTTGAGCATCATGAAGGAGGCCAGCAGCGCCAGGATGGCGTAGAACTCCACGGTGATGCAGAGGATCATGCCCTTGGACCAGTCGTCGGGCTTCTTGGCCAGGATATTGACGGAGGCGGCAGCCACCTTGCCCTGGGCGATACCGGAGAGGAGACCGCCGAAGGCGATGGGCAGACAGGCAGCCAGGACCTGCAGGCCCTGCTCCACGCTCATGCCGGGAACCAGCTTGCCGAAGGCCAGGAACCAGATGACGAAACCGTACAGGCCCTGGGTGCCGGGGATGACCTGCAGGATCATGGCCTTACCGAACTTGCTGGGGTCCTCAGAGACGAGGCCGGCGCCGGCCTCACCGGCGATGCCGGTACCTTTGGCGGAGCCGATGCCCGCCAGGAGAGCAGCCAGACCTGCGCCCAGCAGGCCGAGAGCGTAACCGCCGAAAGTTTCCAGAAAACTCATGTTGATTTCCTCCTAAATGATATTTGAATTATAGTATTTCCTTGTAGCCTCCCCTGCCTAAGGGGAATTGCGGGTTCCCGCCGCCAGTGGCGGAAAAAGGGAACCTGGAATTTCCGCAGCGGTCGAAAAACGCAAAGATCAGCGAAAGCCTGCAGCGTTTTTCGGGCACCGCAAGGCGGAATGTGGCATCCGCCGTCTCACGGAAGGCGGATGACGGAGGGGTCTTGTTGGGAGAATAGGGAATAAGGAAGAAGGAATAAGAGAAGAAAGGTATCGCCTTCGGCGATGATTTCGATCTGTCCGCAAAGCGGACACCATACCTCTTCTCTTTTCACTCTTCTCTTTTCCCTTTTTATTCTTCCTTCGCCACCGCGTATTTGCTGCGCAGCTCCAGGGGCTCAAAGCTCTTGCCGCCGTCCTGATAGAACTTGCCGAAGAACTCCAGGCACTGCAGTCTCAGGTCATGCACGAAGCAGCCCAGCAGGTTCAAGCCGAAGTTCAGGGCATGGCCGATCAGGAAGATGACGAGGAAGATGATACCGGTGAAGATATTGAGTCCCGCGCTCTCGGCAGGCATGGCCGCGATGGTGTTGAACACCTGAGCCACCACGCTGCCGGCCAGCATCAGGGCCATGATACGGGAGTAGCTCAGAATGTCGCCGAACCAGCCGGTAAGGGTGTTGTAGATGATGCCGAAGGCGGCGGTCACCTTGCCGAAGCCCTTGCTGTGCCGGCCCGCGCCGTAGAGCAGCATCACCGCGCCGACGATCAGGATCGCAAGGCCGATGGTCTTCAGGATCTGGAGATCCTTCAGCACCAGCATCTGCAGCGCTACCAGTACGCCGCCCAGCAGGATCACCCACAGGGGGCCTTCCTCAAAGACGCCGTCCAGCACCTTCCCGGCCCGTTTCTTCTCCAGGAAGGAGACGATCATGCCCACATTCAGATGGATGACGCCAAGCACCATGGCGCCGTAGAGCACCAGCTCGCTTTGATCCACCGGATTGAACAGATAGGGCAGGCCCTTGAAGGTGGTGTCGGGATCGATCATTTTGGCGATGACCTCCGGGGCGTTGCCGAAGAAGCCGCCGGTGAGGGCGCCCATGATGAAGGTGCTGATGCCGCCGTAGAGCAGCAGCTGGCAGAAGGCCAGGGTGCCGCCCCGGGGCTTGATCTTCTTCATGGCCACCAGGGCCGCCGCGATCATGATGAGGCCGTAGCCCATGTCCGCCATCATCAGCCCGTAAAACAGGATGAAGAAGGGCGCCATGATGGGGTTTGCGTCCACGGTGCCGTAAGCCGGAAGGCTGTACATGTTGGTCACCATGTTGAGGGCGTTGGAAAACATGTTGTTCTTGAGCTTGACCGGTACCTCCGGGTACTCCTCCTCGCTGGGTTCGCTGAGCTCCCAGGCGCATTCAAAGCGCTCCAGCAGCGCTGTCAGCTCCTCCTCCCGCTCCGCGGGGACCCAGCCCGCCAGCACCACGGCGGAGCCGGTGCCGTAGAGCCGTTCCTCCGCCTCGGCCATGCCGATGCGGGTGGCAAGCCGGTCAGAGGCCAGCTTCAGCTCCTCCCGGCGGGGTGCCTCGGCGGCGATCTCCTGGGTCAGGCTCATTTTTTCCTTCACCAGGGTCTCGATCCTTTCCTTTGCCGCGGCGATGTTCTCTTTGGCGGTGCCGGTGCAGCCGCTGAAAGAGACGGCCCCAAAGCCGAAGTCCCGCAGGCACTCCTGGGCGGCGGCCAGCTGCTCCTTTGCCGCCAGCAGCAGCACATACTGCTGGCTCTTGTCCTGGCTCACGGGGAAGAGCTCCGCCTCCTCGGCGGCATCACTCAGTTCCGCCTCCACGTCCTTGAGGGAGACGCGGCTGCTGAGGGATCCCAGCACTACCGCGCAGCGCTCGGTGCTCTCGGTCTCCAGGGGCAGGTCCAGGCTCTCCCAGGGCGTCAGGCTCTCGATGAGCGAGCGCTCCCGGCTCTCCTCGGCGGCGATGCGACGGATCCGATCCTCCCGCTCGTTCACTTCGGCAGCCAGCGCCAGGGCCTCCTCCAGGCCGTCCTCCGCCAGCAGAAGCTGCGCTTCCACCTCGGGCTTGGCACTGAGCAGGGGTGTTTTCTCCGGGGCGTAGAGCTTCAGCAGCTCCACGGCCCGCTCCAGGCTGGCCTGTTGGGTTTTGAGCTTACTCAGCTCGCTCCCCTCCCGGCGCACCAGGCCCTCGCTCTCCTGCTCCTGAACCTCTTCGGAGATCTCGCTGACCTGAACACAGCCCAGGCGCGCAAGCTCCTTCAGCAGTTCTTCCTTCTGGGAACGGACCAGCATCAGCCGCAGGCGTTTCATTTTCAAAATGGCCATGTCAGTCGTTCACTATCCTTTCTACAATGAGCGCAGCCGCGGCGTCCAGCTTGCCCTCTGCCATTTTGCGCAGGGCTTCCCGTTCCGCTTCCAGCTCGCGGCCGAGAGCTTCGGCGTCCGCCTTGCTCTTCTCCTCCGCTTTCTTGCTCAGAGCCTCCAGCTCGCTGTCCGCCTTGGCGCGGGCGGCCTCCAGGGAGGCTTCTCCGGCAGCCTGGGCTTCCGCAAGCAGCTGCTTTGCCTTGGCCTGAGCGGCGGCGACGGCGTTTTTGGCTTCCTGCTCCGCTCTCGTCACGCTCGTGATCGCTTCCAATGACATCCACACACCCCCTTCTCCTTTTATGTTCCCGGCGGCGCAGCCGCGCCGCCGCAAAATATGCCGTAGAGTATAATACCGCAAAATGGGATTCCTTTCAAGGCTAATGTGCCCTTATCCCTGACAAAATTCCCACAGGCACGACAGGGAATTCGGAATGCGGAGTTCGGAATTCGGAGTTTGAAACGCGGAATTGAATTAACCGGGCCCTTTCGTACCAAAAAGGCTCGAGGATCCCAGTAGGAAACGAGGCATCGCCGGCTGATACAGTCGTCCGTGATGCGCAGTCCTTTCCCTCTTCCCTCTCCGCTCTCCCCTCTTCACTATTCCCTCTTCACTATTCCCTCTTCACTCAAAAAGGGACTGTTGCAAAATGAGAATTTAGGGTTCTATAATAAATGTTGGGTGTAGCTCTGCCTTTCGGCTTCGCTACCCCAACATTTATTATAGAACCAGTCCTTTTTGACCTAACTGGTGCTTTTGTTATGCAGCGCTATTTTGCAACGCGCCCTTACGTAGCTCACTATTTACAATCTCGATTGCCATGTCTGCATTTCAATGGCGCGCAGAGCTTCTCGATTCGCCGGATAAACTGACCCCGCGCACCGCTTTTGCTCCGCTGCAGAGGCAGTAAAATTGTTTACTTTTCAATAGATTCTGTGCGGATGATGAACTGCACGCTGCCGGGCATGTCGGCATCTGTTCCGGCGAAGGAGGTATACTCTCCGCTCAGCTCCTGCAGGGCACGCAGCCGCTCGATCAGCTCGTGGGCGTCGCCCTCCATGAGGTTGGTAAGCTTCTGGATGCCCTGGGCATCGAACTGCGCCATACCGTCACGAAGCTCCTTGGCACCCGAGAGCAGCTGCGTTACGCCGTCGGTGAGACTGACGCTGCCGCTTCTGAGCCGAGCCGTGCCGTCTTTCAGGGTGGCCGCACCGGTTGCCAGAGCATCTGCGCCGCCTGCCACCTGGGATGTACCGTCTGCCAGCTGAGCAGCGCCTCCGGCCAGAGCAGCCGCGCCGGTGGCGGCGTCATTGGCCCCGTCGGAGAGGGCCTTGGTGCCGCTTTTCAGCGTGTCGGCGCCGCTGGACAGATCGGCCACGCCGGTTGCCAGCGTCGCAGCGCCGTCACGGAGCTGGATACTGGAGCCGGCCAGGGTACGGCTGCCGGAGGCCAGCTCCTTTGCGCCGGTGGCGGCGGCAGAAGCGCCACCCGCCAGTGCATCCGCGCCGTCGGTGAGCTGATCTACTCCATTCACCAGGGTCTGGGAGCTGTCCGCCAAATTGGACATGCCGCCGATGACGGCGCCCAGGTTCTCATCGCTGACGATTTGGTCTACACCGGAGGCCAGTTGGCCTGCGCCGCCTTCCAGTTGCTTTGCGCCGCCAGCCAGGGCGGTGGCACCGCCAGCGATACGCTGTGCGCCGCTCTGAAGGTCGCCAGCACCGCTGCTGATGGCATTGGCACCGTTTTCCATGGCGGTCAGTGCCGCATCCGCCTGGGTAAGGTCCACAGACACGCTGCCCAGACCGTCGCCCACGGCGGAGATGTAGCCAAGCGCCGTCTGGATGGCCATGCGCTGCTCGTCGGTCAGGTTCTCGTCGTTCACAATGGCGGTCAGCTGACCGGAGGCGGCCTGCAGGCCACCGGAGGCGGAGGTCACCGCGCCGGAGATGGCGTTGGGGATCTGGTCGATACCGGCCTTGACCTGTGCCGCCGCTGCTGCGATATTGTCAGCACCGCTCTCAATGGCACCGGCGCCGCTCTCCAGCGCCTTGGCACCCTCATAGATACCGGGGTTGGCCTCGTCGCCGCTGACCAGCCCGGCAGCCAAAGCCGCCGCGCCGTCACGCAGAGCTGCGGCACCCTCATAGACGCTCTGGCCCTGGTCGCCCTTCAGCGCGGCCTTGACGCGGAGCAGGCCGTTATAAAGTGCCTGCACACCCGCCGGCAGACCGGCTACCTGAGACTGCAACTGTGCCAAGCCTCCGCTGACCTGTGTTGCGCCGCCGGACAGGGTATCCAGCCCGCCGGACAGGGTGTCCATATTCTCGGAGATGGTGGCTGCACCGCCTGCCAGAGCCTTTGCGCCGCCGCTGAGGGTGTCGGCGCCGTCAGCGGCCTGCTTGGCCCCGTCGGAAAGGGCCTTTGCGCCGCTGTCCACCTGCGCTGCGCCGTCACGCAGGGCGGCGCTGCCGTCGGACAGTGCCTTGGCTCCCTCAGAGAGCGCGGCCGCACCGTCTGACGCGTGGCGGGCACCATCGGCCAGAGTCGCCGCACCGTCCGCCAGCTTACCGGCGCCGGTATCCACCTGGTTTGCCCCGGCAGCCAACTCACCGACGCCAGTATGCAAAGTGTCAACGCCGTCATACAGCGCACTGCTGCCCTCCACCAGACGGGTGGAGGCGTCGGTAAGCTGGGTGAGTGCGCTGCGCAGATCGTCAAGGCTGCTCACGTTACTCAGGTCCAGATCCTGCAGAGGGCTGTTTTCGATCACTGTCACCGTGGTAAGGAGCGTGAAATCGGACACATCGGCCTCAACGGTCACGGCCTCCGGGATGTCCAGATCCAGGGACTTGCCATCCTGGGTTCGCATACCGTCCAGTCCCAGGCTCTCGCGGAGACCGGGCATTGCCATGCCGACGGCCACGGTGCGGTCGCCGTTGTGGAGAACCTTGCCGTGGGTGACGGTGACGTTGTTTGCCTTGGCGTCGTCCAGCATCAGACCGGACATCACCAGGAAGGGCTGATAGAGGGTGACGGTCTTGCCGTTCACCGTCCGCTGCGTGGCGGTGTGATTTGTGTAGCGGAAGTTGATGGCCAGGTGGCCGGTGGCGCCGGCCAGCTCCTGAGCGGAGACGGTCTTGCCGTCCAGCTCATAGGTAATAGCGGTGGTCACAGGCAATTGCTGTGTAGTCGTGCCCTGGTAGTGGATGTCATTGCCGTTTGCCTGCCAGGTGACGGCACCGTTTTCGCTGACCGTGAAGGTCTCGTCTCCCTTTACATTCTTGATGTCCGTCAGCTCCGCGTGATCCGTCAGGGTATCAGCACCATCGGGATTTTTCAGCCAGGCGCTGACGATGGTTTCTGTGGGGTTGCCGTCGGCGTCGGCAATGACGTAGACGGTCTCCTCCTTGCCCGCCGTGTCGCTGTGACTGCCCAGCAGGCTGACGGCAGCCTCGGTGACCAGGTCGGCCTCCGCCGGAGCATCGGGTGTTTTCGCTTCCTGCTGCGCGCCGCAGCCGGCAAGGCAGAAGCCCAGCATAAGGGCAGACAGTATGATGGCTGTCGCCTTTTGGATCCTTTGTTTCATAGAATGATTCCTCCCATCTATGTCAAATGCTCTGGAGTTGTTTTTTCATACCCAATGTGGTCTTTCCGATGACGCCGTCCAGCAGCATCAGCAGCGCCGGCAGCACCAGCAGCACGGAGAACATGCTGACAATGGCACCCCGGGCCAGCAGATTGCACATGGAGCTGATGAGGTCGATGTCGGAATAGAGGCCCACACCGAAGGTGGCGGCGAAGAAGCTCAGGGCGCTGACCAGCACCGAGGGCATGGCATAGGCCAGCGCCTCCGTGATTGCCTGTCGCTTATCGCAGGTGTGCCGCAGCTCCTTGTACCGGGTGGTGGTCAAAATGGCGTAGTCCACGGTGGAACCCAACTGGATCGTGCTGATGCAGATGGGCGCGATAAAGGGCATGGTGAAGTGGGTGTAATAGGGGATGCCCAGGTTGATGAATACGGCAAACTCGATCACCGCCACCAGGATCACCGGCAGCGTGGCCGAGCGCAGCGTCAGAAGGATAATGAGAAACACGAAGCCAATGGACACCCAGGACACCACGGTGAAGTCCTTGTCGGTGATCTCGATGAGGTCCTTGGTGCAGGGCGCCTCGCCGATCAGCATGCCGTGGGGGTCGTACTCCTTCAGGATGCCGTTAATGGCGTCGATCTGGCCGTTCACCTCATCGGTGGAGACGGCGTAGGCGGAGTTGATGAGCATCAGCTGCCACTGACCGCTCTTGAGCATTTTGGTGACGCTCCCGGGCAGGAAGTCCGCCGGGATATCCGTACCCAACAGACTGTCCAGACTCAGCACGGTGGTCACGCCGTCCAGCTTCTCGATGCGCCGGGCCATGGCCTCGGCATCCTTGGCCGGCAGATCGGCGTCGCAGAGGATCATGTGGGTGGTGGCCACGTCGAAGTACTCCTCCAGCTTCTGCTTGGCCGTCAGGAACTGCATATCCTCAGCATCCATGCTCTCCACGTCATCACCGGAGAGGATCTGGGTGAAATCGTAATACACCGGCGTGTGGAAATAGCCGATGGTGGCCGGGACCAGGATCACGGCGAAGGCCACCAGGAAGGCCCAGAAGTGGCTGGTGATCCAGGCGGCCACACCGCTCATGTCGGGGATCAGGGACTTGTGCATGGTGGCCGTCAGCGGTTTATCCAGCAGTAGGATCAGCGCCGGCAGAATGGTGACGCTGCCAATGACGCCCAGCAGACATCCCTTAGCCATGACCACGCCGATGTCGGCGCCCATGGTGTAGCTCATGAAGCACAATGCCAGGAAGCCGGCGATAGTGGTCAGAGCGCTGCCCGCTACGGACAGCACCGTGTCGCGGATGGCCAGGGCCATGGCCTCCTCCCGGGAGGGATTCTCCTTCTTCCGGGCGCAATAGGCGTGCCAGAGGAAGATGGAGTAATCCATGGTGACGGCCAGCTGCAGCACCGCCGCCAACGCCTTGGTGATATAGGAGATCTGGCCGAAGAATACGTTGGTACCCATGTTGTAGAGAATGGTGATGCCGATGCCCGCCAGAAACACCAGCGGCACCAGCCAGGAGTCGGTCAGCAGCTCCATGGCTACCAGCGCGCACAGCACGGCGATGCCCACGTAGATGGGCTCCTCCCGTTCGCACAGGTTTTTCAGATCCGTCACCAATGCGGAGATACCGGAGACAAAGCACTGCTTGCCGCAGAGCTGGCGGATCTCGGTGATGGCCTCGATGGTCTCATCCGCCGAGGACGAGGTGTCAAAAAACACGGCGATCATGGTGGCGTCGCCGTCCACGAACACGTCGCGCAGCTTGTCGGGCAGCAGCTCCTTGGGGATGCTCAGATCCGCGATGCTGTCGTACCACAGGGCGCTGTCCACGTGGGGAACCTGCTCGATTCGCTGGCGCAGGTCGGAGACGTCCTTGTCCTCCATGCCCTCCGCCACGATGAAGCTGAAAGCGCCTTTTCCGAATTCGTCCATCAGGATGTCCTGCCCTTTCATGGTCTCGATATCCTCCGGCAGATAGGTGAGCATATCGTAGTTGATGCGTGTGGCTTGCATCCCCAGCCAGGCGGGGATTATCAGCGCCAGCGCCAAAATCAGAATAGGCAGCCGCAGCTTGACGACTGCTTTCCCGAATTTGTACATGCCATTGCCTCCTCTCAAATAAATGACCACCGGTCACTTAAGCATATGCTGTTATAGCACTAAAATGACCAGTGGTCAACCCCTCTTGGGTGCAAATTTGACCGTCGGTCATTTTTTGGCGTTATGCACAAAACGGCTGGCTGACCGACGGTCATTTTTTGTTTGACAACCGGGCACCTCCACGTTACAATAGAGAAAAACACAGAGAGAAGAGGTGCGGAAATGGGACGGCTGGAGGAAAACAAGAAGCTGAAGCTGACCTGTTTGATGGACACGGCTTTTCAGCTGTTCACCACCCAGGGCATTGCCAATACGTCCATTGCGGACATTGCCCAGCAGGCCGGCGTTGCCAAGGGCACATTCTATCTATATTTTAAGGACAAGTACGATCTCCACGAAAAGCTGGTGATCCGCAAATCGGGGCAGCTATTTCAGCACGCACTGGAGCAATCCGGCTATCAGGACCAGCCGGATCCCACCGGCAAGCTGCTGACCATCATCGACGATGTGCTGTACCAGCTGCGGGACAACAAGCTGCTGCTGCAGTTCATCAACAAAAATTTAAGCTGGGGCGTTTTCCGCCGGGCCATCGGCAAATGGGAGCCGGACTATCCCGCCATTTTCGAGGAGATCCTGGGCTCCATCCCCTCTGACCGAAAAAGCCTGGCAATCGAGGTATACACCATTCTGGAGCTGGTGGGCTCCACCTGTTACACAGTGATCCTCAACGGTGATCCGGTGGATCTGGACACTTACCTTCCCTATTTGCACCGGTCCATCCTGGCCATACTGGACAGTTTTTCGGCCACTTGATCCCGATCATTTCAATTGCCGCTCCAGCCCTTTTCGGTATATGTCGGAGAGCTGGCATCGTTTTCGAGTGCTCTGATGCCGCACGGTACCATTGCATAAGCGCATGACAGCGTCTGCTTCCGAAAGGAGGCAGGCGCTGTTTTTTGCGTTTTTGGGGTTTCATATAGAACAGCGACTTTTTTAGGACAATGAATTTGCTAAACTTTTTATAGAAAACAGGAACAATTGGTGTATTTCTATGCCGATAAAAAGCAGAGAGGATTTCTCTCGAAATAGGAGGGGAAAGAAAATGGCAGTTATGAGAATGAAAAACGGCGCCCCGACGCTCATGCGGAATGCGGAGTTTAAGAAGTCAAAAGAAAGTTGTTAAATGTCATATTGAAGTCCTGCAAAACTCGAACAGCAATCAAAAAGAAACGCGTTACAAGCAAAAAACTTGTAACGCGCAGTCTTGGTAACTTTTCAGATATAAAAACGCCGAAAAAGTGGCCACTTTTGAATATGCCATTACTTTTGCATGGTTACTGCATTTTCAATGCCTTCGGATTCGTGGACTTTTGGAAGGCAAAAGCGGCGAAAAATGCGGAAAATAAAAAAGGCGTTGACTCTCAATAGCATTCTAAGCTATTTTGAGACAACGCCTTTTTGTGGGAAGTCTCAGCCCCAGAGGGCGGTGAGCATGGGGATGATCTGTTTCTTTCGGGACATGACCCCGGGCAGGAAGACCTGGTTTTCCTTGGGCTCTGCGGAAAAGGCTTGGCGGATGGTCTCCTCGCTGCCCACAAAGAGCAGGTAGGTCCCCTCCTGCAGCACATCCGTGATCATGAGAAGCACCAGGTCGAAGTCGTTCTTTTGCTTCTCGCCTTCCATGAAGCGGAGGAATTCCTCCTTCCGGTCCAGCAGCTGCCGGGAGTCGGCGCAGGTGATCTGACTCACGGCCAGGTCCTGGCCGGAGATGTGGAACTGCTTATAGTCCGTGCGGAAGAGCTCTTCCGCGCTCTTTTCCGCGCCGCCGAAGGAGAAGAGGCTCTTGCTCAGCTCCTCCAGGGAGATATTGGCGATGTGGGCCAGGCGCTGGGCCATGGCAATATCCCGCTTGGTGCAGGTGGGGGACTTGAACATGACCGTATCGGAAAGGATAGCCCCCGCCATGAGTCCCGCGATCTTGGGAGAGGGCACCACGCCGTATTCCTGGTACATGGCGGTGAGGATGGTGTTGGTGCTGCCCACTGGTTCATTGCGCACCCGGATGGGCTGGCCGGTCTGGATATCCGCCAGACGGTGATGGTCGATGATCTCCAGGATCTCCACCTGCTCCAGGCCGGGAACGGACTGGGCCGCCTCGTTGTGGTCCACCAGCACCACCTGCTTGCGCCTGGGCCGCAGCAGATGGAAGCGGGCTAGGGTGCCCACCACCTTTTCCTCCCGGTCCAGGATGGGGTAGGCGTGAAAGCGGCTTTTCAGCATGGTCTCCCGCACGTCGTCCACATAGTCGTCCAGGTGGAAATCGATGATATTCTCCCGGGAGCAGATCCGCTCCACAGGCAGCGCCTGGGTGATAAGTCGGGAGACCCGCCTCGCCGTGAGGGGCGTGGAGATGATGCAGGTACTGGCCCGGCTCTCCGCCCACTCCGGACGAATGTCCGAACGGCAGATGATGAGGCAACCCACGCCGCTTTCGATGGCCCGGT
>CAMOXK010000039.1 GCA_946629065.1 uncultured Clostridia bacterium
TGTACGAGCACGAAACCATCACAGGAGAAGAGTTCATGCAGATCCTGAACGCAGCATAAAGTCCATGTGAAGAAAGACCCGCAGGGTGAACCGCCCTGCGGGTCCGCTTTTTCGGCGGGCGCCGGTCGCGCTCCCGCGCCGGAATACATCGGCAGGATCGAGATGTTTTTTCTTTGTTTCAGTGGAATTAGCATCCGGTTTGTGGTATTCTATAAAGGAAAGCTGTTGAGCCACATCAAAGCCGGAAAAGAAGAAAAGGAGAAAGGATACATGAAAAAGCTGATTTGCATCCTGCTGACAGTCTGCATGCTCTTTGCGCTGGCAGCCTGCGGAGAAACGAAGCCTGCGGAGGAAGAGAGCAAGGAATGGACCCGGCAGGGCACCTTTGAAGACGAAAACGGCAATCATCTGATCGTCAACCTCTCCGAGACGGAGGGTTATGAGGGCTGGGCCATCTCCCTGATGCTCGACGGCGAGGCGGTCGGTTGGATCATCCAGCAGGAAGGCAACGCCCTGCGCGGCAACCTGAACGGCTGGGACGAAGAGATGGAGCCCTTCAACGTCACCGTCACCGAAGAGGGGGGAGACGGCCTCAAGCTCGAGGTAGAGGGCGGCGAGACCTACCATTTCACGCCGGTGGACGTGCCGGAGGCGGCGATCGTGGTCACGGTCAACATTGAAGGTTGGGGGCATATCGCGTATGCCGAGGGCGAGGAAGCCCCGGAGATCGATCCGGAGTTCCCGGCGCAGTCGGCCTATATCGGTCTGGCCGAGCCCGCTGTCCACACCTTCCTGGCCGAGCCGGAGGCGGGCAATCTCTTTGTAAAATGGACAAAGAACGGAGAGGATTATTCGACCGAGCCCCAGATCACGCTTCTGCTGGACGAAAGCGCGGAATATATCGCGGTGTTCGAGGAGGATCCCAACTGGCAGAATCCCGTGATGAACTTCATCGGGGAGTATCAGTGCGACCGGGCGCATGCCACGGTGGAGTGCTGGGGCTTTGACGAGGCCTTTGTCACTATCAAGTGGGGCAGCAGCGCCTGGGAGCAGACTCGCTGGATCATCGTCGGCAAGCTGGACACCGATACGCTCACCATCAACTATTCCGGCGCCAGCAAAGCGAACCTTGTCTATGATGACGCCGGCGAAATCACAAGCGAGGAGACCGTATATGACGACGGCACCGGCACCATCGTCTTCCATGACGACGGGACCTTTACCTGGCACGAGGACCAGTCCGAAAACGGCCAGGATCTGGTGTTTACCTGGGTCCCGACCGCGGGCGACAGCGCCATGCCCAACCCCTGGACGGAGGCCGACAGCGCCCAAGCCGCGGCGGAGGCTGCCGGCGTCGGTACTCTCAAGCTGCCGGAGGCCGGAACAGAGACAGCCGGAGGTCCGATCGGCTGGGATAACTACCGGTATATGGATCTGCTTGCCGAGGCAAACGGCTATGTCGGCGCCGCGGAGCTCACGGTGCGAAAGGGCGTGAACCGGCCGGACCACGAGGCGAGCTATGACACGGCCGACGTGTCCGGTGATTATACCGCCTATGCCCATGAGTGGACGATTGAAGCAAAAGAATGGCAGGTCCGCTGCTTCGGCAACGAGGAGGGGCGGGTGATGAAGGCGATCTGGTTCTCCGACAACTTCAGCTACTGCATTCTGGTCCGCGGTCAGGGCGACCTCCGGGACAGCTACGGCCTCAGTGCCGATGACATCATCGCGCTTGTCGACGCGATCGAATAAGGCGCGAAAGGAGCGATCGCCGCTCCTCGCAGCCGCCCGTTCGGCGGCCGGCGTACAGGCAAACAAGGCCCCTCTGCTGTACGATGCAGAGGGGCCTTGCTGTCAATTCTTACCTTTCCTTAAGTTGGTTCTATAATAAATGTTGGGTGTAGCTCAGCCTTTCGGCTTCGCTACCCCAACATTTATTATAGAACCTTCTTATCACGGAAACAGTCTGTTCTGTTTTGGAGGTAAAACCATATGCGCAGGAAAGACGAATCGAAGAAACCGATCATCGCAGATTTCATCAATGCGTTATATTACGAACATGATAAAGTCCCCAGTGTGCGCGAGATCGTAAACGGAACCGGTATGCCCCCCTTCACGATCAATCCGCGCAAAAATGGGAACTTTTTCGGTAGTTCCCATTTTTGCGTTTCAAGCTGTCGACACTTTGTCGACAGCTTGAGCCCCCTCCGGAAAACCCGGAGGGGGCTGCAGTGCTATGTTGTGTGATCATCCTCTGGGGTCGTGGAGCGTTACATTCTCCCCGGCCAGATATTTCCGGAAGCGGACCAGGTCCAGAATGTCCACCGTTCCGTCGCCGTTCAGGTCGGCTGCGGCGGAGGCGGACTCCAAGCCCACCAGGATCTGCCGCAGGCGCAGCAGGTCTCCACTGTCCACTTCGCGGTCCCGGTTCAAGTCACCCGGCAGGTACAGGCGCAGGTATCGACTGTCGCTGTAGGTCTTGCCCGCAAAGACCACCGTGGCGGTATGGAAGACGCCGTATTCATCCTCTCCATCCGGGCTGATCGAAGCCTCCAGCGTGGTGACGTGGGCACTGTCGTGGAGGCAGGTAAAGCTGGCCTCGGCGCTGGCAAGATCCTCGCTCCAGGTCCAGCTGGGCTCGCCCCATGCGTGGCCGATGGGCTCGGTGCTTTCGCTCTCCTTCTTGCCGCAGACGCTGCAGCTCCGGAGGCGCTCGCCGGGCTCCTCGCAGGTGGCAGTGCTTTCGCCCCACTCGCCCCAGGTATGGGCTGTGTGGATGATGGCATAGCCGTCCGGGGTCTCGGCGGCCTCCAGACAGGTCTCCTTTGCCAGAACGGTGCGGCTGCCGGAATAGGCCCGGATACCCTTCACCGTCACGGCAACGATCCCGTTTGCCCGCTTTTCGATGCTCAGGATGTAATCCTCGTTTTCCTTCAGCTCCGTGCCCTCGTAGGAGACGTGGACGCTGTAGGCCTTGGGATCGCTGACCCCCTTGTGCATCACGAGCCCCAGGGCTTCGGTGCTGCTCAGGTCCTTGTCCGAGCGGCCGTAGAGCCGGATCACCGGGGCTGTCTCACTGAGCAGGCGGAGGTAAGAGAATCGAAGCGTGCCGTCCTCCCCGGCGGCCTCCTGGGCGATGAAAAGGATCGAGGCAAAGCGCAGGTCCAGATCCTCCACATCCTCCCCGGTGATCAGCAGCACGTACTGCTCCCCTGGCACCAGACCCGCAAAGGAGGCGGAATAGACGGTGTCGTCCACCGGAGCGCTCTCCCCGCTGAAAGAGGCCAGACCGATGTAGCCGGGATCTTCCGTGGGTGCGGGCTCCTCGGAAGGCGCGGGCTCAATCACAGGGTCAGGCGCTTCGGTGGGTGCGGGCTGTTCGGTGGGTGCGGGATCCTCCGTGGGAAACGGTGCATCCGTTGGGACCGGCTCAATCACCGGCTCCACGGGACTGATGCTGCCGCTGCTCTCCCCATCATCGCGCTCCGCGCTCTCCGCGGGATCCTCCGGAGACACCACATCCTCCCCGGCGTCAGGATCCTCGATCTCCTCGCCGTTCAGCAGGACGCCGTCGCTGCAGTGGATGGGGATCCGACTGAGGATGGTGTTGCCGCTTTCGATGCTGACAGAGAGCCATTCCGCCATGGACCCTCCGAAGGTGGCCTTCGTCAAACCGCTGCAGCCGGAAAAGGCGAAGGCACCGATGCTGGTAAGACTGTCAGGGAGATCGATATCGGTCAGCTGGGACTGATCTGTAAAAGCCCCTGCTCCGATGGTCTCAATCCCGTCGTTCAGAGTAATTCTGGACAGAAGAACAAAGTCGTAGTTTGGACTTACCAGCAAGCTCCCGTGAAACGCTCCCGGGGCAAGCTCTTTCGCATCTGTCACCCGGACGGTCCTGAGGTAGGCAGGAACAGTAGAGCGATAGACTTTTTCTCCGTTGAAGGTTTGCGAAGATTCCGTCCTGTTCCCATTGGCGAAGAAGTAGCCCAGGGTTCGGCTGTCCTCCCGGCTGGCGCCGATGAAGGGTACCGTCAGACTCGTCATGCTCTGGCAGTCAATGAAGACCTTCTCCCCGATTTCCTGCACGGTGTCGGGGATGGTGAAGGAAGTGAAGGAACAGCCGGAGAAAGCGTAGCTGCCTATCCTTGTCACATGGCTTGGGATCTCGTAAGCGGTCAAGCCCGTACAGCCAGAGAACATGTTGTCCGGAATCTCGGTCATCGCCGCCGGGAAACTGATGCTTCGCAGACTGCTGCAGCGGCTGAAGCAGTAAGCGCCGATGCTGGTAAGACTGTCGGGGAGATCAATATCGGTCAGCTGGGACTGATCGGTAAAAGCCTCTGCTCCGATGGCCTCAATCCCGTCGTTCAGAGTAATTCTGGACAGAAGAACAAAGTCGTAGTTTGGACTTACCAGCAAGCTCCCGTGAAACGCTCCCGGGGCAAGCTCTTTCGCATCTGTCACCCGGACGGTCCTGAGGTAGGCAGGAACAGTAGAGCGATAGACTTTTTCTCCGTTGAAGGTTTGCGAAGATTCCGTCCTGTTCCCATTGGCGAAGAAGTAGCCCAGGGTTCGGCTGTCCTCCCGGCTGGCGCCGATGAAGGGTACCGTCAGACTCGTCATGCTCCGGCAGTCATGGAAGACCTTCTCCCCGATCTCCTGCACGGTGTCAGGGACGGTGAAGGAAGAGAAGGAGCAACCGGAGAAGGCGCAATTACCGATTCGTGTGACCTGGGGCGGGATGGTGTAGCTCTTAAGTCCAGTGCAGCCATAGAACATCAAATCGGGGATCTCCGTCATGCCGTCCGGGAAGCTGATGGTGCCGAGACTGCTGCAACCGTAGAAGCAACTGGGACCGATGGCTTTCAGATTGGCCGGGAGGATGATGCTCTGCAAGGAGGTCTGGTAAGTAAAGGCCATTTTCCCGATACTGGTGATGCTGTCGTTAAGAATTATACTGGTGAGATAGATAAATGCGCTGTTGTTGCGGTTGCAGAGCAAATCTCTATGGAAAGCTCCTGCCGCTATTTCACGGGCATCTGTTACCTGGATGCGTTTCAGGTTGGCAGGCGCCTTTGAGCGATAGATCGTCTCTCCGTCGATCGTTTCAGAATACTCGCTCTTATCTCCGTTGCCGAAGAAGTAGCCCAAGGTTCGGCTGTCCTCCCGGGTGGCGCCGATGAATGGCACCGTCAGACTCGTCATGCCCCAGCATTCGTTGAACACTTTCTCCCCGATCTCCTGCACGGTGTCAGGGACGGTGAAGGAAGAGAAGGAGCAACCGGAGAAGGCGCAATTACCGATTCGTGTGACCTGGGGCGGGATGGTGTAGCTCTTAAGTCCAGTGCAGCCATAGAACATCAAATCGGGGATCTCCGTCATGCCGTCCGGGAAGCTGATGGTGCCGAGACTGCTGCAACCGTAGAAGCAACTGGGACCGATGGTTTTCAGATTGGCCGGGAGGATGATGCTCTGTAGGTCAGCCTGGTAATAGAAAGCCAGCCTCCCGATGGCTTCGATCCCATCGTTCAGAAGGATATTCTTAAAGGAAATAAACGCACTGTTGTTTTTGTTGGTGAGCAGGTCATGATAAAAGGCGCCTGCGGCGATTTCCCTGGCGTCGGTTACTTGAACAGTTGCAAGATTGGCGGGAGCAGAGGAACGGTAGACCGTTTCCCCATCTATGGTGTAAGAGTATTCGCTCTTATCTCCGTTTCCGAAGAAGTAGCCCAAGGTCCGGCTGTCCTCCCGGCTGGCACCGATGAATGGTACCGTCAAGCTTGTCATGTTCCAACAGCCCTGGAATACTCGCTGGCCGATGGACTGAACCGAATGGGGAACAATGGCTTTGGTCAGGCCTGTCAGGCCGGAAAAGGCATATTCACAGAGAGAGGTGACCCCCTCCGGAATGCGAATGGCGGTGATCTTGGATACTGGATACAGGACATTGTTGACGGTGATGTTCTGCCAGGGATGACTGGTCATGTCGCCCCAGCCATCCAAGATCAAAAGACCTTCGCTTGTCAAAAGCCAGTTCAGGTGTTCTCCGCAGCTGCCGGAGGCCAATTCATCATCGCTGTATGTGGTGAGGACGTCCAGAAGCGGCTTGTTGCCGGAGCCTACGGAAACCAATCTGTCCCAATCGTTTTTCGTGCCCTCATAGAACACGTCCTTGCTCTTGCGGCTGCCCATGTTGCAGCCGGCGAAGGCATCTTGTCCGATGGAGCGGAGGCTGTAGGGCAGGTTGATGGCGCTGAGGCCGCGGCAGTTGCGGAAGCAGTTGGCGGGGATGGCGGAGAGTCCCTCCGGCAGCTCCACCCGGGCAAGTCCGGTGCAGCCGGAGAAGGCCCCGGCGCCGATGGCTGTCACGGTTTCGGGGATCAGCAGCTCACTGATCCCGGTGAGCCCCGCGAAGGCGCTGCCGCAGAGGGAGGTGACGCCGTATTCCAGCGTCAGGCCGGTGACCAGGTCCGCGTATTCTGCCCAGGGGATCTCCGCGGCGGCGTAATCATACATGGCGCCGGTGCCCGTGATGGTCAGCATCCCGGCGGAGTTCAGGGTCCAGAAGAGGTTCTCGCCGCACTGGCCCTTGTCGATCACGGCGCTTGTGAGCACCAGCTTCGCGTTCAGCAGAGGCTCGTTCCCCGACTTGATCCCGTTCTTTTTCAGGTCCTTCCACTGCGTCATGCTGCCGTCATAGACCACCCGGCGCAGGGCCTTGCAGCCGGAAAAAGCGTTCTGCCCGATCCCCTCCATGGCCTTGGGGATGGTGACGCTCTCCAGCCTTGTCAGATCCCGGAAAGCGTTGGACCCGATGCTTTCGCAGCCGGTGGGCAGCTGCACGGAGCTGAGCTTCTGAAAGCTCCGGAAGGCATTGCTGCCCACGCTCTTCACCCCGGGCCGCAGGATCACGGTCTTGACCCGGTCCTTGTACGCTGCCCAGGGGGCGGCGCCGTCGCCGGAGGCGGCATAATCGTCCATATCTCCGCTGCCGGAGATGGCGAGCAGGCCGCTCTGGGGATAAAAGGCCCAGGTGAGGGCCCCGGCGGTGCCGGATTCGGTCTCCGCCGCGGCGAGCAGCAGGGCGGTCTCCCGGGGCGCGTTTTCGATGCGCAGTCCCACCGTGCCGTACAGCTCGTCGGTGTAGCCGGTGAGGGTGTATTCGCCGGCGGGCAGGTATACGGAGACCTGGCCGTTCAGGTCTGTGACCAGGTCTTCGCTCTGCAGGGCCTTGCCGGACTTGTCCTGCAGGCTCACCAGGCACCAGGGCACCCGGTGGGCCCGGTTGCTGTCCCGGATGAGCTGCTCCGGGTCCAGAATGGCCAGCTCCGCCAGGCTGTAGTCCCTGCCGTCCACAGCCGTGACCGTCAGCCGGTATCGCCGATGGGGGCAGCGGCCAAGGCCCCTCTCACTATAGTCGAAGGAATAGAAGAATGTCCCCAGCGGTATTGTGTTCCGGAGGGCGTCTTCATTGCTGAGGCTGATGATCCCAAAGCCCGCTGACAGCTCATAGCCGAACTCCTCAGCCAATTGGATCGTGCCGTCGATGCAGTGGCTGCAGTCGTGGATCTCGGATCCGTCGGCAGATGCATCGGCAGGGGCGCCGTAAAACTCAATGGCCTTCGTGGCAACAATACCTGCGCTTATAAGGCACAGCTCTTTTGTCGCTGCGCCAAATGGCGCGTAATCCACGCTCAAATGGCAGCGGACACCAAAGCGCAGCGTTCCCTCAAGCTGGAACGACGCTCCATCTGCCATGTGGGGGAATTCATAAATGATGTGGACGGGAAGACCTTTCACACGGCTGCTGTCGTAGTCTAGGCCTACGGCCCCGGTAAATTGTAAGGCGACGGTGGTGCTGCACTGAAATTCCAGAATCACGTTGGGCTTTAGCGTGACAAATAGTCCCGGAAGGCCGGCCGGGATCTCAATCAGGCCAAGAGAAGGGGTAATCGCCAGGGTGCCTTCAAAACCGCCGTGGAAGCTGATCGCTGTGCGCATTACGATGGATACGTAGCTCAGATCGCTGCTGAAGTAGAACCTGATCGCGAGCTCCGGACAAATGCCAAGCTTTCCGAAGATCATCCCGTTGATGTTGTCTGTACCGATCGTGAGCCCGCTGAGACCAAAGGTGAACTCTTGACGACCGAGGGTGATCTCCGCTGCATCCTCCGAGACGTCCATGACGACCGCGTGCTCTGTTCCGGCATAAAGGGGAGCGTCTCCGCCAGCCTTGACTTCATCAATGATCCGCTGCACCTCGCCGCTGACACGCTCTTCCGGCAGATACTCCACCCCTGGGGTGGCATCGCTCATATCCACGGTGGGCTCGCCGTTCGGGTCATCCGCCGTGTCGATGCGCACGGTTTCAAAAAACACCGGCGCATCTGCGCTGCCGTCGTGCTTCAGGGTCAAGGAGCCGTCTGCGTCCAGATGCCTGCTTTGCACCAAGATCAGGGTGACGCTGCCGTCCAGCGCCGTATGGGCCAGCTTGTCCCCGGGCTGCAGGGCCAGCAGGGTCTCGCCTGGATTCGTAAAGGTGAAGCTGCCGTCTTCGTTTGCCGTCAGGTGATTTGCCTCCGCCGTCTCCTTCACCAGGACCACATCCTCGGCGAAGACGGCGAAGCTGGCGTCGGTCCCATCCTCCTCCGTGCCCTCCTCCAGCACCAGCAGGCGCTCGCCGCTCTCCTCATAGTCCGAAAGGGGAGCGTGGATGAAGTCCTGGTAGCGCTTGGTGTAGAGACTGCAGGTAAATTCCTCGCAGAGCGGCTCGTGGCTGCCGCTGCGCAGCAGATACGCGCCTACAAGATAGTATTCCGGAAGTCCCTCCGGCAGGGGAAGGGTCAGACTGTTCCGTGCCGGATCGACAAGTTCTGTGGTAGTGGCCAGCAGCTTCAGAACCGGCGCTTCCTCTTCGCCCGGATCTTCGTAGAAAGCCAGCACCAGCTCCGCTTCCTCATCCGCACCGTAGCTCACCCTGACCAGTCCGTCCGCGATCTCCAGCTCGGAAACCTGACTGCCGGTTGCATCATCCGCAGAGGCTCCGGAGAGGTCCAGACTGTTGGCGAAGACCTGCCCCAGGGTGTTCGTCCCCTTGAGCTGGTATTCCGACCGGTCTTCCACCGCGGGAGCGGGTGCTGTGCCTTCTCCCTCGGCCAGAGAGACTGCGGGGAAAAGCCCCACCAGCATCACAAGGCAGAGAAGCAGGCTGAACAGTCGTTTTGCTGCTGCTTTCACAAAACCACATCCTTCATATGATTGTCTATACTTCTGTACATCAATAAACTTTTCCATATTAAATAATAACACGGCACCTGTGGGGATGCAAGGAAAAAGCACTGCCCGGGAACTGCTGAAATGTGGGAAGATCCACGGCTGCTCCGATGGCAAAAGAATTTCCTGAAAATTTTTCTTCCATCTTGGAGAGAAAGGTGTATAATAGGGTTACATAACGTCGAAACCCGGGAGTTCTCCGGAGTAAGAAATCGAGGATCCAAAATGGCGCGTCAGAAAGAGAAAGAAAAGAGATCCGGAGGTGGCTGGAAGGCTACGCTGCTGCTCTTCCTGCTGCTGATCATCGCCTCGGCGGCAGTGCTCTTCACCATGGACGGACGGCACGTACAGTTTCGCCTGGTGGACAGCAGCGAGATCACCGTACCCTATGGGGTGGACTTTGTGGATCCCGGCCGCAGCGCGGTGACTACGGGGCGCATCTTCGGGCCAGCCCTGCTGCTGCCGGTGGAGAGCTCCGGCTATGTGAACACCAAGCGCATCGGCACCTATGAGCTGACCTATACCACCGAGTTTCTTTTCAACACTTACACCGCAACACGCATCGTCCACGTGGCGGATATCACTCCGCCGGTCATCACCCTCCAGACCGTGGACGGCTATGAGCCGGACTGGTTCACCGGCTACGAGGAGGAAGGCTATCTGGCCTGGGACGATGTGGACGGCGACCTGACTGCCCAGGTGCAGTTTGAGCAGCTGGAGGATAAGATCGAGTACCGCGTCAGCGACCGCGCCGGCAACGAGACCGTGGTGGAGCGGGAGCTGCCGACCGCCTCCGCCCCGGAGCTGACGCTGCTGGGCGACGAGATCATGACCATCACCGCCCGCATGGATTTTGAGGACCCGGGCTTTACCGCGGTGGACGGCAAGGGCAAGGACCTGTCGGACCTGGTCACCGTGGAGAGCAACGTCACGCCCTATCGCCTCGGTGAATATCAAGTGATCTACAGCATATCCAACGGCGAGGAGACCATCAGCGTCTTGCGCACCGTGGAGGTGGTGCCGGTGGAACTGCCTGAGGTGATCCAGCCGGATGAAAAAACCATTTACCTGACCTTTGACGACGGCCCTGGCCCCTATACCGAGGCCCTGCTGGATGTGCTGGCCGCCTATGACGTGAAGGCCACCTTCTTTGTCACTCAGGAATATCCGCAGTATGAGGACATGATCGGCCGGGCCTACCGGGAAGGGCACACTATCGCCGTCCATACGGCCTCCCATGATTACTATAAGATTTATGCCAGTGAGCAGGCCTATCTGGACGACTTCTACGCCATGCAGGAGGTCATCTACCGCCAGACCGGCGAATATACCCAGATGTTCCGCTTCCCCGGCGGCAGCTCCAATACCGTCAGCAACTTCAATCCCGGCATCATGAGCCGGCTTACCGGCATGATGAACAGCATGGGCTATCAGTATTACGACTGGCATGTGGACAGCGGCGACGCGGGCGGCACCCGTTCCAAGGCGGGCGTGGTGGCCAACGTCACCTCCGGCTGCGCCGAGCGGCGCACCACCGTGGTGCTCCAGCACGATGTGAAGGACTACAGCGTGGATGCTGTGGAGCAGATCATCATTTGGGGCCGCCAGAACGGCTATACCTTCCGGGCGCTGGATCTCACCAGCCCCACCGCCCATCACGGAATCGCCAATTAAAGGGAAGAGTGAATAGAGAATAGAGAAGAGAGAAGGTATCGCCTGCGGCGATGACGGAAAAAGTGCGAAGGATTTGCGGATCGACGCGAATCCTTCGTACATTTCTATTGGCCAATGCTGTTGTGTGTCCGCTGTTTCTATGCTTGCTTTATCATAAGAAAGCGATTATACTGGACCCAGATATCAACAAAGGAGGCTTTCCCATGAACGAAACCATGCAGGCTCTGCTCACCCGGCGGAGCGTTCGGAAGTATACGCCGGAGATGCCGAAGCGGGAGGACCTGGAACAGATCATTGAAGCGGGACTCTACGCCGCCAGCGGCAAGGGCGGTCAGAGTTCCATCATCCTGGCCGTCACCGACAAGGCCCTGCGGGACCGGCTCATGGAGATGAACCGGCAGATCGGCGGCTGGGAAGAGGGCTTCGATCCCTTCTACGGTGCGCCGGCGGTGCTGGTGGTGCTGGCGAAGAAGGGGACGCCTTATACCGTGGCCGACGGCAGCCTTTCCATGGGCAACATGATGCTGGCCGCCCATGCCCTGGGCCTGGGCAGTTGCTGGATCAACCGGGCCAGAGAGGCCTTCGACACCGAGGAGGGCAGGGAGATCCTCCGTTCTCTCGGCGTGGAGGGAGAGTATGAGGGCGTTGGCCACTGCATCGTGGGCTATCCGGAGGGAGACCTGCCCCAGCCCAAGGAGAGAAAGGCCGGCCGCGTCTTCTGGGCGGAATAAGTCCCTGAAACCTGCCACAAAAAATGGGGCTGTTGCAAAACACGAAGAAGAGCGCAAACCTCTGATCATAACGTAGGGGAGGGCCTTGTGCCCTCCCGGCGGAACCTGGCTGTATTGTGATAAAAAGTTCGGCGAATTCGTACAATCTGCGAATTCGCCGAACATTTTCTTGAATTCATGCTCCAAAATGCCGGGAGGGGCGAGCCCCTCCCCTACGGTGCTGACAGAGCTAAGCGCTTATTTTGCAACACGCCCTTTTCTTCTCAAAACTCAAAACGGAAAACGCAAAACTAAAACAGCAGAGCCTTTGCGATGCCGAAGTACACCAGCAGGGACAGGGCGTCCACAATGGTGGTGATGAAAGGACTTGCCATCACCGCCGGGTCCAGACCCAGCTTCTGGGCGCCCATGGGCAGGGTGCAGCCTACGATCTTCGCGATCAGAACCGTGACGGCCATGGTGCAGCAGACCACCGCTGCGGTGATCAGGTTCACGTCCGCGCCCATGATGAGCTTGTCCACCAGCATGATCTTGCCAAAGCAGAGCAGCGCCAGGGCGCAGCCGCAGAGCACCGCCGTCTGGATCTCCTTCCAGACCACCTTGGGCAGGTCGGCAAATTCCAGCTCGCCCAGGGACAGGGCGCGGATGATGGAGACCGAGGCCTGGGAGCCGGAGTTGCCGCCGGTATCCATCAGCATGGGGATGAAGGCGGTGAGCACCACCACGGCTGCCAGCGCGTCCTCGAAGCCGGTGATGATCATGCCTGTGAAGGTTGCGGAAACCATCAGCAGCGCAAGCCAGGGAATCCGATGCCGGAACAGGTCCCAGGCGTTGGAGCGCAGATAGGTCTTGTCCGAGGGGAGAATGGCGGCCATCTTCTCAATATCCTCGGTGGTCTCCTCCACCATAACGTCCATGGCGTCGTCGAAGGTGACGATACCCACCATGTGACCGTCGGTGTCGATGACCGGCAGGGCCAGAAAGTTGTATTTGGACAGCATCTGCGCCACTTCCTCCTGGTCGGTCAGGGTGCTGACGGAAATGACGTGCTCGTCCATGATCCGGGAGACGGGAGTGTTCTCGTCTGTGCAGAGGATCATGTCCTTCACCGAGACCTGGCCCAGCAGCTTGCGGCTCTCGGTGACGTAGCAGGTATAGATGGTCTCCTTGTCCACTCCGGTGGAGCGGATGCGGTTGATGGCGTCCCGCACGGTCATGGCAGGCCGCAGGGACACATACTCCGTGGTCATGATGGAGCCGGCGGAGTTTTCCGGGTAGCGCAGCAGGTCGTTGATCTCCTTGCGGGTGTCGGGGTTTGCCTGGGAAAGGATGCGCTTTACCACATTGGCGGGCATCTCCTCCACCAGGTCCACCGCGTCGTCCACGTAGAGCTCCTCGATGATGTCGTGCAGCTCCGCGTCGGAAAAGCCGCGGATCAGCAGCTCCTGCAGCTCCGGCTCCAGCTCGGCAAAGGTCTCCGCCGCCTGCTCCTTGGGCAGCAGGCGAAAGAGCTTGGGAATGCGGGCGTCGCCGATCTCCTCCAGGATCCCCGCCACGTCGGCAGGCTCCATGGTGACCAGCACGTCCTTGATCGTGGAATACTTTTTCTCCTCCAGAAGCGCCTGAATGGTGCTTCCCAGGGTCGCGTTGCGTTCTGCCATCGGTCATTCCTCCTTCTGATCGTTTTCGGCTTCGCTCAGAGCGGGAAGGACCGGGCCGGCAGGCCGAAGCACAGTTTATGCGCAGTTGGGAGGGAAACGCCGCGGGACGTTTCCCGGCCGCCTACTTCGGCCTGCGCAGGCGCCGGTACTGCTTCCTTCGTCCATGACGTTTCCTCCTTATCGTTATTATGGCACGTTCAGCATACCCTACGGGACGGAATGCTGTCAAGAAAAAAACGAGCGGGAAACCGCTCGTTTTTTTCTTGCTGTTCAGTTTTTCCTTACGCTTCGGGCTCGAACATGTCCTTGCCCACGCCGCAGAGCTCGCAGACGAAATCTTCGGGCAGATCTTCCCACTTCACGCCGGCCTCGTCCTCGTCATAGACCCAGCCGCAAACGGTGCAAACATACTTCATTGGTTTTTCCCTCCTGTTGAAATATTGGTCCTTGCTGTTTCCGTGCCCCTATGATACAGGAAGAAGCAGGATTTGTCCAGCCTCATTTTCCGGCGCGGCCGGTCCCGTCAGGATCTCCCAAGGGCGCACATCAGCGCGCCGCCCAGAAACGAGACCACAGACGCGGCCCCGGCGATCACGACATAGAGACCGTGATTGGGAAAGGGCGGCACATAGCTGCTGATTTTTCCGGCAACGGGTCCCACATGGGCCATGTTCACATACACCTGGTAGACGGCTCCCGACAGGAGCAGCACCCCGAGGACCATGAAGATGATGCCGATGATCCTTGTTTTGAACATACGATCCCGTCCTTTCTGTGTCTCTTGCGCTTTGAGGTACAGCCTGCTCCCGGCTATTTCCCGTCCTGATCCATGTAACGGGCACGGTTGAAATCGTCGTTCAGGTCAGCTACGTTGATGACGGTTTTCTGAGACAGGGCGTCTTCCTCGGGAGAGGTATAGCCCATTTTGGCATCCCGCTTCTTCAGGAAGAAGCCCAGGATCGCCAAGACCAGCACAAGGGCCAGAAAGCCGAAAAACAGTTTTCCGAAAAAGCCTAACATCTTTTTCCCTCCTCTGCTTCTTCGTATTCATAGAAAAAGACGCCGGTGGCGCGGAAAAGTTCCGTCGGAGGAACGGGATACCGCATGCAGACATCCATTTGCGGAAAGGACGGAACGGCAGGCTTGCGAGACGATTCCGCATCCCGTCAGAAAGACTTTTCAAAACCGCAGTGGTCGCACTGATAGCGTACTTTTTTGCTCGGTGCCTTCATGCCCGGCTGCACCCCAAAGGGGCCGCGTATCGCTGCCCCGGAGGCGTGATAGATGCCGTCGCCGGGCGTGGTGGGCGCTTCGGAGCGGGTGATGTGCCATCCGTCCGCTCTGCCGCACTTGGGGCAGGCTTTCGGCGGAGTTTTCTGGAAAAGACTCATTGCAATACCTCCTGAGTGACTCTTTATGGCAATGCCTCCTGAAAAAAAGGGGCTGCTTTGAAACAGCAGCCCCATGAATCATTACTTGCCGAAGTAGCGGTCCAGCAGACCCTTGAAGGCCTTGCCGTGGCGGGCCTCGTCCCGGGCCATCTCATGGACAGTGTCGTGGATGGCGTCCAGGTTGTACTTCTTGGCAAGCTTGGCCAGCTCGAACTTGCCGGCGGTGGCGCCGTTCTCGGCGTCGACGCGCATGGCCAGGTTCTTCTTGGTGCTGTCGGTCAGCACCTCGCCCAGAAGCTCGGCGAACTTGGCGGCGTGCTCGGCCTCTTCCAGACCGGCCTTCTTCCAGTACTCGCCGATCTCGGGATAGCCTTCCCGCTCGGCCACGCGGGCCATGGCCAGGTACATGCCGACCTCGCTGCACTCGCCCTCAAAGTTGGAGCGCAGGCCCTTGATGATCTCTTCCTTCACTTCCTCGGGCACATCGGCGCCGAAGACCTTGCCAACGCCCAGCACATGCTCGGCGGCCCAGGTCAGCTCCTCGGCCTGCAGGGTGAAGCGCTCACCGGGGACCTTGCAGATGGGGCACTTCTCGGGGGGCGTATCGCCCTCATGAACATAACCGCATACGGGGCAAACCCATTTTTTCATTCTCATAACCCTCCTGTTATAGATATGGTGATGGGGTATCTGCTTGCCACCAATGTACCAGAAAGCGGCCGTTTTGTAAAGCGGTCCGACAAAAATTCACGATTCGGCCAACGCCAGTAAGGCGGGGCCAACCGCATCGGCAAAGAGCCGGATGGCGGAGAGCGCCTCCTGCAGGGTGTTGCCGCTGCTGCCCACCTCCAGGATCAGGGAACCGCCGGTGAGCTGCTGGTTGTAGCGCTGGGGCACCAGACTCACCGGACGCATCAGCGTGGGGTGGGCGCTGGCCGCCGCCTGCTGCAGATAAAGGGCCAGGGCGAGGTTTTCCCGCCAGTTGGGGTGCTCCAGGCCGCTTTCGTCGCTGCCCACCAGGAGCATCACCTGGCTGGCAACCGTCCCTTCCTCCTCGGCCATGGTCTTGTAGACCACCTCGTCGTCCCCCAGGGCGTCCCGGTGCAGGTCGATGACCACGGCGATCTCCGGATAGCGCTCCAGCGTGCGCGACACCGCCTCGCCGCTGCGATTGTAGGAGCCGGTGTAGCTTGGAAAGTCATAGATCTCCCGGTCGTGCAGTACCCGCAGCCCCTGCTCCTCCAGGCGCTCGGCAAGCTCGTCGCCCACCCGGATCACGCTGTAGCGGGGATCCTGGGTGCGGTTGGAGTCGCTGGCGTCGTAGCGGTCCAGCCCCGCGGGAGTGTAGGCTTCGCTGCCGTGGGTGTGCATGATGAGGATCTGAGGCCCCTCCGCCGGGAGGCGCAGCTCCGGCCCCTCCGCGAGGATCGCCTCCGGGTCAATGTCGTAGGCGGTCTCGTTTTTCAGGAGCTGAGAGCCGGGAATGGTGGTCTCCAGGATCTCCTGCTCCGTCTCTGACTGCAGCAGAGTTACCAAAATTTCCGGTGTGATCTCCGGCTCTGCCGGCAGCATAACAGGCGCGGCCTCCTCCGGCTGCGCTGTGGATACCGGGATCGGCAGGGGAGAGGGCACCATTTCTTCCAGAAGCAGTACGTTCGTCATCCGCCCCGCGTCCAGCCGCTCCTGCCGCTCCGCCTCCGCCTTTTCATAGAACCCCGCCGCCGAGAGCAGACAGCTCACCAGCACCCCAAGGCTCAGCATCAGCACCTTTCCGCTCATTCGCACAGTCCCAGCCCTCCCCAAAGCTTTTCTTTTCAGCTAACAGTATATGCAGTGGGAGAGGGAAAAGATGCCTGCACCTTGCCAAAGCGCGGAAAACATGATATATTCGACCAAAAGAATCGGAAAGGAAGGTGTATTGTTATGACCTATACCTATCGTCCCCGGGGCGTTTGCTCCCAGCTCATGGAAGTGGAAGTGGAGGACGGCAAGATCCGCCGGGTGCAGGTCCTGGGCGGCTGTGACGGCAATCTCCAGGGCATCTCCCGCCTGGTGGTGGGCATGGATGTGGAGGAGGCCATCTCCCGCATGGAGGGCATCCGCTGCGGCGGCAAGCCCACCTCCTGCCCGGATCAGCTGGCCCAGGCTCTGAAGGCCTGCCGCGCCGGAGAATAAGCCATGCTGGAGGAGATCCTGGGCGCGGCCCTGGAAGTGGACGAGCTGGCTTTACGCCGCTTCCGGCGGTATTACGAGCTGCTCACCGAGTGGAACAAGGTCATGAACCTCACCGCCATCGAGGGGGAGGAGAACACCGCACGGCTCCATTTTCTGGACTGTGCGGCTCTGGCGCAGCTTGTCGATCTCAAAGGCAAGCGGGTCATCGACGTGGGCACCGGCGCGGGTTTCCCGGGGCTGGTGCTGAAGATCCTCTGCCCGGAGATGGAGCTGACCCTGCTGGACAGCCTGGACAAGCGGGTGAAATTCCTCTCCGCCGTGTGTGAGGAGCTGGGCTTTGAGGATGTCCGCTGTCTCCACGCCCGTGCGGAGGAGCCGCCCCAGGAGCTGAGGGAGAGCTTTGACCTGGCTTGCTCCCGGGCGGTGGCCCGTCTCAACCTGCTCGCGGAGCTCTGCCTGCCCTATGTGAAGCAGGGCGGCAGTTTCGCGGCCATGAAGGGCCCGGAGGTGGTGGAAGAGCTGCGGGAGGCGGAAAAAGGCATCCGGCTCCTGGGCGGCGAAACGAAGCGGGTAGCGGAATATCCCGTCCCCGGTACCGAGCTGCGCCACAACGCGGTGCTGATCCAGAAGGTCGCCGCGACCCCGAAGAAATATCCCCGCAAGTGGGCGGTCATGAAAAAACAGCCGCTGTAAAAGGGAAAAGCGAAGAGTGAAGAGTGAATAGAGAACGGGCGACCGCAAGGGTCGCCCCTACGAGAAGAACCGGGCGGGTTCAACATGGTAGGGGCGACCCTTGTGGTCGCCCATTTCAGGCTCCCTCCATGAGGGAGCTGTCGCGGCGGCTTGCCGTCGTGACTGAGGGAGTTTCCAAAGTACGGCCGCCCGTTTTCCCTTCAGGAATCCAGCAGCAGAGCTGCCAATTCCTCGGCGCTTGCCGCGATGCGTTCAGCGCCGGCTTCGACCAGCTGCTCCCGGCTTCGGAAGCCCCAGGAGACGGCGATGCAGGCCATCCCGGCGTTTCGCGCTGTGGCCAGGTCCACCTCGGTGTCCCCAATGTAGACGCAGTCTTCCAGACGCAGCCCCATCTCTTTGACCGCGTGGAGCACCGCGTCCGGGTTGGGCTTGCGCCGCACGGTCTCGCTCTCACCCACGGCGGAATCCAGCAGACCGGGGAAATAGGCATCTGCCAGCGCCCTCACCGCCGGGTGAGGCTTGTTGGAGATAATGGCCTGGCGAACGCCCTGGCCCTTCAGCGCCTCCATCAGAGGCAGGATCCCCGGATAGGGCCGGGTCTGGATGTTGCAGTGGGCGTCGTAATAGGGCTTATAAAAGGCAAGGACCGCCTGCCGCTGTTCTTTCGGCGCCACCTCAGAGATCAGGTGTGCCGCCCCGTTGCCGAGACCCGCCCGGACTGCCTCCAGACTGGCCTCCGGCAGGGAAAAGTGCCGCAGACTCACATTTACCGCCGCGTGCAGATCCGCCAGCGTGTCCAGCACCGTGCCGTCCATATCCCACAATACGCCCCGATAAGCCATTTTGCTGCCTCCCTGTGTATTCTGTTCCCATTATACCCGCCCTGTCAATCCCGGATTGCTTTTTTTCCGCTGCTGTGCTATCATAAATCTGTTCGGAAATACCCTATACTTTTATGATATACGAGGTGCGCCATGGAAGGATACCGTGTTTTAGAGATCAAGCAGAGCGTTTTTGAGAATAACGACCGGCAGGCTGATCTGCTGCGCCAGGAGCTGAAGAAGGACAGAACCTTCCTGCTGAACCTGATGAGCTCCCCCGGCTCCGGCAAGACCACCACCCTGCGGGCTACCATCGCCGCGCTGAAGGACGAGTTCCGCATCGGCGTCATGGAGGCGGATATCGATTCCGATGTGGACGCCGCCACCATCGAGAAGACCGGCGTGAAGGTCATCCAGCTGCACACCGGCGGCATGTGCCACCTGGACGCGGGCATGACCAAGCAGGGCCTTCTGGGCCTTGGCGTGGAGGACGTGGACTTCGCCATCCTGGAGAATATCGGCAATCTGGTCTGCCCCGCGGAGTTTGACACCGGCGCCGTGAAGAACGCCATGATCCTCTCCGTTCCCGAAGGGCACGACAAGCCCCTCAAGTACCCCCTGATGTTCTCCATCTGCGATGTACTGCTCATCAACAAGATCGATGTGCTGCCCTACTTCGATTTCGACATCGAAAAGTGCAAGGAGTATGTCCACCGCCTGAACCCCAACATGAAGGTCATCCCCATCTGCGCCCGCACCGGCGAGGGCATTGAGGAATGGGCCCAGTGGCTGCGGGAGCAGATCACAGCCTGGAACGCCTGATCCTGCGAGAAAAAAGAGACCGCCTCGGGGCGTACTCCATAAAAAAGCTGTTTTGAGGCGGCAATCACCGGCTCAAAAGGATATGAAACCGGCGTGACCGCTGCGGTCACGCCGGTTTTGTCTCTTGGATTTTGTGGGGCAAAATCCGATGCTCGTTCTAACTGTGGACAATAGAAGATCTATTCGGCAAACAGGAATTTGTCTGTCTATTCCTGACCGTCCGTTTCGTCATCGCCATTATTATCGCTGTTATGACCTATGGCCAATCCGAGACCCATTCCCATCGCAAGTCCAATCGGTATCCACAAACCGATGTTTTTTGTTGCAACTCCGACTGCGGTTCCGATTGCAATTCCTATACACATACCAATCGTAAAGCCGGATGAATTATTGCCTTTCTTGTTGTTCTTGTTATTCTCACTCATAAAAGCACCTCATTAAATCCCGGTTTGTCAATATAATTATTTCTTTTTATCCTCATTAGGCTCTGTCTGACTTAAATATGTCATCGATGCTGCCAGGCCGATAGCTATCAGCACCCACCAGATAGCACCCTCGCAAAAGTCTTTGAAACCTCCTCCTACAATCCTGCTGATGGCATACACCAGCAGAACAGCGATAACCAGGATAGCAGTTACTCCGATCAGCCTCTTATTGCTAT
>CAMOXK010000040.1 GCA_946629065.1 uncultured Clostridia bacterium
CCATCAACCTGGGCAACAAGCTCATCAAAATCAAGGAAGGCCAGGCGGTGGCCCGCCACGAGGCGCCCCGCGGCCAGCTGAGCCACATGGTGGTCGGCAACGGCAGCCTCAATAACCACCGGGTCTCCGTCCACGTGCCCAGCTTCAAGAACACGCCCACCATCCCCTTCATGCTGCGGGGCAACACCGTGGCAGACGCGGGACTCATCATCGCCAGCATCGACCCCTGCTTCAGCTGCCTGGACCGCTGATGCACGAGCTGGCCTTGACCGAGGGGATCCTGGAGATCGTCCGGGAGCAGGCCGAGAAAAACGGCTTTTCCCGGGTGCTGGAGATCACCCTCAAAGTGGGCGAGTATTCCGGGGTCATCCCGGAATGCCTGCTGGAATTCTTTCCCATCGCCTCCAAAGGGACGAAGGCAGAGGGAGCGGCGCTGAACATTCAGCCGGTGCCGGCCTCCTTCCGCTGCCTGGCCTGTCATTACACAGGCCCGATCCCCAACCACACCGCCTGCTGCCCGGACTGCGGCAGCACGGCCATCCGCATGGCGGCGGGGAGAGAGTTTTACGTGGAAAACCTGAAAGTCGAGTAGGAGTTTCCAGTTTTTAGTTTTTAGTTTTTAGAAGAAGAAAACTGCAGTATAAGCGGCAGCTTTCTTCTGACGAAAGGAGAGGATTTTCCTTGCAAAAGACGACATTGCCTGCCGTCGTTTCGACCTTCGTGGTGAGCTTCGCCTTCTGGGTGCTGCTGACCTGGTCCTTTACGGCGCAGGAGCTGATCGTGGGGGCCCTGATCAGCCTGGCGGTGGCCTTGTTCTCCGCCCGCTTTTTCATCCATGAAAAAGCCTTCTGGCTCTGCAATCCCGCCAAGTTCTTCTCCGGCCTTTTCTATTGGGTCTGCATTTTCCCGGTGGAGCTGGTGAAGGCCAATGTGGACATGGCCAAGCGCTGCTTCGGCGGCTGCAAAAACATCAATCCCGGCATCGTGAAGGTGCCTGTGGATCTGAAGAGCGACTACGGCCAGGCGGCTCTGGCCAACTCCATCACCCTGACCCCGGGTACCATCACCATGGAGACCACGGAGGAGGATGGACAGAATTACTTCTACATTCACTGGATCGACGTCACCGCTCCCAGCGGAAAGGAAGCCGGCGACGCCATCAAGGGCACCCTGGAAAAAGGCTTAAGGAGGGTTTGGGAATGAGTGATCTGCTGATTTTTGCCATTGCCTTCGCCGTCCTGGCCGCCCTGACCATGATCCGGCTTGCCAAGGGCCCCACCGCGGCGGACCGCATGGTGGCCGGCGACGCCACCGACACCCTGATCTGCATCGCACTGGTGCTCTTCTCCCTGTTCTCCGGACGGGGCATCTATCTGGACATCGCCCTGGTGGCCGCGCTCTTCGGCGTGATCGATACCATGCTGGTGGGCCGTTATCTGGAAAAGGAAGGGGGCAAAGAGAAATGATCGTACGGATCATTGCTGACGTGCTGATCGCCATCGGTGCGATCTTTGCCCTGGCGGGCACCATCGGCATCCTGAAGATGCCCGATACCTTCAGCCGCATGCAGGCCAGCACCTGTGTTCCCACCCTCGGTATGCTGGGAGCCATGCTGGGCGCGCTGCTGATCGCCATCTTTGTGAAGGCTGACGCCGGCGCCGCGGTGAAGATCGCGGTGATCGGTCTCATGATCCTGGTCACCAACCCCCTGGGCTCCCATGCCATCGCAAAGGGCGCCTACAAGGCGGGCGTGCGGCCGGAAAAGAAGATGGAAACTGACGATTTGGGGAGGGATCTCTATGACTGAACTGATCACGATCCTCAACATACTGGTGATCCTGGGCATGGTGGTCACGGCGATCCTGGCGGTACATCTGGAGAATCTCCTGTCCGCTGTCATCGCCCTGGGCGTGACCGGCGTCTTTGCCGCGGCGGAATTCCTGATCCTGCACGCGCCTGACGTGGCCATCTCCGAGGCGGCCGTGGGCGCCGCTCTGGTGCCGCTGATCTTCATCGTCACCCTGCGGAAAATCAAAGGAGGGGACGGAAAATGAAGAAATTTCTGACTTGGGTCTCCCTGGGCATCCTGCTGGTGGCCCTGACTGCTGCCAGCATCAGCATGGCACAGCTGCCCCCCACCTATGACGGAAGCAAGGCCACCGTTCCCGTGGCTGAGCTCCAGAAAAACCCCGAGAGCTTTGACGATTCTACGGCCGACGGTGCTGCTGCCGTCATCGTGCAGCAGAACCTGGCGAAGAGCCACGCCGTGAACGATGTGACTTCCATCGTCTTCGACTTCCGTGGTTACGATACCATGGGCGAGGCCTTTATCCTGATCACCGCCGTGGCCGGCAGCGCGGTCATCCTCTTTACCAGGAAAGCGGGAAAGGAGGAAGAGAAATGAACGACAAGATCAAAGTGAAAAACGTCATTCTCCGCTGCGGCGGGGACAGTCTCCTTCCCCTGATGCTGGTGTACATGATGTACATCATTCTCCACGGACACCTGAGCCCCGGCGGCGGCTTCCAGGGCGGCGTGCTGATGGTGGCTGCGGTCACGATCCTGTATCTGGGCCACGGCTATGAGACTACCACCCGCGCCCTCAGCGCGGACCTGCTCCACGGTACCGAGGGCTTTGCCTCCGTGGTGTATGTGGCGCTGGCCATGCTGGGCGTCTGCGTCGGCGCACAGTTTTGCGAGAACATTCTCTATCGCCAGGGCGCCATCGGCGACCTGTACAGCTCCGGTACCATCTTCTGGATGAACCTGACCGTGGGCGTGAAGGTCCTGACCGGCGTGGGCTCCATCGCCCTGCTGATGCTGGGCCTGGTGAACGAGCATACCGCGCAGAACGAGAAAGGATGAGGTGAAAGACATGATCACATTGAACTATATCGCATCCTTCTTCCTCATCGTGCTGGGTCTGTACTGCATCGTGATGAAGTACAATCTGGTGAAAACGGTGATCGGCCTTTCCATCATGGACTATGGCGTGAACCTGCTGATCATCACCATCGGCTACAATCCCGGCGGCACCGCTCCCATCTTCACCGCCGGCGAGCTCCAGGCTGCCAGCTACTTTGTGGACCCCATTCCCCAGGCCCTGACCCTGACCAGCATCGTCATCGGCGCCTGCGTCACGGCCATGTCCCTGTCCCTCGTCATGAAGCTCAAGGAGATGTACGGCACCCTGGACACCCGTGAGATAAGGAGGCTGAGAGGATGAACTTTCTGAATCCGCAGCATTTCCCGATCTTCGCGATCATGCTGTATTTCCTGGGCGCGTTTTTGATCGTGCTCTTCGGAAAAAACCGTGCGGCGCGCAACTGCATCGCATTTTTGGCTACCGGCCTTGCACTGACGCTGATGATCCTGCTGGTAAAGCCCATCATGATCGACGGCGGCATCATTGCCTACTGGATGGGCAGCCGGGTCCCCGCGGGCGGCTATGCCATCGGCATCGCCCTGGAGGTGGACGCCCTGGGCCTGTTCTTCGGCCTGCTCATCGCGACGGCGGTGTTTGTCTCCTGCCTCTACTCCTTCTCGTACATGAGCGAGGATGACAACGAGCCTCAGTACTACACCCTGTTCCTGATGCTCTGCGGCGGCGTCATGGGCCTGGTCCTCTCCGGCGACCTCTTCAACATGTTCATCATGGTGGAGATCCTGACCTTCGCGGCTGTGGCGCTCACCGCCTTCCGCAACCGGGTCACCGGCGCGCTGGAAGCGGCCTTCAAGTACCTGGTAGTGGGCTGCATCGGCTCCACCTGCATCCTGGCGGGCACCATCATCCTCTACCAGCAGGCACACACCCTGAACCTGGCGCAGCTGGCCACCATCATTCCCCTCTGCAAGGGCACCAATGTTTCCATCGCCTTCGCGCTGCTGTTCATCGGCTTCTGCACCAAGGCCTTCATCGTGCCCTTCCATCCTCTGGCGGCGGACGCCCATGGTGCTGCCCCCGCTCCCGTGTCGGTGCTCATTTCCGGCGTGCTCACCAAGAGCGGCATCTACGGCATCATCCGTCTGGCCTACTTCCTGTTCCAGACCATGAACCTGGGCACCATGCAGTTCTGGCTGGTGTTCCTGGGCTCTGTCAGCATGTTCGTGTGCGTGACCATGGCCCTGGCCCAGCATGACTTCAAGCGTCTGCTGGCCTTCCACTCCATCTCCCAGATCGGCTATGTGCTCACGGCCATCGGCCTGGCCACCGCGCTGGGCGCCTCCGCCGGCCTCTACCACGCCATGAACCACACCCTGTTCAAGGGCCTGCTGTTCCTTACCGCCGGCGCCGTGCTCCATGAGACCGGCACCACGGACCTGGGCAAGCTGGGCGGCCTCTCCAAGAAGATGCCCCACACCACGGTGCTCTTCCTCATCGGCGCGGCCTCCATCAGCGGCATCCCGCCCTTCAACGGCTTTGCCTCCAAGTGGCTCATTTACCAGGCCGCCTACGAGAAGGCCGCGGAGACCGGCAACATCGGCTTTGCCTTTGTGACCATCGTGGCCTTGGTGACCTCTACCCTGACTCTGGCCTCCTTCGTGAAGGTGACCCAGTCCGTCTTCTTCGGACAGCTGCCCAAGGAGTGCGAGAACGCCAAGGAAGTGTCCTTCGGCATGCGCTTTGCCATGGGGATCCTGGCAGTCCTCTGCACCGTCACCGGCCTCTTCCCCAATCTGGTGCAGACCTATCTGACCGGCCCTGCGGCCAAGACGCTCTTCCATGTGACCCGTTACATCAACGCCATGCTGGGCGAAGGCTATGCCGAGTCCGCCATGGGCGCCAGCGCTCCCGAGGCTGCCACCCGCACCATCGAGATCGTGGGCGTCTGGAATCCTGTGAACTGGCTGGCGCTCCTGATGATCGCCCTGCTCGCCATCTGCATCGTGGCCATCGCTTCCAAGTACGACGCAGTCCGCGAAAACAAGAGCGAGAAGGTGGAGGCCAAGTACAGCCTCTTCTACGGCGGCGAGGACACCGTGTTCTCCCAGGTGGGCGGCGGAGACCTGTTCTGGGGCTTCAAGCACAACTGGCGTCATTACTTCAGCTTTATGCATGACCTGCACAGCGGCATCGTGAATGACTACTCCCTGTGGGCCGTCATCGCCCTTGCCCTGGCCATGGTCTATGCGCTGATCGTTCTGTAAAGGGGGGCTAAGGAAATGATTTTGGATGCATTGAAAACTTTGATCTATGTTCTGATCTTCCCCGGCTTCCTGTTCTGCTTCCTGACGGGCCTGCTGCTGGCCGGTATCGACCGGAAGCTGGTGGCCCGGATGCAGAAGCGCGTGGGTCCTCCTATCCTGCAGCCCTTCTATGATTTCTTCAAGCTCTGCGGCAAGCAGACCATCGTACCCGCGGCCGCCAACAAGACGGTGTTCCTCGTGGCGCCGCTGCTGGGCCTTGCCGCACTGGTGGTGCTGCAGCTCTTCATCCCCGTGTTCCAGTTCCAGATCCCGGCCTTCGCCAATGTGGCGGACCTGATCGTGATCCTCTACCTGCTGCTGATCCCGGCCGTGTCCATCATCCTGGGCGGCGCCTCCACCGGCTCCCCCTATGCCGGCATTGGCCTGAGCCGTGAGATGGTCACGGTGCTGGCCTGCGAGCTGCCCCTGGTCCTGGTGCTGCTGAGTGTGGGACGCAGCGTGGGCGTGGCCATCGGCGCAAAGGAAGGCATCACCTTCTCCCTGAGCACCATCGTGCGCTATCAGCTGGAGAGCGGCAGCCTGATCTGCAAGGCCAGCCTGATCCCCGCGGCCATCGCTTTCCTGCTGGTGATCCCCGGCGAGACCGGCAACCACCCCTTTGACGCGGCCGAGGCCGAGACCGAGATCTGCGAAGGCATGCTGGCCGAGTACAGCGGCGCGCCTCTTGGCGTCTACAAGCTCAGCCACGCCATCAAGATGCTCACCATGACGAGCCTCTTCGTGATGCTCTTCTTCGGCGGCATCGGGACCGGCATTGGAAACCTGGTGGCCCTCATCGGCCTCACCGGCGGCGCCGCGGCGGCTGTCACCATGCTGCTGGACGTGCTGGTGCTGTTTGTGCTCTGCGTCATCGTCACGGCGGTGGGCATCTCCTTTGTCCACGCTGTCACTGCCCGTCTCAAGATCGAGCAGATCTTCAAGTATTACTGGACCGTGGTTTCCGCGCTGGCTCTGCTGAGCCTGGTGCTGGTCTGGTACGGCCTGTAAGGAGGAGTGCGTATGTTTAAGAAACTGATCGAAGAGAGCACCGGCAAATCCCCCTGGCTCTTCCATATCAACGCCGGCTCCTGCAACGGCTGCGACATCGAGCTGGTCAGCGTGCTGACTCCCCGCTATGACGCGGAGCGCCTGGGCTTCAAGCTGGCAGGCTCTCCCCGCCACGCTGATATCGTCGTGGTCACCGGCCCCATCACCCAGCAGTCCCTGCCCCGCGTGCTGCGCTCCATCGAGCAGGTGCCCGATCCCAAGTGCATCGTCACCATGGGCTCCTGCCCCCAGTCCGGCAACGTCTTCCGCGGCAGCTACTCTGTGGCGGGCCCCCTGTCCAAGTACGTCCATGTGGACGTGGACGTGGCCGGCTGCACGCCCAAGCCCGAGGCGGTGATCGATGGCCTGTATCTGGCCACCCAGATCCTGCAGGAGAAAAGGAAGGGGATGAAAAAGTAATGGATTTTCCGTTCATCAAAGAAGCGCTTTCTCAGCTCTTTTCCAAGCCCAGCTGCCAGATGTACGTCCCCGATAAGACCAAGGAGGGCGCGCCCAACTACCGCGGCCGCATCGTCTTCCACCCGGACAAGTGCATCAACTGCATGATGTGCGAGCGGGTCTGCTCCGGCAACGCCATTACCCATGTGATCGAGAAGACCCCCGAGGGCGACGATAAGGTCACCCGCACCTTCTACCTGGGCTCCTGCACCTTCTGCGCCACCTGCATGGACTTCTGCGGCCACGGCGCCATCGAGTTCACCCGGGATTACCACATGATCGCCACCAAGGAGGAGGATCTGATGGTGTCCGGAACCTTCATCAAGAAGGCGCCCGTGAAGAAGGCCCCTGCGGCCAAGCCCGCCGCTCCCGCACCCGCCGCCGCTCCCGCTCCCGCGGAAGGCGGCAAGGTCATCAAGCCCCGGGACGACGGCAAGCCCGTCCAGGTACCCTCCAAGTGCGTCTACTGCACCATCTGCGCCAAGAAGTGCCCCGCCGGGGCCCTGGAGGTGGACCGGGCCAACAAGACCTGGAAGCTGGATGAGGACAACTGCGTGGGCTGCGGCACCTGTGCCGAAGCCTGCCCCAAGAAGGCCATCCTCATGCCCGGCGACGAGCCTGTCACCGAGGCTGCGCCCGCGGCCCCTGCTGCGGCTCCCGCCCCCAAGGCGGAGGAGAAGGCCGCCCCTGCCGGCGCCATGATCTCCCCGAGAGAGGACGGCAAGCCGGTTCAGGTGCCCTCCAAGTGCGTCTACTGCACCATTTGCGCCAAGAAGTGCCCCGCCGGGGCCCTGGAAGTGGACCGGGCCAACAAGACCTGGACGTTGGACGAGGACAACTGCGTGGGCTGCGGCACCTGTGCGGAAGCCTGCCCCAAGAAAGCCATCCTCATGCCCGGCGACGAGCCCGTTCCCGCGGACGCGCCTGCTGCCGCTCCGGCTCCCAAGGCCGCGGCCCCTGCAGCTCCCGCGCCGAAGAAGGAAGAGCCTGCTCCGGCCCCCAAGGCGGAGGAGAAGCCCGCGGAGCCGCCCAAGCCTGTGCAGCCCCGGGATGACGGACGTCCCGTGCAGGATCCTTCCAAGTGCATCTACTGCACCATCTGCGCCAGAAAGTGCCCCGTCGGCGCCCTGGAGGTAGACCGGACGGCCAAGACCTGGAAGCTGGACGAGGATGTGTGCATCGGCTGCGGCAACTGCTATGAGGTCTGCCCCAAGAAGGCCATCCTATTATAAACCGTTGACCCAATGAGAAAGGGGCAGCCGCTTCCGTTGGCTGCCCCTTTTCTCTGCAGCTCCCGGACGTAGAGCCGGATCTTTCAAACAGGAGCATAAGTATGGATCTACAATCTTTCACCCGCTTTGAACAGAAAATGCAGCAGAACGTGGGCAAGGTCATCGTGGGCAAGCCCGAGGCGGTGCGCCAGCTGGTGATCGCCCTGATCGCCGGGGGCCACGTGCTGCTGGAGGACCTGCCCGGCACCGGGAAAACCATGATGCTCCGGGCCTTTTCCCGCAGCATCGGGGGGACCTTCCGCCGGATCCAGTGCACCCCGGACCTGATGCCCTCGGACCTGACCGGCATCAACTTCTATAACCAGAAGGAGGGACGCTTCGAGTTCCGGCCTGGCCCGCTCTTTGCCAACATCGTTCTGGCGGACGAGATCAACCGGGCCACGCCCAGAAGCCAGAGCGCCCTTTTGGAAGTGATGGAGGAGAAACAGGTTTCCATCGATGGAGTCTCCTATCCCATGCAGGAGCCCTATCTTGTCATGGCAACGGAAAACCCCATCGAGTTTGCCGGCACCTTCCCGCTGCCGGAGGCCCAGATGGACCGCTTCCTGATCCGCATGTCCCTGGGCTACATGGAGCGGGAGGAAGAGATCCAGGTCCTCCGCCGCAGGGATTCCCGGCGGATCGAGGAGGAGCTGACGCCCGTCACCACGCCGGAGGAGATCCGCGCCCTCTCCGATGCTTATCGGGAGGTGGCCGTTTCCGAGGATGTGGCCGGATATATCATGGACCTGGTGGAATACACCCGCAATTCCCGGCAGCTGCGCTGCGGACTGTCCACCCGCGGGACCCTGGCCCTATACAAGACCAGCCAGATCCGTGCCGCCCTCTCCGGGCGGGACTATGTGATCCCGGAGGACGTGAAAGCAGAGGCCCCCTTTGTGGTGCCCCACCGGCTCAGCATGGCAAGCCGCTCCAGTCTCACGGCGGAGAGCTTTGTGAACACCATGCTGGAGACTGTTCCCGTCCCGCTGGAAGCGCTATGAGCGCCTTTGTTGTTTTCGGGGTGCTGGCTGCGCTGATCCTGATGGAATACCTGTCCGTGGGTGCCAGGGCGGAAAAGCTCAGCTTTCGCTGCACCGCGGACAGAGAGCTCGTCGAGCCCGGCGGTGTCGTGACCGTGACTGCCTATATCACCAACTCTTCCGCGCTTCCCCGGCTCTTCGTGCGGGTGTGGCTCTTTTTCGGAGAGGGTGTGGAGCTGCGGGAGGACAAAGACTGGGCCGCCCGATATCGGGACCGGGGCTATCCCAGCCTTTGCATCCGGCGCAAGCTCTCTCTCATGCCCCACACCACAGCGGTTTTCAAGGTCCGGCTGTCCTTCTCCGAGCGGGGCGTCCACGGACTGGGCCGCTATATCCTGGAGAGCGGGGACTTTCTGGGCCTCCGTACCCTGCAGAACGCCGGGAGAATGGAGCCGGAGCTTGTGGTGACGGCTCAGCGGGCGGAGGGAATCGAGGACGCCCTGCCCCTCAGCGGGTTTCTGGGGGACCACTCCGTGCGTCGCCTCTTGTATGAGGATCCCACGCTCATCGTGGGCACCCGGGACTATTCCGGCCGGGAACCCATGCGCAGCATCTCCTGGACGCAGACGGCCATTCGCGGCAAGCTGATGGTCCGCACCTACGACCACACCGCCGAACCCAGCGCCGTCATTCTGGCGGATCTGGGCGGAAACCAGGAGGAGAAGGAGGCGGTCCTGGCCCTGACCCGCAGTGTCTGCGAAGGTCTTCAACAGGCCAATGTGCCCTATGCCCTGTTTTCCGACGGGGACCTCTTCAAGACAGAAACGGGCCTGGGACAAGCCCATCTGGACTATATTCTGGAGCGGATCGGCAGAGCCCGGCCTACGGAATTCTCTTCTTTCCGGGAACTGACGGAGCGCTGCCTTACGGAGCGGGACTCCGCCACGGACTGGATCCTGATCGTTCCCGGACGGAGCGAGGAGATCGAGAGCTGTCTTCGGCGGATCGAAGAGCGCTCCGGCGGCTTCGCCGTGGCCCTTTTTGGGGAGGACTGGATGCTGGCTGAGTCGGAAGGAGAGGAGGGGAGCATATGGAAACTGCGTCCTGCCTCCTGATCTGCGGCAATACCGCGCTGTACCTGGCCCTGATCTGTCAGCTTCCGGCTTTTGACGGGGCCTTTCCGGCCATGCTGCTGGTGCTGGGCCTTGGCCTTGTGATGCTGCTGCTGGCGGCCCGCTTCCGCTATCTTCCGGTGCTTCGCATTGCCCTGGCGCCCCTTCCTTTTCTGAGCCTGTTGCTGCTGCCGCCGGGGCTCGGCTGGATCTCCTTCCTGCCGGCGCCGCTCATTATGGCGCTGTTTGCGGTGATGGACCGCTTCGACTGGGACGACTGGCAGACCAGCAGGTGGATGCGCCCCGTGCTGGCCCTTGGCGGTCTGCTGCTCCTGCATTTTGCCCTGCACAGCCCGCCGGTGAAGGAGGGCATCGCCCTCTGCGGCCTGTTCTTCCTCTTTGGCATCGTGGGGCTGCGCCTTCAGCGCGTGGGCGATCTGGAAAGCGGCAAGACCCTGCTGGTGGTGGGCGGTGTGGTGCTGCCCCTTGTGATCGGCGCGGCGGCAGGCGGACTGCTGTGGCTCCTCCTGGCCAGGAGAGATCTGCTGGTCTCGCTGTTTTACTGGCTCTTTTATCCGCTGATCTGGCTGGCCAATCGCTTCATCCACAACGTTGAGCCGAAAGAGGGCTTCCTGGAGGAGGCGGCGCCTTTGCCCACGGATGCGCAGGAGTCACCCACACCGCCGCCCTTTGACCCGGTGGAGGGAGGATCCCTCGTCCTGCATTTGCCGGACATCAACTGGACGCTGTTGGCCCATGTGCTGTTTGCACTGGCAGCCATCGGCCTTGTGATCTTCGTTCTCTCCCGCTGGAGCTATGTAAAGCCGGAAAGCGGGCGGGATATCGAGTTTATCCCGGAAAAGAAGGCACGAAAGCAGAAAAAACTGCGCCGCAGAAGCAGCCGTACAGTGAGCCGGGTCCGAGACGCCTATCGCAGCTATCTGATCCTTCTGAGCAGCCGGGGCGGCATCCGTCTCAACGAGAGCGATACCTCCCTGCAGGTGCAGGAGCGCAGCGATGAGCTGCCCGGTCGGGAGCTTTCCGAGGAGATCCGGCAGATCTATCTGCAGGCCCGCTATGCCGGGAAGGCCACGGCGGAGGACGCCCAGCGGATCGAGGATCGGGTGAAAAAGCTCCGGGAGCTGCTTGCTGCAGAAGAGAGAAAAAGAACGGCAGAGTAGGCTGTCAGAACGGCTGCGTGACCATAGGATAAACAGCATACTGTTTTTCGCGTTTTGACGCCGTGACGGATGCCCTGGCTCCCCTGCAATGCCTCCCTCTCTGAGGGAGGTGGCATCCGGCGATCTCACGTGAGCCGGATGACGGAAGGAGTCGGCCCCTCACCCTGCCCCTACGATGGGCGGCCTTTGGCCGGCCATTGTGCTTCCCCCAGCGCCGAGCATTGCTCGGCGGCACACTGGGGTGATGAGGGTGAGTGCCGGATCACTGCAAACAGGTAGAAACATCTGGCAAGCGTCTCCCTCACCTGTCGCGGGCGACATCCTCCCCCGCTGGGGGAGGAACATTTTGTCCACCGTCCCGAAAATTTTTTCCAAAAAGGGTCTTTTCAAGCTGCGTTTCCTGCGCTATAATCAAATTGTAACCATTTTTCTGCGTTTTGTTTCCAAAGGAAGACGGATGTGGATTCGAGTATTGAGGAAATGAGGCTGGAAACATGACCTGTAAAAACTGTGGGGCCCCTCTGGAGGAGGGAACCCGTTTCTGCAACAGATGCGGTGCGGCTGTGGTGAGACAGCCCAGCCGGGAGGAGATCCGGGCCCGTGTGCAGGGCGGCGGCCGCCATGCGGCTGCCCATGCGGCGCCGGTGCGGGCAAGCGCGCTTGGCGGGGACTATGCGCCCGCGACCCTGGGTGCGCAGCATACGCCGCTGCTGTGCCTGGTGGCGGGGCTGCTGGGCATTCTGCAGATCGTCTATCTCTTCGTGAATACCCTTTTTGTGACCATCGCCTCCGGCCAGACGGATTTCGGCGTGATGCGCTATTCATTTTACGGGGCACTGAGGCAGATGGGCTCCACCGGCTTTGGTGTGATCCTGGTGCTGCTGTGCCTGGTGGTGCTTGGCAGCATCGCCGTGCCCATGATCCTCTCCGGGCGGCCCCAGAGCATGATCACCGCCGGGCTCTCGTTTCTTCTCCTGCTGCTCTATGTCATCGCCTTTTTCAAGATCCGCGGCGCATTCAGCGAGGATTTCCTGGGAGCAAAGCCGAAGCTCGGCTTTTACGGCTGGCTCTTTATCCTGAACTGCTTTTTGATCCCCGCGCTGGTGTACCTGGCCGGGCAGGTGGAGGATATCGAGCCCGCACCGGCCCGGAGCCCCGCTCCCGCGCCGGCGCCTGCCGCCCGCAGAGCGGCCCAGCCTGCCCAGACGGGCACCAAGCGGATCGGCGTGAACACCCCGATCCGGCGCGCCGCACCGGGGAAGAACGTGACCCCGCCGGACGCTGAGACCATCGCCGCCCTGCGGAGGATGGTGGAGATGCACAAGCAGGGCCTGGTCAGCGACGAGGAATTTGCCCGCATCAAGGCCGAGTGTGTGGCCCGCGGCTGGATCCGGGAGTAATACGAATACAGCAAAACGCCCCTTCCGTGGGAACGGAGGGGGCGTTTTGCTGCGGGCAAGCTTCAGCGCTCGGTCTTGCGGAAGGGGTGGAAGGGGTCCGCGCTCTCGCCGGAGAGACTGGTGAAGCTCAGACTGGTGCGGATGTGGTCGGCCATGGACTGCCGGGCCAGCTCCGGCTGGCGCATGCGGATGGCGGAGACCACGGAGACGTGGTTGTATTTCACGCTGGAGAGCCAGGGGTTGGATTCGTTCCCCTGCTGGCCCACAAATTCGATCATGGAGGCCTGATACATGGTGAGCTTGGGCACGATGGCCTCATAGCTGCGGACCAGGTAGGGGTTGCCGCAGGCCCGGATGATCAGGCGGTGGAAGGGCATGTCCGTCTCCCGCATGCCGCGGATGTCCCGGCCCTCCACGCTGGTCTTGAAGGCCTCGGCCAGCATGGTCAGTTCCCGGACGGTGGTGTCGCTGGCCTCATAGGCGCAGAGGGCGGCGGCCTCACTCTCAATGGCGTTGCGCACATGGTAGAGATGGATCATGTCCACCATGTTTAGATCCAGCACAAAGCTGCCGCTCTGCCCGGGACGGGTCACCACAAAGCCGATGTCCGCAAGCCCGGCCACGGCCTCGGCCACCGGCGTGCGGGAGACCCCCAGGGAGGCGGCCAGTTGGTTCACGTTCAGCTTGGTCCCCGGCAGGATGTGCAGACTCACGATCTCGTCATACAGCAGCTTCATCACCAGGTCCTTCAGCTTGGCCCCGGGCTCGGCCTCCATATAACGCTGCAGCTGGTATTTGTCCATGGGCGTCCCTCCCTGCGCTGCCGCCTTTCAGGCAGCTGCGCAACTTGCTTTGCGATCAATGCTCGCTTCTTTCCTGTACTATAATCCTTCCAGGCCCCGCTTGTCAACGCGGCAGAGGGAGGCCGCACCGCACAAAAGCGCCGGCAGGGGAGAAGGAAAAGCAGGCCGTGCTCTTGCATTTGCCGGACGCATCGTGTATAATCTCCGTTGCGAAAGCGTATACACGGAGGGAACCCGAAGCGGGGCCGTTTGCGAGCGCCGCCGGCGGCGGAAGAAGCGAGCGAAAAGGAGTGGCAGCGGTCGAAATCTTGCGAGCCTCGGCGAGCAGAAGATTTCGGGCACCGCAACAGGACATAACGGGGCGGTCTTGAAAACCGAAACAAGTTCATATCGTTGCGGATCTCTCAATCGAGAGTTCACATACACGGAGGGTTACCGAAGCGGGGACGTTTGCGAGCGCCGCCAGTGGCGGAAGAAGCGAGCAAAAAGGAGTGGCAGCGGTCGAAATCTTGCGAGCCTCAGCGAGCAGAAGATTTCGGGCACCGCAACAGGACATAACGGGGCGGTCTTGAAAACTGAGACAAGTTCATATTGTTGCGGATCTCCCGAAAGGGAGTTCACATATATGGAGGGTTACCGAAGCGGTCATAACGGGGTGGTCTTGAAAACCATTAGGGCAGTGATGTCCACGCGGGTTCGAATCCTGCACCCTCCGCCATAAAACAGTCCCCCGGCCAGCAATGGCCGGGGGACTGTTTTATGGCGATCAGAGGGGCAGGATTCGAATCATGTCCGCACATGCCATAGGGCATGTGCGTTGACCAGTTCAAAAACTGGTCAACACCGCTATTTCTTTTCCACGTCTTCCGCAAGCGGAAAAGAAATGCAAGCGAATCCTGCACCCTCCGCCCAAAAAGCACGGCTATTTTGATAGAATTGCCGTGCTTTGTTTTTTTCTCTTGACTTCCACCTAAGGTAAAAACGTAGTATAATTGAAAAGGATGGTGATACCATGAAGATCAAGAGCGTTTCCCAACAAACTGGGCTGACGGATAGGGCTATCCGGTTTTACATCGAAGAGGGGCTTTTATCGCCTGCATATACGGAAAACTATATGGGCCGCAGGTCTTTCACGTTCACCCAATCGGATGTGGAATCGCTCCGTGATATCGCTGTACTTCGGAAGTTCGGGTTTACAGTTGAGGAGATCCGAGAAATGACCGCCCAGCCGGAGTCAATATCCAGGGCGTTGCCGGCGTTAAAGGCCCGCAAAGAAAAAACTCTCTCAGATGAGCAGGAATTGCTCAGCGTTCTCGTTCAGTTCGAAACAAAAGAATTTAGCGATGTTCACGCGCTGGTGGAAGTTCTGTCCAAACCTGTGGAGAGTCATGCTCTTCCTAACGGGGACAAGGATGATCTCCGATCCCGGGTCCGTCGCTTCCTTCGTTCGGCCGTTATTTTCCTGGTCGCCTGGTTACCGATTTTTCTCTCTGCAAACGCTCTTGTGGGCAGACTCCATTTTTTTCATTATCCTATCATAGACTTCATAGAGCTGGTGATCGCTCTTTTTTCCCTGTTGCCGTCGATTCTATTAATGCTTTTCCCACGGTTGCATGTGAATGAGAAGAAAAGGGATACTGTAAAATACGCGATCATTCTCTTCTGTATTGCCAGCGCTTTAGTCAGTCCCCTTCTTACTCTCGGGATCATTTCCCGCTCGGAAACCACGGACATTCGAAACTACCGGAGCCTGGACACCGATTGTATTGCAAACAGGTACGATGTGTATCAGGCTCTTTTTCCAACATGGCCCCACTATTTTGAAAACGTTCGAAAGGGAGATTCCATCGAGACTGTCTATCTTGACGCTCACTACCTGTATCGCTATCTGCCCGCTTTGGATTATACCTATGATATTTACGCAGAATGGCCCCTCGAAGAGGATGCTTTTTCCAAAGAGATCGCTCGAGCAAGTGCTGTTCTTGAAGAAGCAAAAGCGGAAAATACATATTTTCATTTTGAGACCAAGAAAAAAGGAGATTATACCTGCCTGATCCTATATGAAGGAGACACGCCCTTTGAGCCGGTAACTGGCAGCTATACATATTACATCTTTGCTTATAACGAGACTGAACACAGGGTGCGTTATTTGTTATGCGATAGTCTGGAAAACGGCGAGGATCAGCCCTATTATCTTGAACTGGATTGGGATTGAATTGCCTTTGATCGTTTGTTTTGCACCCCCTTCGCCATTTGCACCCCCTAACAAGAATAATGCACCCCCTGAGCGAAAGGAATGCACCCCCCTGAACAGGCAGCTGCACCCCCTCCGGGAAATTCTATCAAAACGCAATACCTTTTCCAAATTAGCACGGTAATTTTGATAGAATTACCGTGCTATTTCATTGCATAGCAAAAGCAGCCATGTTATACTACTTTCAAATAGAAATCTTTAAAGTCTTGCGGCCAGAATTGTGCCATACTTCGTTGAAGCCCTTGAACATATATCTCCATTATGCTCTGCGGCCTTCGCCTCGTCTGGCGCAATTCTGTCTCGCAATCCTTTTTTTTAGCTTCTTATTTGAAAGTAGTATTATACTGAGAACCATCGAAGATGTGGAGGCTTTTTATGGTTTTGTTTAGACCTGTCGGAACAAAAGAATTAAGCCTGATCGAACAGAGCGGGTACAGAGAATTTCCACCAAGATTACCGGACCAGCCGATTTTTTATCCCGTCCTCAATGAAGAATATGCTTCTGAGATTGCGGAAAAGTGGAATGTAAAGCACTCTTCTGATCATAAAGGCTACGTAACCAGATTTGAAGTAGATGACGATTATTGTTCGCAGTTCGAGATTCATATTGTGGGGAACCATTATCATCAAGAATTGTGGATTCCGGCTGAGGAGCTTAGTAATTTCAACCGCCATATAGTTGGCCCGATAAGTGTTGTTGCTTCGTTTTCCGTTGATGAATCAAAATCACGATCATTATAATTGTGCTTCTGCATGCATTCCGATACACCTCATCCGCCCCAGTGTGCGCACTGGGGCACCTTCCCCTCAAGGGGAAGGCTTTTTACTACCCCCTCCTTAAAAAACAGACGCTGCGGAGCTATTTCCGCAGCGGCGTTTTTGCTTTTTCGAGTATTCCCGGCCATCCTTCCCCGGATCAATCGATTTCACTGAGAGGTATCGTTCAAATTGAGGCCTTGATTGCTGCTCCAGTTGTTATCCGGATCGGGGCATGGTATACTCAGCTCAATCAATCGTTTCTTTGGAGGCAGACATGGAAATCATCAGGATCGGGATCGAAGACGCGGAGCGGATCGCTCCGCTGGTGGCCGCATTTCGGGTCCAGCTGAAAGCCTATAAGGGGATCCGGTCCCGGCCGAACGGGGAAGCGGGCAGGGAGGAGATCCTGGAGTTTTTAAACGCGGGCTTTCCCGTTTATGCCGCCGCGGAGGAGGGCGCCTTGGTGGGCTATCTGGTGTGCAGGATCGATGCGCCCTGCCTCTGGGTGGAGCAGCTTTTCGTCCGGGAGGAGTGCCGGAGAAAAGGCGCCGCTTCCATGCTCTTTGCCAAGGCGGAGGAGTTGGCTGCGTCCATGGGGGAGGATACCGTCTATAACTATGTCCACCCCAACAACGAGGGCATGATCCGCTTCCTGCGCGCGAAAGGCTACACGGTCCTGAATCTGATCGAGATCAGAAAAGCCTATGAGGGAGAAAAGCTGACGGCAAAGATCCGCGTGGAAAAGGAAGTCTTTGACTACTGAGAACCCGGCGGCGATCGGAGGGTGTGATATGATCGAAGTGAAAGAGACAACGGCCCGGGAGCTTCCCCTCGTCCAAAGGCTTTGGGCCGACGGGGACGTGATGCGCTTCGTGGGCTTCCCGGAGGGACTCCGGCAGACGGACGAGGAGATGCGGGACTGGTTTCGGTGGATCGAATCCGGGCGGCCCGCGCGGAACCACTACGCGATTTTTGAAGACGGGAACTACTGCGGAGAGGCCTTCTACCGGATCGATCCGGAGCATCTGAGCGCCGCGCTGGACATCAAGCTCTTCGCCTTTGCCCGGGGACGGGGCATCGGGACGGCAGGCCTCAGCCACGCCATCCGGGAGGCCTTCCGAAACGGCGCCGAGCGCGTTTGGGTCGACCCGAACCCGGAGAACGGAAAAGCGATCGCCCTATACAGGAGGCTGGGCTTTCGGGAGAAAGAATATCCTTCCTACCTGTATTCCGGGGACGAAGCGCCGCGCTCGATCTATCTGGAACTGCAGAAGGCCTGAAAGAAACGTCGATCCAAAGAGAAGCAGCTCGGCCTTCGGTTTTCTTAATTATCCTTAAGTCCCTTGCATCCATGGCGAGAGGGGACTATAATCACCCAAGCGATATGCAATTGGAGGATACTATGAAAAAGACGATACTGAGTTTGCTGCTCCTTGCAGCGATGATGCTTTCCCTGGCCGCCTGCGGCGCTGCTCCTGCGAGCGGGAACGATACGCCCGCAGCAGAGGCGGAGAGCCAGACCAACGCTTCCGACGACGGGCAGATCATCGTGGAGGAGACCATCGAGACGGCTGCCGAGGATGAGCGGCAGAATGGGGAGCGCTTCGAGGCGGTCATCGTGATGGAGGGCATGGAGGAGACGGTCCGCTATGAGCACATCCGGCGCGAGGACCTGGGCTTTGCCATGGACTATGACTACGAAAACTTCGTCAGGCAGAGCGAAGGGGACCGGGAGCGCTTCGTCTCCGACTGGGACGACCCGGCTGATCCCCAGAACTACCTGGAAGTGAGCTATGACACGGGCAACGCCAATCTGGTGGCCGACGTCCTCAGCGCAGGCCTCTCCGATGTGTACGATCTCCTCCAGGACGAGCGGGAGCTTGACAATGGCGTCAAGTGCCTGCGCATCGAGGCCTCTGTCATCAAGGGCACCAACCAGATGGCGGAGATGATCCAGGAGATTTATATCATCCCCGCCGGCAGCGGCAGCATCGTTGCCCGGGCCTGCTACGCCATTGAGGGTGCCGAGGGCTTTGGAAGACGCTTTGCCTATATGGTGCGGACGCTGAACGCTCTGGAGCGGGATGTGGAAGGGACGCCTGTGGAGGATGAGCTGGCTCTCTCCATCATCAAAAACTACTGCCTCAGTCAGAATCCCGACCTGCAGCGGATCGTGGACGCCGGAGAGTACCAGGTTTCCTGGGAGATCGAATCCAGCAACGAGCAGCAGGTGGTGATCCTCTTCCGCTCCTACACCGGCGCGCTGGTGCGCTACTATATCGACCGGGCCACGGGGGACACCTATGTGACCGAGTTTGTGCCCGGCATCACTGCCGAGGAGCAGCGGACGGAAGAGAGCTTCAAGCTCTGGGATCAGGTGGGCTGAGGACGTCCCGGGGCGGCGAGCCCGATCAAATCACGGCAGATCAACAGCCCGGTCCTTGACCGGGCTGTTTCCTTCCTGATCCACCCGGCGATGCGGGAACTGTCGGCAAAAAGATCCCCGGCCTTGGCAGGATCGTGAGCTGAGGAGAAATGAAAAGCTGCGGATTGACTTTGCATATTTTCGCACTATAATGTCACTGAATGAAAGCATAAGAAAGGAGCTGCCCAAATGAACAGACTGGAACAACATGGCTCGAAGGAACACAAAGTCCTTCCCAAAAGGAAAAGGGCACTGGCCCTGGTGCTGTGCATGGCCGCGCTGCTGCTTTCCGGCTGCGGCATTCAGGTGAATGTGAACACGAACACCCAGGATGCGTGGGACCTGCCGGTGAACCAGGACCTGGCGGCCGATCCCGTGGTGTACAACGAGGACGGCAAGTATGAGATCGTCTTCCACTACGACAAGGGCGGCTTTGAAAAAATGGACCTGTCCCAGGCCTATGTGGCCTATTATGGCTTAACGGTCCAGGACCAGATCGACACCATTGTCGGCGAGGATCTGGAGGACTTGCCGCCTCTGCCCGAGGACGCGCAGTTTGCCTTTGACGAGTCCATCGACGCGCTGGAGCTGAGAAGGATCGCCCGGATCACCGTCCGAACCTTGAACGACAACACGCTGCGCGTCTCCTTCACAGACAGGGATGACCCGATCCCTGGAAGAGAATACTTCTTCGTCATTCCAAACGCGGGCCTTGGCGGCTCCGTGATCCCAAACTGAGGGAGCTGCGACGCCGTCCTGACTGCGTCCCAAAGGACTGCATCCGCGAAAAACCGGACCCTGTGGAATGCATATAATACTACTTTCAAATAAGAAGCTTTAAAAAGGATTGCGAGACAGAATTGCGC
>CAMOXK010000041.1 GCA_946629065.1 uncultured Clostridia bacterium
TCAGAACGCATATTTTCTCGGGATTCGCTCTTGCCGATTGAATCATCGTTTACTCCACACGGGGGAGCGCGCGGAGGGAGACGTCATCCTTCCACCCTTCGGCACGGCGATTTACGAACTGAGCGGAAACGGAGGGAGGAGTATGGCTCACATGCTGCGCAGCCATATCCATCACAGGGCAGAGCCGGGAGCGTTCCCGCCTCTGCCTTTTGCCTGCCATCCTGCGGCTCGCCGACTTTCGACAAATCAGCTATAGTTTGCGCTTGCAGAATGGCGCATTTTGTGTAAAATAGAGAAGAACGGAAAAAATATAATAAAAAGCAAAAGGATAAGGCGAAGCATGAAACGGTACGATTTCAACACCGGCTGGACCTGCCGGGCGCTCAAGCCCGGCGCGGAAGCGATCCCCGTCACCCTGCCCCATGACGCCATGCGCACGGAGGCGCGCCTCAACACCAGCCTGGGCGAAGGCAACATCGGCTGGTTCGAGGGCGGCGACTATGAATACCGCAAGCGCATTACCCTGAGCGAAGAGCAGCGGAACAAAAAGCTGCTGCTGGAGTTTGAGAGCGTGTATCACAACGCGGAGGTCTGGCTCAACGGCCAGAAGATCGCCTTCCGCCCCTATGGCTACACCAATTTCTATGTGGAGCTGAACGAGGGACTGCGGGAGGGGGAGAACGAGCTGCAGGTCATCGCTCACAATGCCGACCAGCCCAATTCCCGCTGGTATTCCGGCACCGGCATCTTCCGCCCGGTCTGGCTCTGGACCGGTGAGGAAAAGCACATCCCCGTAAACGGCGTGAAGATCCGGACGCTGAGCATACGCCCTGCGATAATCCGTGTCGATGTGCAGACCTCCGTTCCGGGCGAGGTTTCTGTGGAGATCCTGGACGGCGAGACTGTCGCCGCGCAGGCAAGCGGCATCGGCCCCTTCGAGCTGGAGATCCCCGACGCGAAGCTCTGGAACGTAAATACCCCCTATCTTTATACCTGCCGCGTGCGCTTCGGCAAAGACCTGGTGGAGGTGCCCTTCGGCATCCGCAGCCTGAGCTGGACGCCGGAAAAGGGCGTGGCCGTGAACGGCGAGCGTACCGTCATCCGCGGGGCCTGCATCCACCACGACAACGGCCTGCTAGGCGCCTGCACCTATCCCGAGGCGGAGGAGCGGCGCATCCGCATCCTGAAGGAGGCGGGCTACAACGCTGTGCGCTCGTCTCACAACCCCTGCTCCAAGTATCTGCTGGACGCCTGCGATAAGCTGGGCATGCTGATGATGGACGAGTATGTGGACTGCTGGTACATGCACAAGGCCCAGCATGACTACGCCTCCTATGTGACCGAGTGGTGGAAGCAGGACATGAAGGACATGGTGGACAAGGACTACAACCACCCCTGCGTCATTCTGTACTCCACCGGCAACGAGGTGGCGGAGAGCGCCCAGGAAAAGGGCATCCGGCTGCAGCAGGACTTTACGGACTATCTGCACAGCCTGGACGATACCCGCCCCGTCACCTGCGGCATCAACATCTTCTTCAACTTCCTCTCCTCCATGGGCATGGGGGTCTACAGCGACGAAAAGGCCCAGCAGCAGGCGGAGGCCGCGAAAAAGGCCGCGGCGGAGGCCAGCGCCCAAAAGCCCAAGAAAAAGCCCGTGGGCTCCGAGTTCTATAACATGCTGGCCGCCAGGATCGGCTGCGATTTCATGAAGTTCGGCGCCTGGCTGCCTCCCTGCGACTGGAAGACCCGGGACGCCTTCGCCGCCATGGATATCGCGGGCTACAACTACGGCAACTGGCGCTACCGCAAGGACGCGCGGAAGTACCCCAGGCGCATGATCCTGGGCAGTGAAACCCTGATCGGCGACGCCTATGATTTCTGGGAGATCGCCAAAGACACGCCCCAGCTGGTGGGTGACTTCGTCTGGGCCGGCTGGGACTACATCGGCGAGTGCGGCGACGGCGGCCCGGAGTTTGCTGACTACAAGAGCGAGGCGCCGGAGGATCGCATCCGCGGCGGCACCTGCCGCATCGACGTGACCGGCAAAAAGACCCCGGAGGTGGACTACACCCGGGTGGCCTTTGAACTGGAACAGGGGCCGAAGCTGGCGGTATTCCCGGTGTACGAAATGGAAAAGCCCAACATTTCCGGCTGGCAGCTGACGAGAGCGCAGCGCTCCTGGACCTGGCCCGGCTGCGACGGGCAGGAGACGGATGTGGAGGTCTATGCCCGGGCCGCCGCGGTGAAGCTCTATGTCAACGGGCAGTGTGTGGGCCAAAAGAGGCCCAGAAAGGCCCGCGCCAACTTCCGTGTAACGTATCATTCCGGCGAGCTGCTGGCGATCTCCTTTGACGCCGCGGGCAAGGAGATCGGCCGCGACGCGCTGCTGACAGCGGGGGAGAAGACCGAACTGCGTCTCGAGCCGGAAACGGCATCCTGCCGCCCGGGCGAGATGGTCTATTTCCGCATGCGCTATACCGATGAAAACGGTGAGATCAAGCCCATGGAAAAGCACCGCATCCGCGTGACGGCGGAAAACGGCACGGTCATGGGCACGGCCAACGGCAGCACCTACTTCCGCGGCAACTACGCCCAGAGCGAGGTACCGACCTATTTCGGCGAAGCCCAGACTGTGGTCCAGGCCGGGGAAATCGGTACGCTGCGCGTCACCGTCACCGACGGGGAGCGGACGGCAAGCGTGGAGCTGCCCTGCAAATAAAGGGAAAGGCCCACCGGCTTTTCTCTTGCCTCTCCCTGCGCCGGGGAGAGGTGTCACGAAGTGACGGAGAGGGACCGCATCCAACATTGCCCTGTCCCTCTCACGCGCTGTCGCGCCAGCTCTCCCCTTGCCCAAGGGCGGGGGCGAGCCAAGTATATATTTAAGAGGAAACACATATGAACGAAACCTATTGGCTGTGGTATCCCGGGGACTTTGAGCTCTATCACGCCATGAAGCAGAATTTTTCCCGGGTGGAGCGGGGCTGCCAGTGGCCCGCCTTCTGGAAAAGCGCGCCCTTCCGCAATCGGGTGGCCTTTCGCCGGACCTACCGGCTGGAAAAAGAGAGCGTCTTTACCGTCTATGGCGTGCCCGGCGCCCAGGGCTATGTGCAGCTGGGTGACGAAAAGCACCCCCTGGGCGCGCCCATCCCCTGCCCGGCGGGGGAGACGCGCATCTCGGTGCACATCGCCTGCATCGGCTGCATGCCCGCCATCTTTGTGGAGGGGGAGCTGATCTGCTCGGATGAGGGCTGGCTGGCGGATGACTTTGACGCCGACCCGATTCCCGCCGCCCACAACCGCTATTTCACCGACCCGGCCTGGGACCCTTCCGACTGGGCCTACAGCGAAAAGCGCTTTGAGCCGGTCTCGGTGGAAAGCGTCAAGGGCGGCACTCTCTTCACCTTTGAAACGGAGCTCACCGCCGCGCTGGAGCTGCGCTTCGAGGGCGAGCCGCCCCTGGTGTACCTGGGCGAGAGCCGCGCCGAGGCGCTGGACACCCGGAACTGCTACTATCACTGCCGCCCGGATCCCGAGACCGGCCGCTGCCCGCGCCAGGCGCTGCGCTATGCCTATGTGGCCGGGCTTGCGCCGGAGGACTGCTCCGCCGCGGCTATTCACCAATACATCGACATTCCCGTGAAGGCTGGCTTCCGCTCGGAGGACGAGGAGCTCAACCGCATCTTTGACGTGGCGGCCCACACCTTCATGCTCTGCTCCGGCGCCTTCTTCCTGGACGGCATCAAGCGGGACAAGTGGATCTGGGGCGGAGACGCCTATCAGAGCCTGCTGGTGAACCGCTATCTCACCGGCGACCGGGAGATCGAAAAGCGCACCCTGCTGGCCCTGCGGGGCGCGGAGCCCACCACCACCCACGTCAACACCATCCTGGACTATTCGCTGCTGTGGATCCTCAGCGTGGAGGAGTATTACAACAGCTATGGCGACCGGGACTTTGTGGACTTCCTCTGGCCGAAGATGGAGAGCCTGATGGCGCTCCTTCTGTCCCAACGGGAGGAGCACGGCTTCGTCGTGGGGAGAAAGCGGGACTGGGTCTTCATCGACTGGGCGGACTTCGACCGGGACGGGCCCCTCTGCGCCGAGCAGATGCTCCTGGCGGAGGCTTACCGCGTGATGGCCCGCCTGGCCCCGGCGGGAAAAGGGGAGCCGTATGAGCGGGAGCGGGCCCTGCTCCTCAAGCAGATCGAGACCTGCTACTGGGACGGGGAGCGCGCGGCCTATATCGACTCCTTCACTTCCGGAAGGCGCCATGTGACGCGGCATGCCAATATCTTCGCCATCCTGTTCGATATTGCGGACGGGGAGAGAAAGAAGCTCCTTGCCCAAAGCGTTCTCTTCAACAACGCCATCCCCGCCATCACTACCCCCTATTTCCGCTTCTTCGAGCTGGAGGCGCTGTGCCGTCTGGGCTATCTGGATGAGGTCCTGCGGGAGATCAAGTCTTACTGGGGCGGTATGCTGAAGCTGGGCGCCGTCACCTTCTGGGAGGAGTTTGACCCGGCCAAGCCTCTGGAGCAGCAGTATGAGATGTACGGCGACCCCTTCGGCAAGTCCCTCTGCCACGCCTGGGCGGCCAGCCCCATCTATCTGCTGGCCCGCTATTTCGTGGGCCTGCGGGGAACGGAGCCCGGCGGCGCACGCTATGAGCTTCAGCCGCGGGAAGGAGCCTTCGCTTCGCTGCACTGCAGCTTCCCCATGGGGGAGAAGCTGCTGCGGATCGACTGGGAGCAGGGGCAGCTGCGCGTCCGGGAGGCATAGGACAGGCTGCCCCTTCAACAGGGGCTTGCTTCCCCCTCCGGGGCTGCGGGCCCTGCGGGTCGAAGTGGCCGAAGGCCGATAGGGGGAATCCCAAAGAACCCGGGCGGGTACCCCGCAATGGCCCTCTTGCCTGCGACGGTGCGATGAAAACATCGCGCCATAGCCTGATGGCGCCAATTCGAACACGGTTTTGACGGGCCAATTTCCGCCAATTCCGCGTCAAAGGGCTTGACAATACACAAAGTATTCTCAAGCTGTCGACAAAGTGTCGACAGCTTGGAGCGGCGGGGGATTTCCCCCGCCGCTTTTCTTTTGCGGAAACCCGTTGGGGGAACACGGAGCTTGCAATTTGGGCGTGCGGGTCTTATAGTGTTGTCAAGGGCGGGTAAAGCCATGCAAATTGCGGTCGTAGACGATGAAGCCGCCATGCGAGAGCAGCCGGCTTCTTCTATCTCCCGCTTTGGCCAGGAAAAAAGCCTGGAGCTCAATGCCTCCGTCTGCCCATCGACCCTGCCATCTTCGCGGAGAAAGCGAAACAATAAACCAAAAGCGCCCCGGCAGCGGAGGCATTTTCAAAAGGAGGAAAGCATGGAAAAGATTCGCGGAACCAACCTGGGCAACTGGCTCGTCCTGGAAAAATGGATGAAGCCGGATCTGTTCGAGAGCACCCATACCGAGGACGAGACCTGGCTCAGCCGGAAGATGCCCGCCGACGAGTTCGCGGCCCTGATCCGGAAGCACCGGGACACCTATGTGACGGAGGAGGATTTTCGCTTCATCGCGGAAAACGGACTCAACACCGTGCGTCTGCCGGTGCCCTATTTCACCTTTGGCGACCGGCCTCCCTTTGTGGGCTGCGTGGAATGGATCGACAAGGCCTTTGACTGGGCGGAGAAGTACGGACTCAAGATCCTGCTGGACCTGCACACCGTGCCCTACAGCCAGAACGGCTACGATAACGGCGGCCTCACCGGCGTGTGCCACTGGTACAAGCACCCGGAAGAGGTGGAGTTTGCCCTTACGGTGCTGGAGCGCCTGGCGGAACGCTATGGCAAGCGGCCCGGCCTCTTCGGCATCGAGGTTTTGAATGAGCCCATCAGCTGGATCGTCTATCTCACCGCACCCTCCACCGGCAAGGCTGTGGACAAGGAGGAGGCCAAGGGCTCGGGCTATGTGCCGCTGAGCTTCCTCAAGCCCTTCTATCACGAGGCCTACAAGCGCATCCGCAAGCACATGAGAGAGGAGAAGACCGTGGTCTTCCACGACGGCTTCCGCCTCACCAGCTGGAACCGCTTCTTCGACGAGGCCGGTTTCCAAAACGTGATGCTGGACACCCATATCTACATCTTCGCCATGGAGAGCTTCGTGCCTCTGCACCAGCCCTGGGTCTACAAGCTCTTTATCGACGTGAACAAAAAGCAGATCGAGAGCGTGAGCCGCCATGTGCCCGTCATCGTGGGCGAGTGGTGCATCTGCAACCGCTACGCGGACAAGATGCCCAAGGCCGTCATGGACGCCGAGGCTTTTGAGGAGCAGAAGCGGCAGAAGTACCGGGAGATCGGCCGGTTCGAGCTGGACGCCTGGAAGGCGGGCGCCGGCTGGTTCTACTGGAACTACCAACTCCTGCGGGATCGGAACATCCCCACGGACGAGAGCTGGAAGGAGAGCTGGGATCTGGCCCGCTGCCTGAAGAACGGATGGCTCACCAAGGAGATGCTGCAGTGAGCTTCTGGAACAAGCCCGTCCTGAACTCCAGAACAGACAAGCAATCCGTGAAGCTGCCGGAACTGGTCTTCGCCTGGCCCGTGGCCAACAAAATGGGCAAGCGCAGCTTTATCATCCCGGGCTTTGCGTGGTGTACATCCCCGGCAGCATCGTCTGCCTGCTGAACCCCGCAAGCTTTGTCATCATTGCTGAAAGGAAAGCAAAACCATGAATATGCTGGTCCATACTCTGTACGGCTCCGGCGCCTGGGACGAGCGCTTTGAACAAAGCGTTCGTTTCCTGCCCGGAGAAACGGAAAACAAAGTGGTCAATCTCTATCCGGAGCTCTCCTACCAGAGCTTCGAGGGCTTCGGCGGCGCCATCACCGAGGCGGCGGGCTATGTCTATTCCCAGATGGACGAGGCGCAGAAAAAGCAGCTGACGGAGACCTATTTTTCTCCCGGGCACATGGGCTATTCCTTTGTCCGCATCCCCATCGACAGCTGTGACTTTTCCCTCAGCCAGTATGAGGGCTTCGAGCGGGTGGAGCGGTATATCCTGCCCCTGCTGCGGGACGCGGAGAAGGCCGCGGGCAGAAAGCTCGGCATCATGCTGGCCCCCTGGTCCCCTCCTGCCAAGTGGAAGTCCAACGGCAGACGGGAGGGCGGCGGCAGGCTCCTGCCCGAGCACTACGGCGACTGGGCCGAGTATCTCTGCCAGTATATCCTGTGGTATCGGGAGCGGGGCTTTGCGGTCACCATGCTCTCCCTGCAGAACGAGGCTCACGCTGTGCAGCGCTGGGACAGCTGCGTTTTCACCGCTGAAGAGCAAAAGCGCTTCCTGCGGGACTATATGTGGCCCGCCATGGAAAGGCACAGCCTCACGGATCTGGAGATCTATCTCTGGGACCACAACAAGGAGCGGGTCTATGAGTGGCTGCGGGACGTGGTGGACGCCGACACCGACAGGATGGTGGCGGGCATCGCCTTCCACTGGTACTCCGGCGATCATTTTGAGGCTCTGGATCTCTGCCGGGAGCGCTTCCCGGGGAAAAAGCTGATGGTGTCCGAGAGCTGCATCGAGTTTTACAAGTTCGACGCCAAAGACGCCGACCGCGCCGCCATTGCCATGAGCCACGAGATCCTGGGCGATCTCAACCACGGCATCTGCGCCTTCGGGGACTGGAACCTGCTGCTGGACGAGCAGGGGGGACCCAACTATGTGGGCAACTACTGCCTGGCCCCCTTCCTGTATGACACAAAGGAAAAGAAGCTGCGCCAGACCCTGCTGGGGCAGTATATGGAGCTCCTGGCCAGGACTGTCGTCCCCGGCTCGGTGCGCATCGCCTGCACCAGGTATTCCGAAGCCATCGACGCCAGCGCCTGGAAGCGGCCGGACGGCAGCATCGCCCTGGTCCTGCTCAATAAGAGCGGGGAAAACGCCAAGGTCTGCGTGCGCCTCCAGGGCCTGGAGGCGAGCACCCTGCTCTATCCCACATCCATCACCGCTGCGGTCATCGAATAAAGAAGCACGATCAAGGCAGCCGCCCCTCCAGGCGGCTGCTGTTTTGCGGGAACGGGGAGGCGGGACAGGGGACGGTTCCTTGCCCCAGGATTCCGTCTGCCCTGGCCTCCCCCCCCCTTCTTGACTCGCCCCGCCTTTGACTCGCCCCGCCTTTGACTCGCCCCGCCGCAGGCAGGGGAGAGCTGGCGCTTGCACCTGGGGGCGTTCGCCCTTGCCTCCCCCTCCGGGGGAGGTGGTTCCGGGCTGCCCGCAGCCCGGAACCGGAAGGGGTGTCATCCTGAGAAGGGAAAGCCGACGAAGGATCTCGCCCCCGGCGCAGGGCCAGATTCAAGCATCCCCACGGACACGAGCGCCGCACGCCGTCTCCGCCGCAGGGGAGGGGCTTGTCCCCTCCCGGCAGCATAAAAGCATTGGCAAGAAAAGGGTTCGGCGAATTCGCAGCATGTGCGGATTCGCCGAACCCTTTTATTTGGAAAAGGTCACTGCCGCCGGGCGGGGACAAGCCGCCGCCCCTACGGCGAAGACGGGGGGCGGTGCGAATATCCATGGAAATGCTTGAATCCGACCCGACGCCATTGGGAGCCTTCGTCGGCTTCAGCTCCTCAGAATGACAAGAGGGGGAAGCCTCCTCAAGGATTTCTGAATATACTAAAATCTATGTTTTTACGACCGGACGGACCTTTTATCAGCGCATAGACGACATAAAGGATGAAAGGCAAAAACAGCAACACGATTTTTGCACACAATACTCCACCGCATATTACGGCCTTTTCATCCCACGCAAAATAGCAGTTTACCAACAACCCAAGAAAATTAGCTGCTCTGAAAAGTTGGAATAAGCGCGTATTATTTGGCGCGTTCGTTTCACTGGGAAAATAGAGACGTAAAACACGCCTGACAAACGGAAGGTTTTCGATGTGATCCTTTATTTGTCCTTTGTTGCGCCTGAAAGAATATGCTTCGCGAACACAAGTTCTTGCAGATGCTTCAAATAATGCGAACAGCAACAAATCAAAAAGAAATGAATAGTTCATGATCCTTCGTTCGAGAATTGGAGAAGGGATTATCCCGTGTCCCACGTTCTGCTGACTGCATGACCGCCGATCCGACATGTACTTGATAGGATTATAATCGAAAAACAGGCGTCTATCAAGAGCGCGATCCGCAAAACACCCCGAGGACTTTGCCCTCGGGGTGTCGCGCCAAGCCTCCCCCCCCCCGCAAGGCGGACAGGGGGACCGCTTGCGCCGGATGAGGTCCCCATTCCTATGGGGGTCGGCGTCCTCGACGACCCGTACAAGGTGGGAAACGGAGCGAAACTGGGGATCGCGCCCTACGCGGCGAAGACGGACTCAGCGGTGAAACTCGATGCTGTAGGCGATGCGCTTCGTCTCGCCCGGAGAGAGCTTCTCCTCGCAGACCTTTTCCGGCAGCTCTCCGGTGAAGCCCGCGTTGTCGGTGCGGCCGCACCAGGGCTCCAGGCAAACGAAGGGGCCCTTGGCATTGGCCCAGACGGCCAGGATCGGGAACTGCTCGCAGCGCAGGGTGACCCAGGGGCTCCCGTCCGGCTTCAGCAGCTGCACCGCGTCCACCTGCCGATCCTCAAAGATCCAGGTCTCCGGCAGAGTCTCTCCGTAGGGGACCGCGCCGTTTTGCGGCCTTAGCTCGTGGACCGCCTCCGGCAGGGCAAAGCCCGCGGGATCTGCGCTGATGTAGCGGAGCTTCTCCTTCCCGGGAAAGGCCAGGAAGCAGGCCTCCTTGTTCACGCCCTCCGGGGGCAGAAAGCCCGGATGGCCGCCGATGGCGTAATACATGGTATCCTCCCCGGTGTTCGTGACTTCCCATTCGATGTGCAGCAGCCGGGGATTATCCCTGTCCAGCCGGTGGCGCACCCGGAGAAGGAAATCAAAGGGGTAGATCTCCTTTGTGGCCTCGGTGGAGCAGAGGACCTGGGTGAGGGAGCCTTCGCCCTCCTCCTCGCAGGCAAAGTCCAGGTCCCGGGCAAAGCCGTGCTGGGTCTTCATCGCATAGGTCCTGCCCTCCAGTCGGTACTGCCCGTCCACCACCTTGCCCACAAAGGGGAAGAGGATGGGGGCGTGCCGGTTCCACACCGCGGGATCCGCGCTCCAGAGCCGCTCGCAGCCGTTTTCCTTGTCCAAGACCCGACTCAGCTCCGCGCCCTTGTCCGCAAAGGCCAGGGAGAGAACTTCGTTTTCCAGAATATGCATGGCAGATCCTCCTTCTATTATACTACTTTCAAATAAGAAGCTTTAAAAAGGATTGCGAGACAGAATTGCGCCAGACGAGGCGAAGGCCGCAGAGCATAATGGAGATATATGTTCAAGGGCTTCAACGAAGTATGGCACAATTCTGGCCACAAGACTTTAAAGATTTCTATTTGAAAGTAGTATTATATCTCTATCCTTCGGTTTTCAATATCAGCCCTTGGCGGCGTTCCGGTATTCCCGGGGGCTGACGCCGTATTTGCGCTTGAAGGCGTCCTTGAAATAGTTGCCGTCGGAAAAGCCGCAGTGGGTGGCGATCTCGGTGACGCTCATGTCCGTGGACACCAACTCCAGCGCCGCGCTGCGCAGCCGGACCAGGACCAGGTATTCGTGCAGGCCGATGCCCGCCGCCTCCCGGAACTTGCGGCTCAGGTAGTTGGGGCTGAAGCCCGCGGCGGCCGCAATATCCGCCGAGGAGATCTGCTGGCGGAAGTGCTCGTTGATGTAGTGGGCGGCGGCCAGGACCTGGCGGTCCGTGGTCTGGATCTCGTTGGGGCTTTCCTGCAGGAAGCTGCACACCCGGCTGCAGAAGGCCAGCAGCTCCATCAGCTGCAGGCGCAGGATCAGGGGGGAGCGGCTGTCGTCGGTCTGCTCCTCATAGGTCATGCGGGCCAGCAGCTCCCAGCAGGCCGGATGAAAGGCTTCCGGCACGTGGAGGACCTGTACCTGGGAAAAGAAGGTCTCACGCCCCGGCAGCAGAGCGGTGACCGCCTCGTCCAGGTCCACATCCCGGAAGTAGATGCCGATGCGCCGGCAGGAGCCGAAGAGATAGCGGGTGTAATGGACCACCTGGGGCGGGATCAGCAGCAGGTCTCCCACATGGAGGTCGTACATCTGATCCTCCAGCATGAAACGGCAGGCGCCGTGCTCAATGCAGCAGAGTTCATAATAGGGATGGCAGTGGTGCGAGGACATGATGTAGCCGCCCTCCCGCTGCCGCCGATCGATGTGGATCCGTTTGATATCGCCGAGACGGGTCCTTTTTTTCCTGACCATGGGTTCCTCCTGTGTTGAAAAAACCGTAGAAGTTAAAAAATAATCATTCTTTTTCTGTATTTCTCAAAGAGAAATGCGAGTAAAATAGTAAAAACGGATATTGCGTATCAGAAGAAATTGAGCATTTTGAACAGAAAACTCCAGCCGAAGAGGCTAAAGGAGGCCAGCGCGCTGGTGGCCACCACGATATCCCCGGCCAGGGACGCGTCGCCCCCCAGCTGCTGGGCCATGGTGAAGGAAGACACCGCCGTGGACGAGGCAAAGACCGCGAGGAGCGTGATGAGCTCCACCCCGCGAAAGCCCAGGGCCACGGCGATGGACAGTACCAGCGCCGGGATCAGCACCAGCCGGCCGAGACACACGGCGACAAGATCCTTCCAGTGGGAGAGCATGCCGCCAAAGCGGAAGAAGGCCCCCAGCAGAAAGAGCATCAGGGGACTTGCCACCCGGGACATATCCCGCAGGGCGATCTCCACCGGGGAGGGCAGCTTCAGCTTCAGAAGCAGTGCCAGGATGCCCAGGACATTGCCGATGATCAGACCGTTGGTGGCGATGTTTTTCAGGAGCTTGCGCCAGTCGGGCCTCGTGCCGTTGTAGAGCTCCAGGGTGATCACAGCCAATACATTGAAGATCGGCACCACGATGGCGCCCATCACGGCGGCCACGCCGATGTCCCCGTCCTGGGTCAGACCCGCGGCCAGCGGCAGGCCCAAGATTACATAGTTGGAGCGGTAGAGCCCCTGGATCACCACGCCGCGCTTGCTCCGCTCCTTCACGAAAACGTGCGCGTAAAGAAAGCTCAGACCGTATACGCCCAGGATCGCCAGGGCGGTAAAGAGCATCAGCCCCGGCCGCAGGGCGGAGGAGAGCTCCGAGGTATAGACGTTATAGAAGCACATCACCGGCAGGAAGACCTTGAAGGCCAGGGCGTTGAAGCGGGAGACCTCTTCCTCCCGGATCAGGCCCACGCGCTTGGCGGCATAGCCCGCCGCGGTGATGAGGAAGATCGGGAGGATGGCTTTGAGGCAGATCTGTAAGCTGTTCATGGCTGCTCCTTTCCGGGATCAAGCTTGGAGGGTATCTTATGCAGTTAGGCATCCGTCTGCACGATGTAAACGCCGCGGCGCCGGAGACACTGCAGACCCTGGAGGCCCGTGCCGCCACCGCGCGGGAAGAGGGCTTTCAGTGTGTGCACCTGGCCCTTTCCAAGTGCATCAAAAATGTGACCTTTGACCACGCCGCCCTGACGGAGGGCCTGGCGGCCTATGTGCGCCGGGTGTTCCGGGAGCGGAACCTGGACGTGGCGGTGCTGGGCTGCTATCTGAACCTGGCCCACCCGGACGAGGAAAAGCTCCGGGAATTCCAGTCCCGGTACTACGGGCATCTTCGCGTGGCGGCCCTGGCCGGTATCGGCATGGTGGGCACCGAGACGGGCTCTCCCAACGCCGCCTATAAGCTGGACGCCAACACCCACACCAAAGAGGCGCTGGACACCTTCCTCCACAATCTGGAGCCGGTGGTGACCTGCGCCGAGCAGTACGGCGTTACCATGGCCATTGAGCCGGTGTGGAACCACATCGTCTATGACGCGGACCGGGCGGTCCAGGTCCTGCGCAGCATGGGCAGCCGGAATCTGCGCATCATCTTCGACCCGGTGAATCTCCTGTGTATGGAGAACGCGGACCGGCGGGACCGGGTCATCGGCGAGGCCATGGACAAGCTCTGCGACGCCATCGCCATGGTCCACCTGAAGGATTTCACCCGCAGAGACGGCAAGCTCGTCAGCATCGCCGCCGGTACCGGGGAAATGGATTATACGGAGATCCTTCGTTTCCTGAAGGCCAGAAAGCCTTATATCCAGGCCACCCTGGAGAACACCAGCAACGAAAACGCGGTGAGCTCCAGATTGTACATCCAGGATCTTTACGATTCCATCTGAGCTTTCGCCCAGCTGACCCGGCCGGGGCGCAGCGGGATCTCGATGAAGCGGGCGGTCTTGTCCCGGCCACTGTCCAGCCAGGGATCAAAGCCCTCCGGGCGGATATGCGCTTCGTAGCTGCAGTCTTCAAAGACAGCCAGACCGCAGTCCCGCCAAGGGCGGGCCAGGAAGATGCTTCCGTCGTCAACCGCTTCTTCCCTGGTAAAGGCGCAGTTTCGGAAGAGGAAGCCCTCCTTCTGCTCCAAAGCGTGGGCGGGAGCGGCCGCAAAGCCGCCGGTCCGCCCGTCAAAGACGGAGCGGATCTCGCAGTCCTGAAACAGGGCTCTGCCGCAGCCGAAAATGAAATCCACAGAGCCGTCGATCCGGCAGCGGAGAAAGCGCTGGCTGAGAAGCCTCTCCACCCGCAGCTCCGGGGGCAGCAGATCCACATAGCGCCGGATCAGATCCTGGGGCAGGGGACCCACGAAGAGCGTGTCCTGGGTGGAGCGGAGGACGCAGTCCTCCATCAAAAAAATCGTCCCCATAGACGCTGAGGGCCACCTCCTGGCCCTTCTCCCGGGGGGAGAGGGCGTCGTTTTCCACGGTGAGATTGCGCATGGACACCCCGTCGGCGCAGACCGCTACCGTCCAGGTGCGGAAGGTGTTGTATTCCCGCCCGTCGGGGTGGAGCTTTTTGGCGTAGTCGTCATAGACCAGCTTCGTCTCCTCCGCCCCCCGCCCCGATGAGGGTGAGGCCCGGTGTGCGGATCTGCAGCTTTTGCCGGTAAACGCCCGGCTTGAGCTTCACGGTCGCTCCCGGGGGGAGCATATCCAGAATGTCCTGAAGGGAGCTTTCGGGGCCGACAGTGATTTCTGTTCTCATCCGGATGCTTCTCCTTGAAAAAATGAATCATTACGTACGATTATTATAGCACGACGACGGACGCTTGCAAATTCCAATTTCAAACGCATCCGTTTTGTCCATGCATTAGCTCTGTTTTTGACATACAAGAAGCGGCGGAAAACTGGTACATTAGAAAAGAAGAAAAAGGACTTTTGGCAGAGGATCAGAGAGATGAGAAGACAGCTCAGCTTTTCGGAATATCGCGGCATCGATCTCACGCTCTTTGCCGTCATCCTCTGTATCGCGGAGCTGCTCATCGTCACGGCGGCCCGCTTCTGGTACGCCGATCAGCTCTACATCGTCTCGGCGGTGGCCGCGGTGGTGGCCATCGTGCTGATGCGCTGGGGACCCTGGGCCGGGATCCACGCGGTGCTGGGCTTTTCCGCCGGGGGACACCTGGCCGCGAGCCTGGGCACCCTCTGGCACCGGCAGGACCTGGGTGTTCCGGAAAACGCCCGGCCCGACGCTCTGGTGCTCTGCTATCCGGTGATCACCACCGAGCCCTTTGCCCACCCGGAATCCATCGAGCATGTCACCGGGGGAGACCCCAAGCTCATGGAGCTCCTGAGCCTGGAAAAGCAGGTGAGAGGGGATATGCCCCCCTGCTTCCTCTGGCACTGCGTGGGGGATGAGTCGGTCCCTGTGGAAAACAGTCTGCTCCTGGCCTCTGCCATGCAGCGGGCCGCTGTGGACTATGAGTGCCACCTCTTTGCCGGCGGCGCCCACGGCATCTCCATGTGCAACCGGGAGGTGGAGACCCCCAATCCGGAGGCCGCCGCCTGGGTGGAGCTCTGTAAAATCTGGCTGAACAAAAAATTTAACTATACACCTTGAGGAGGAAACACACATGAACGCAATGAATACCGCCATTTCCAAGATCGGCGTGGTGCCGGTCATCAAGCTCAACAACCCCGAGCGTGACGCTGCCAACCTGGGCAAGGCCCTCTGCGCGGGCGGCGTGCCCGTGGCCGAGATCACCTTCCGTGCCGCCGGCGCTGACATCGCCATCAAGCTCATGAAGGAAGCCTGCCCCGACATGATCGTGGGCGCCGGCACCGTCACCACCACCGAGCAGATCGACAAGGTCCTGGCCGTGGGCGGTCAGTTCATCGTTACCCCCGGCTTCGATCCGGAACTGGTGGCCTATGCCCAGGAGAAGAACATCCCCATCTTCCCCGGCTGCACCACCGCCACCGATTATCATCAGGCCCTGAAGTTCGGTCTGGAAGTGCTCAAGTTCTTCCCCGCCGAGCAGTCCGGCGGCCTTGCCAAGATCAAGGCTCTCTCCGCTCCCTTCCCCATGTTCAAGGTCATGCCCACCGGCGGCGTGTCCCTCAAGAACCTGAAGGACTACATCAGCGCTCCGGTCATCGCGGCCTGCGGCGGCAGCTACATGGTCACCGCCGACCTCATCGACAACCAGAAGTGGGATGAGATCACCGAGCTCTGCAAGAAGTCCCGCGAGATCGTGAAGGAAGCCCGCGGCGAATGACTTTTCATCCCCTGGCGGGGATAAAAAGTTGGGGCTGCACTCCGCTTAGCGCACTCGGCTTGCGGGAGACGCCTCGCACACACGCTCCGTGAGAAGAGTTTTTCCCGAGGCACATGTCCCCGGGAAAAACGGGTAGAAATCTTTTTTCCCGCTGCGGCGGGAAAATCAGAGGGGAGGTCCCCTCTGAACTCCCCCCCATCGAAAAATGGGTATACCGAACGAAAAAGGAGTAAAGAAAAAATGGAACTGAATCTGCGTCCGAGAGAAGAATGCAAGTTTGACGCCGCGTCCCTGGGTGAGATCATGCTGCGCCTGGATCCCGGCGAGGGAAGAATCCGCACCGCCCGCTCCTTCCGCGCCTGGGAAGGCGGCGGCGAGTATAACGTCATCCGCGGCCTGCACAAGTGCTTCGGCATGAACACCGCCGTGATCACCGCCTTTGCCGACAACGAGGTGGGCAAGCTGATGAAGGACTTCATCGAGCAGGGCGGCGTGAACACCGACCTCATTTACTGGAAGAAGACCGACGGCATCGGCCGCATCTGCCGCAACGGCATCAACTTTACCGAGCGCGGCTTCGGCATCCGGGGCGCCGTGGGCTGCTCCGACCGGGCCAACACCGCCATCTCCCAGGCCCGCCCCGAGGACTTCGATTTTGACTATATCTTCGGCAAGCTGGGCGTGCGCTGGCTGCACACCGGCGGTATCTACGCCGCCCTCTCCGAGCAGAGCTGCGAGACCGTCATCGCCGCCTGCAAGACCGCCAAGAAGTACGGCACCGTCATCTCCTACGACCTGAACTACCGCCCCTCCATGTGGAGCGCCATCGGCGGCCTGGAGAAGGCCCGCGAGGTCAACCGCGAGGTCGCCAAGTATGTGGACGTGATGATCGGCAACGAGGAAGACTTCACCGCCTGCCTGGGCTTTGAGATCGAGGGCAACGACGCCAACCTCAAGGAGCTGAACCTGGACGGCTACAAGAAGATGATCGGCAAGGCCGCCGAGACCTACCCCAACTTCAAGGTCGTGGCCACCACCCTGCGCACCGTGAAGACCGCCACCGTCAACGACTGGAAGGCCATCTGCTGGGCCGACGGGGAGATCTACCAGTCCAAGGAGTACAACGGCCTGGAGATCATGGACCGCGTGGGCGGCGGTGACTCCTTCGCCTCCGGCCTGGTCTACGGGCTCATGACTACCGGCGATGCCGAGAAGGCCGTGAACTACGGCGCGGCCCACGGCGCTCTCGCCATGACCACCCCCGGCGACACCTCCATGGCCTCTGTCAGCGAGGTGGAGGCCATCATGGGCGGCGCCGGCGCCAGAGTCAAGCGCTGAGATGGAACACCACAATCCCTTGCTGAGCGGGCGAGAGCCCTCAGAAATTCATCACCTTCGGGGAGATCATGCTGCGCCTGACCCCGCCCAACTATGAGAAGATCCGGGTGGCCACCAGCTTTGAGGCCAGCTACGGCGGCAGCGAAGCCAATATCGCCCTGGCCCTGGCAAATCTGGGCATCGACAGCACCTTCTTCAGCGTGGTGCCCAACAACTCCCTGGGCAAGAGCGCGGTGCGAATGCTGCGCTCCAACGACGTGCACTGCACCCCGGTGATCCTCTCCAGCCCGGAGGAGACCCCCACCCACCGCCTGGGCACCTACTATCTGGAGGCCGGCTACGGTATCCGCCCCAGCAAGGTGACCTATGACCGCAAGCACAGCGCCATCACCGAGTACGACTTCTCCCGGGTGGACCTGGACGCGCTGCTGGAGGGCTATGACTGGCTGCATCTCAGCGGCATCACCCCCGCCCTGTCTCCCAGCTGCGCCGACTTTATCCTGGCCTGCATCAAAAAGGCCAAGGGAAAGGGCCTCACCGTGAGCTTTGACGGCAACTTCCGCTCCCTCCTCTGGAGCTGGGACGAGGCCAGGGACTACTGCACCCAGCTCCTGCCCTATGTGGACGTGCTCTTCGGCATCGAGCCCTACCATCTGTGGAAGGACGAGGATGACCACAGCAAGGGCGACTGGAAGGACGGCGTCCCCCTGCAGCCCAGCTATGAGCAGCAGGACGAGATCTTCCAGGCCTTTGTGAACCGCTGGCCCAACCTCAAGTGCATTGCCCGGCATGTGAGCTATGCCCATTCCGGCAGCGAGAACAGCCTGATGGCCTACATGTGGTATCAGGGCCACACCTTTGAAAGCAAGCTTTTCACCTTCAACATCCTGGACCGGGTAGGCGGCGGCGACGCCTTCGCCAGCGGCCTGATCTATGCCATGATGAACGGCTACAAGCCCATGGAGATGGTGAACTTTGCGGTGGCCAGCAGCGTCATCAAGCACACCATCCACGGCGACGCCAACATCACCGACGACGCCAAGAGCATCCGCGCGCTGATGAATATGGATTTCGATATCAAGCGCTGACACAATTTCCGTTCAGCCCCTTCGGGGGCTGAACCGCTACGAAAGGAAAACCTATGAGAGCTTTTATGGATAAGGACTTCCTGCTGGAGACCGAAACGGCCAAGCATCTGTTCCACGACATCGCGGAGCAGCAGCCCCTGGTGGACTACCACTGCCACATCTCTCCCCGGGAGATCTATGAAGACCGCCGTTTTGAAAACCTGGCCCAGGTGTGGCTGGGCGGCCGCAACCCCGACGGCACGTATTTTGGCGACCACTACAAGTGGCGCGTCATGCGCTCCAACGGCGTGAGCGAGGATTACATCACCGGCGACAAGCCGGATTTCGAGCGCTTCCAGAAGTTCGTGGAGGCCCTGCAGATGGCCATCGGCAACCCCATGGTCCACTGGTGCAACCTGGAGCTGCGGCAGTTCTTCGGCTTCATGAAGCCCCTGACCCCCGCCACTGCCAGGGAAGCCTGGGACTTCTGCAACGACAAGCTGCAGCATGACCCGAACCTGACCGTCCGCGGCATCATCAGGAAGGCCAACGTGGCCATGGTTGGCACCACCGACGACCCGGTGGATTCCCTGGAGTGGCATCAGAAGATCGCGGCCGACCCGGAGATCACTGTGAAGGTCTGCCCCTCCTTCCGCCCGGACAAGGCCATCAACATCTCCAAGGAGGGCTTTGCCGACTATATCGCAAAGCTCGCGAAGAGTGTGGGCAAGGAGAAGCTGGAGAGCGCAAAGGACGTGATGGACGCCCTCACCGCGCGCCTGGAGTTCTTCCATGAGCTGGGCTGCCGGGCCAGCGACCACGGCCTGGACTACATCCCCTTCCGTCCCGCGACTTATGAGCAGGCGGACGCGGCCTTCCGCAAGGCCATGGCCGGGGAGACGCTCTCTCTGGAGGAGGCCGAGCAGTATCAGACCGCGCTGCTGCTGCACCTGGGAAGAGAGTATCACCGCCTGGGCATCGCCATGCAGCTGCACTACTCCTGCCTGCGCAACATGAACAACCGCATGTACCGCCGTCTCGGCCCCGACACGGGCTTTGACATGATCGCCCAGAACACCTGCGGCGGCGATATTGCGACCCTGCTCTCCGCCCTGGACGAGACCGGCGAATGCCCCAAGACCATCCTCTACTCCCTGAATCCCGCCGACAACGAGCAGTTGGGCACCCTCATCGGCTGCTTCCAGTCCGACGAGGTGCCCGGCAAGATCCAGCACGGCTCCGCCTGGTGGTTCAACGACACCAAGTCCGGCATGGAGGCCCAGATGAAGTCTCTGGCAAACCTTGGCCTGCTGGGCAATTTCGTGGGCATGCTCACCGACTCCCGCTCCTTCCTCTCCTACGCGAGACATGACTACTTCCGCCGCATCTTCTGCAACCTGGTGGGCAACTGGGTGGAGAACGGCGAGTATCCCAACGAGGAAGAGAGCCTGCGCAAGATCGTGGAGGGCGTCTGCTTCAAGAACGCCGAGCGTTATTTCGCGCTTTGATCCCTTGCGAAACGCCGTCAACATGGTCAACCGCTTCAAGGAATACTTCGTGAGCCACGGCCAGGTGGTCTATGAAAACCCCAGCCCCGGCAACAAGGCCG
>CAMOXK010000042.1 GCA_946629065.1 uncultured Clostridia bacterium
CCGCCGAGGCCAATGTGAACACGGATTTCCCAAGCTCCCTTTTCCCCTCCACGGTGGCCCATGAGCTGGCCCACCAGCGGGGCGTGGCCAAGGAGCAGGAGGCAAACTTCGTGGCGGTGCTGGCCTGCCTGGATTACGGCGACCCGGAATACGTGTATTCCGCGGCGCTGCTGGCCTACACCCATCTGGGCAACGCCCTCTACGGCGCGGACCGGGCGGCCTGGGAGCAGGCCTATGGCAGCCTCTGTGATGCGGTGAAGCGGGACTTTGCCGCAAACCGCCTCTACTGGCAGCAGTTCGAGACTCCGGTGCAGAAGGCCTCCAACACCGTGTACGAGGGCTTTCTGCAGAGCTATGACCAGGAGCTGGGTCTCAAGAGCTACGGCGCCTGTGTGGACCTGCTGGTGAATTATTATTATGAAGCCGGACAGGGCGGGGCGGAAGGATAAGAAGAAAGAGAATGCGGGTGCGTCTGTCCCAGACCATATTGCTACAGGATATAGTTTCCGTGGGGACAAAGTGAAAATGAACTATTATGTGTATTATTATCCGGACTCCGAACCTGATGTTGCAGTGGTAGAGGGTGAATCAAAAGAAGATGCAATCAAGCAGCTGCAAAGGTTTTTCTGTCATGTGTCCGCTGAGCATGTTTTCAAGATCGATTGTCACCGCAAAGGATATGTCGATGGAATCATGATTATAAGTCATTATTAGTTTGGCAAGGGAGCTGCCCAACTCACCTTACCCGGCACAATGGAACCGCAAGCGCAGCGCCCCGAGGACGAAAGTCCTCGGGGCGTTTTTGACACGAAAGGGCGATCCACCTTTTTGTCATCCTGAGCGTGAGCGAAGGATCCCGACGGCGCAGGGCTGGTTTTGTCGCAGCAGCCGAGATATCTTGCTTGCGCCGGGGGCGAGATCCTTCGGCTCCGCTGCGCTTCGCTCAGGATGACAGCGCTTCGCGCTGGGGGGAAGGTGGCAGCCGCCGTATCACGGGAGGCGGCTGACGGATGAGGGAGAGGGCTGAATCGATCTTCTGAGCTGAAGATTGCAGAAAGCTTCTCCCTCATCACCCTCCAGTGTGCGCACTGAAGGGAGCTTCCCCCGCTGGGGGAAGCATAAGCTGTCGGCAAAGTGTCGACAGCTTGAAAGGGATGTGATCGCTCACATCCCTTTTCGTTTTCTTAATAGGTCGCGATGGCGAGGAAGCCGGAATAGCTGTCGGGATCTTCCACCACGGTGATGCGAAGCCGGGTGCCGTTGGCCTCATAGTTCCAGTAGGTGGAGTGCTCATAGAGGTCCGAGGTGATGACGATGTCATAGGTCCCGTCGCCGTTGGACCAGGCGCCCTCCAGCACCAGATTGTTCACATCGGTGGCCCAGGTGTTGACCCAGGTACGGTCCATCAGGGCAAGGTTGATGCGCTGCCACAGTTCGCTTTCCCGGGAAACGTAGCGGGAGAGCTCACCGAAATAATAATCATAGGACTGGCTGCCGAAGAAGCCGTAATAGGCGGGAGCAAACTCCGTGGCGAAGTTCAGAAAGCGCTCCTTCAGCTCCTCGTCACATTCTTCCGCGTATTCCCGGAGCTCGCCCAGAGCGTTATCGGGAAGCACTACAGAATCCGGCACGCTTTCTGGCTTCACATAGCCTTCGGGTTTGGGGGCGACCAGCCAGGCATTGGGAAGATCCCGGGTGCCGCCGGCCTGGTTGGAGGAACGGTTCACGGCCTCGCCGTTGAGATACATGCAGGTGGAGTTGCCGCCGTCCATGTTGGAGGCGTTGACGCAGCCGAATTTATCTGCCATGAGGTCGATGCAGTCGCCAAAGGTCAGGCCGATGCTGTAGCCCTGCCGGCCGTCAATGGCCACCAGGACCATAACGCCGTCCTCCCGCTGGCCAACAAGGGTCCTGGCGCCGATGCCGGATTCCAGGGTTTCGGGGTCCAGCTTCACGCCGTCCTGAACCAAAGCGGGACCGAAGCAGACCGCGTCCCGGAGGCCGATGACCTCGCAGTCCTGATAGGTATAGTAGCCGGACCAGAAGTGATCGTCATGATCCAGACCGGCAATGGGACCGAATTCTTCCTGCTCAAAGTTGACACCGCGGCTGTAGGTGATGCCCTGAGGGGGCCAGCCGCGACCGGCGCCGTCCTCGTCCTTGAAGCCGCCGGCGTTGACACCGGCCAGGGCGCAATACTGCTCGGCCAGCTTGTCCAGGGTCAAACCCTGACCGCCCCAGGGATTCGGCTCGGGAAGAGCGGTGCCCACAAAAACCTGGGAGGGATCCAGAACGAAGAGCGCATAGACGGTGGCGCCCTTGTAGTTCATCCGGTAGGGAATGATGCCGTCGCCGTCTTCATCCTCCAGAAGCTCCCCGATGATGGGCTCCGGGGTGGGCTCGGGCGTAGGCTCGGGTGTGGGTTCCGGGGTCGGCTCCGGGGTGGGCTCGGGAGTCGGTTCCGGCGTGGGCTCCGGGGTCGGTTCCGCAGTGGGCTCCGGCGTGGATACGGCAGGCTCCGCTGTGGCCACGGCAGGGGCGGGCGTCTCCGGAGGCGGCATGCTGCAGGCCGCGAGAGCCAGAACCAGCGCAGCGCAGAGGAAGAGCGACAGGATACGGGGCAAAGAACTGTTTTTCATGGAATAGTCCCTTCTTTAAAGCAAATCAAAGGGATTGTACAATAATACATTCCACAAGTCAAGGAAAAGCAACAGGCTTTTGAAAAAGAGCCGATTGCAGAAAACCGTGCTTTGTGTTAGACTGAATCAACAGAGTATCATGCCTTTACCGGGCGGGATGGAGCGAAAGATCATGGATTTTACGCATTTTAACGAACAGGGACGTGCAAAAATGGTGAACGTGGGGGAGAAAAGCCCCAGCGTCCGCAGCGCCACGGCGGCGGCCAGGGTCCTGGTAAACCCGGAGACCTTCCGGCTGATCCGCAGCGGCGGCATGAAAAAGGGGGACGTGCTCACCGTGGCCCAGGTGGCGGGCGTGATGGGCGCCAAGCGCACCCCGGATCTGATCCCCATGTGCCACCCGATCCTCATCGATGGGGTGGACCTGCAGCTTAACATGGATGAGGAGCGCTGCAGCGTGGAGATCCAGGCCACCGTTTCCTGCGACGGGCGCACCGGCGTGGAGATGGAGGCCCTCACCGCAGTGAGCACCGCGGCCCTCACGGTATACGACATGTGCAAGGCTGTGCAGAAGGATATGGTCATCACGGATATCCGGCTGCTGCGCAAGAGCGGCGGCGTGCACGGCGATTTTGAGAGAAAGGATGAAATGCAGCATGGATAAACAGGAGATCACCGCTCTGCTGGAGCGCGTGGCCGCCGGGGAGACCCCGGTGGAGGAGGCGGTGCTGCAGCTGAAAACCGCTCCTATCCGGGAGATCGGCGCATATGCCAAGGTGGATCTGCACCGGGGTCTGCGTCAGGGCGTGCCGGAGGTGATCTACGGCGCGGGCAAAACCCCGGAGCATATTCTGGGCATTGCCAAGGCCATGCGGGAGAGCGGTCAGGAGACGGTGCTGGTGACCCGCATGACCGCAGAGGCGGCGGCGCTGGTCGGCGCGGAGCTGCCCCTGCGCTACGACCCCCAGTCCAAAACCGGGGTGATCGGGAAGCTGCCGGAGCCCACTGGCAAGGGCACCGTGGTGGTGGCCACCGGCGGCACCAGCGACATCCCCGTGGCGGAGGAAGCCGCCGTCACCGCCGAGGCCCTGGGCAACCGGGTGGTGCGGCTCTACGACGTGGGCGTCTCCGGCATCCACAGACTGCTGAGCCATCTGGAGGAGATCATGAGCGCCCGGGTCATCGTGGCGGTGGCCGGGATGGAGGGGGCCCTCCCCTCGGTGATCGGCGGCCTTGCCGACTGCCCGGTGATCGCGGTGCCCACCAGCGTGGGCTACGGCGCCTCCCTGGGCGGGATCGCGGCGCTTCTCAGCATGCTGAATTCCTGCGCCAGCGGTGTTGCGGTGGTGAACATCGACAACGGCTTTGGCGCAGGCTATATGGCCAGCATGATCAACCATCAATAAGGTTTTCGTTTCTGGTTTTTGGTTTTTAGGAAAACAATGACACTAACAGAGTTCTTTTCCGTCCATACCAAGGCGGCGCTGGCCTTTTCCGGGGGCGTGGACTCGGCCTATCTGCTCTATGCGGGACTGCAGGCCGGGGCGGATATCCGGCCTTATTATGTGAAGAGCCAGTTCCAGCCCCAATTTGAATATGAGGACGCCATGCGCCTTTGCAGCCAGCTTGGGGCGGAACCGAGGGTGCTGCGCCTGGACGCCCTGTGCTCGGAGAATGTGGCGCGCAACGGTGCGGACCGCTGCTACCACTGCAAGATCAATATTATGTCAACCATTTTGACCGCTGCGGCGGGGGATGGGTACTCCGTGCTGCTGGACGGGACCAACGCCTCCGATGACGCGGGGGACCGGCCCGGCATGCGGGCGCTGCGGGAGCTGCAGATCCTCTCGCCCCTGCGACTCTGCGGTCTCACCAAGCCCGAGATCCGGCGGCTCAGCCGGGAGGCGGGACTCTTCACCTGGGACAAGCCCGCCTATGCCTGCCTGGCTACCCGGGTAAAGACCGGGGAGACCATTACAAACGAGCGTCTTGCAGCCATCGAGGAAAGCGAGGACTACCTGTTTTCCCGGGGCTATACGGACTTCCGGGTGCGCACTGCGGGGAAGGCCGCACTGTTGCAATTTCCGGCAGAGCAGCTGGAGCGGGCCAAAAGCGAGGAAACGGAGATCGCCGGAAGGCTGGGCGCCTTCTTTGAGACCGTATCCATAGACCCGAAGGGGAGGACAAAGGGCTTATGAAAACACTGTATCTGGAATGCAGCATGGGCGCTGCGGGGGACATGCTGACGGCGGCGCTGCTGGAGCTGCACCCGGACCCTGCTGCCTTCCTGGAGAAGCTGAACGCCGCTCTGCCCGAAGGGGTCGCTGTTTCGGCGGAACAGGACGAGAAGCGGGGCATCCGCGGCACCCATATCCACGTGGATATTCACGGAGAAGAGGAAGAACAGGAGAAGGAGCATCATCACCATTCCCACCATCATACCTCTGTCAGCGAGATCCTGGAGCGTATCGAGCGCCTGGAGATCCCGCAGCAGGTGAAGGAGGATGCCCTGGCCGTCTATCGGCGGATCGCGGAGGCGGAGAGCGAGGTCCACGGAGAGCCGGTGGAAAATATCCACCTGCACGAGGTGGGCTCTCTGGACGCCCTGGCCGATGTGCTGGCGGTCTGCTGGCTGCTGTATGAGCTGGCGCCGGAGGAGGTGGTCTGTTCCCCCATCGCGGTGGGCAGCGGCACCGTGAAGTGTGCCCACGGCATCCTGCCCGTGCCGGCACCGGCCACCGAGCGGCTGCTGAGAGGCCTGCCCGTCTGGGCCGGAAATGAGAAGGGGGAGCTCTGCACCCCAACGGGAGCTGCTCTGCTGGGACATTTTGCCCATGAATTCGGCGCCATGCCGGCCATGATCCCGGAAAAGTGCGGGATCGGCACAGGGCACAAGGACTTTGCCACGGCCAATGTGCTCCGGGCCTTCTGGGGCGAGAGCGAGGGAGAGCGGGAAGCCATCCTGGAGCTCAAGTGCAATCTGGACGACAGCAGCGGGGAAGAGCTGGGCTTTGCCATGGAGCAGCTCTTTGCAGCGGGCGCTTTGGACGTGTTCACCACGCCCATCGGTATGAAGAAGGATCGCCCTGCTGTTATGGTAACCGTTTTATGTAAACCTGAAAAGAGAGAGGAGCTGATCCGCTGCCTGTTCCGCCACACCACGACCCTGGGCGTGCGGGAAAACGTCTGCCTGCGCTCCACCTTGCGGAGGGGGTTCTACACGGTGCAGACCGAGGCGGGCCCGGTTCGCTTCAAGACGGCTGAGGGCTTTGGCGTCAGCCGGGAGAAGGCGGAGTTTGAGGACCTGGCCCGGATCGCCCGGGAGCAGGGCATCAGCCTGCGGGAAGCCGCCGCTTTGGCGGAGCTGGAGTCATGAAGATCGCGATCCTGGGCTTTTCCGGCTCCGGCAAATCCACCCTGGCCCAGACCCTGGGGGAGATCACCGGGGCGCCGGTGCTGCATCTGGACACCGTTCAGTTCCTGCCAAACTGGGAGGTCCGGGACGCGGCGGAAAAGGAGCGCATGGTGGAGGAGTTCCTGGACAGTCACAGCGCATGGATCATCGACGGCAATTACCGGAAGCTCTCCTATGAGCGGCGTCTTTTGGAGGCGGACCAGATCTGGATCCTGCTCTTTGGGCGGCTCACCAGGCTCTATCGGGTCTGCAGCCGCTACCGGCAGTACCGGGGGAAGAACAGACCGGATATGGCGGAGGGCTGCCCGGAAAAGCTGGACGCAGAATTTATCCGCTGGGTGCTGTGGAAGGGCTGCACGCCGGAGATCGACCAAAGGATGCGGGACATCGTCCGGCAGTACCCGGAAAAGAGCCATCTGCTGGAAAATCAGCACCAGGTGGATACCGCCCTGCGGCTCTTTCGGGAGGGGAGACTGTGATCGGGCAAAGCGTCACCGTTATCGTGGACCGGCCTCTGGGGAGCCGCCACCCGTATCATCCGGACCTGGTTTACCCGGTGAATTACGGCTTTATCCCCGGGATCCTCGCCGGAGACGGGGAGGAGCAGGACGCCTACATCCTGGGGATAGAGGAGCCGGTGGCCCGTTTTACTGGCCGGGTCATTGCGGTGATCCATCGCCTGGACGACGTGGAAGACAAGTGGGTTCTGGCCCCGGCTGGCAGCGTATACACGGCGGAGCAGATCGCTGCGGCGACTGCGTTTCAGGAACGATACTTCCGCACATGGATCGAAATATAAAAAAGGAACTGCTCTGTCCCAGCGCGACAGAGCAGTTCCTTTTTGTAATTTGATTTACATAACATCAACAATATTGAATTAATGTTAACCTATGTGGTTTACATAATCAACGAAACGGAGGAAGGCGGTTTTCCCGGCTGCATCCCGCTTGTAGACGCCGGCGTCGCAGAGAACCTGGAGGAATACGGCGCCCACCTCCCGGCGGAGGATCTCTTCGGTATTCTCCTCGGTGAAAGCATAGCGGGTCTTCAGCTCCTCGGCCCATTCGGCATGAGACGCGGTGAGGGGATCGGCCGTCAGATCGGCGCCTGTGAGGATGGCTTTGCGCAGCGCCTCCAGCTCTGCCTTCAGGCGGCTGGGGAGAACGGCAAGACCCATGACCTCGATAAGCCCGATGTTTTCCTTCTTGATGTGGTGCAGGTTCTGGTGGGGATGGTAGAGACCGAGAGGGTACTCCTCAGTGGTCAGGTTGTTGCGCAGCACCAGGTCGATCTGATAGTCCTCACCCCGGCGCCGGACGATGGGGGTGATGGTGTTGTGGGGGACGCCCTCGGTCTCGGCAAGGATCATGGCGGCCTCGTCGGTGTAGCCCCGCCAGGCCAGCAGGATCTTGTCGGCAAGATCAGCCAGGCGGAAGCGGTCGGAGCCAGTGAGGCGGATGACAGACATGGGCCACTTCACGATGCCGGCCTGCACGTCTTCGAAGCCTGCGAAGGAGAGCGGCGTTTCCACCGGAGCCTTGGCCATGGCGAACTCATAGTGGCCGCCCTGGAAATGATCGTGGCTCAGGATGGAGCCGCCCACGATGGGCAGGTCCGCGTTGGAGCCCACAAAGTAGTGGGGGAACTGACTGACAAAGTCGAAGAGCTTGAGGAAGGCGGCCTTGTCGATCTTCATGGGGGTGTGCTTGGCATTGAAGACGATGCAGTGCTCGTTATAGTACACATAGGGGGAATACTGAAAGTACCAGGGTGCGTCGTTGATGGTGAGGGGAATGATGCGGTGGTTCTGGCGGGCAGGATGATTCATGCGCCCGGCATAGCCCTCATTCTCGGCGCAGAGCTGGCACTTGGGATAGCCGGACTGGGGAGCCAGCTTGGCGGCTGCGATGGCCCGGGGATCCTTTTCGGGCTTGGAGAGGTTCACCGTGATGTCCAGGTCTCCGTACTCGCTGGGATAGACCCATTTCAGATCCTTCTGGATCCGGTCCCGCCGGATGTAGTTGGAATCGCAGCTGAACTGGTAGTACCAGTCCGTGGCGGCCTCGGGATAGTCCACCCGGAGGCCCTCAAAAATGGCGCGGACCTCGTGGGGCGGGGGCAGGATGGCGCCCATAAGCCTGGTATCGAAAAGGTCCCTGGCGGTGATGTTGTCATCGACCAGGCCGCGGCGCACCGCGTCGTCGGTAAGGGCGCTGAGGATCTGGGGAAGCTCCGCCTCCACAGGCTCGCCCTCGGCCTCATCCAGACCCATGACCTCCAGCAGGCGGTTATAGGCCCAGAGCTCGTCTCCCTCCTGGATCAGAGCCCGATCCAGGGCATAGTTCACCAGTGCGTCAAGATAGCCTTTCATGCTTTGACCTCCTCCAGCAGAATGCCGCCCTCGGGGCGGATGGACAGGACCTGGCAGCTGCCTTCACCCAGCACGGCCTCCATGCCGCGGCGGAAGGAATCCAGCAGATCCATAGGCACAAAGGCCTGGATGGTGCCGGCAAAGCCGCCGCCGTGGACCCGGCAGGCGCCTCTGCCCCGCAGGAGACGGGCGGCCAGAGCCAGGCTCAAGGCCAGTTCCTGGTGCAGCGTGCTGCCGGTGGGCACCACGTTTTGCAGATAGAGCCAGGAGGAGCGGCCGGATTCGTTCACCAAGTCCAGGAAGCGGGCAAAATCATTGGCCTTCAATGCCTCCACCTGCAGAGCGACCCGGCGGTTATCCTCAAAAAAGTGCATGGCCCGCAGGACGGCCCGGTCGCCTGCGGCGGCGCGGACCTCTTTCAAACGGGCAAAGAAGGTGTCCTCGTCCACCTCCCGCAGATGCTCCTTGCCGAAGAGGGCGCAAACGGCCTTCATTTCCCGGGGAATGGCGGCGTACTCATCCGTCAGGTCCGCGTGATCGGCGCCGGAATTGACGATGCAGAGAGCGTGGCCGCAGGAGGCAAAGTCAAAGTCCAGCGGCTCCACCACAGGATGGGAAGCATCGGCAAAGTCGATGGTGACGATGCCGCCCACGGAGGAGGCCATCTGGTCCATCAGGCCGCAGGGCTTGCCGAAAAAGTCGTTCTCGGCATACTGGCCGATCTGGGCGATCTCGATGGCGGAGAGGCCGCAGTTGTCCAGGCTGTTGATGATGGTCCCCAGCAGGACTTCAAAGGCCGCCGAGGAGGAGAGCCCGCTGCCGGGCAGAACCCGGGAAGTCACATAGGCGTCAAAGCCACGGACCGCATGGCCCAGTTGGGTGATCCGGGCGGCCACGCCGCGAATGAGGCTCAGGGTGCTGCCAAACTCCTGGGGGCGGATCTCCAGCTCGTCCAGGGACACGGTGCAGAGAGGATAGCCCTCCGACTGGACACGGATCAGGCGCTCGCCGTTGGGGGCCACGGCGGCCAGGGTGTCCACACTGACAGCACCGGCCAGCACACGGCCCAGCTGATGGTCCGTGTGGTTGCCACCCAGCTCCGTACGGCCGGGGGCAGAGAACAGATAGCGCGCAGGGCGGCCAAAGCAGGCCGCAAAGCTTTGCTTGATTGATTCGTACATAAAACAGTCCTCCGGGACACATAAAAATCCATGTTGAAAATAACACAAAACAAAGAGATGGTCAACCGGGAAATGAAACGATGGATAGCCTCGGCTCCGGATGGGGCAGGGCAATTGACGAACGGAGAATCCTTTGCTATAATCTATTGGATAAAATGGACTTTGCCGGAGATGTATGCGGAGGCAGCTTCGCGGATCCCGAAGAAGGTCCGGCAAAACAGGAAGAAACGGAACGGCGGGAAACATGACGGAATTTACGGTAAAGCTGGCGGATATCCCGGTGAGGATCCGGGCGATCCGGCCGGAAATGCGGCAATTCTTGCAGGAGTATCTGACGGAAGAGGAAGCGGAACTCACCATCGAGACCCGGCAGGAGGATATCGACCGGGAACGGGTGATGAGCGCCAGAACGCGGGCGGCCGAGGGCTTGTCGGAGTTCCGCCCCGGGGATGCCTATCTGGAGACGCTGGCCGTCTATCGAAAGCTGGCAGAAGCGCTGGTGGAGCGGGATGTGCTGCTGTTTCACGGCTCGGTGGTGGCGGTGGATGGGGAAGCCTATCTCTTTACGGCGAAAAGCGGCACCGGCAAAAGCACCCACACCCGACTCTGGCGGCAGGCCTTTGGAGACAGGGCCCTGATGATCAATGACGACAAGCCTCTATTGCATGTGGGAGAGGACGGGGTGCGCGCCTACGGCACGCCCTGGAACGGCAAGCACCATCTGGGCGGGAACTGCTCGGCGCCGCTGAAGGCGCTGTGCATCCTGGAACGGGACAAGGAAAACCATGTGGAGCGCGTGTCTCCCGAGGACGCCTTTCCCCGGATGCTGCAGCAGTGCTATCTGCCGGAGGACGGGGAAAAGGTGGAGAAGATCCTGGCGCTGCTGGAGCGCATGAGTCAATGTGTAAAACTGTACCGGCTGGGCTGCAATATGGAACCTGAGGCAGCGCTGGTCTCATATCAGGGAATGCAGGAGGAAGCATAACATGAAACTGAAAAACGGCTTTATCACCCACAATGTGGGCAAGACCCAGATGATGGTGGCCACTGGTGCTGCCAGCACGGCCTTCCACGGCCTGGTTCGCTCCAACGAGACTGCGGCCTTTATCGTCAACTGCCTGAAACAGGAGACTACGGAGCAGAAAATCGTGGAGGCTATGCTGAAGGAATATGACGCCCCCGCGGAAGTGATCGCCCGGGATGTGCACAGCGTCGTGGAGAAGCTCCAGGGAATCGGAGCGCTGGAATGAGCTCTTTTGAGGAGGAGCTGGAGCAGAACGGAACGCTGGTCTTCCCCAACAAGGGGACCAGCATGATGCCGCTGCTGCGGGAGAACCGGGACCTGATGGTGATCGAAAAGCGAGGACCGGAGCGCCTGCGGAAATATGACGCCGTGCTGTATAAGCGGGGCAACAGCTACGTGATGCACCGGATCCTGAAGGTGCGGGATCGGGATTATTGGATCGTGGGCGACCACTGCCGCTTGGGCGAATCCGTGAAGGACGAGCAGATCCTTGGCGTGCTCAAGCAGGTGGTGCGGGACGGAAAAGTCATTCGTACCACGGACCTGGGCTATCGTGTCTATGTACATCTGTGGTGTGATTTCTTCCCGCTGCGCTGCGCCTTGCTGTATCTCAAAGGCGCAGCCTGCGGGGCGGCCCGAAGAGTCAAGAGGTTGGTGAAACGATGAAAGGGCGAAAATCCATCCTGCGCTGGTTGAGCGCCATCGCCGGACCGGACAGGCTCTGGGTGGCAGTACTGGCGCTGGTCCATGCTGTTCTGGGCGGAACAAGCGTGCTCTTCGCCTTCCTGATGCGAAGCCTCATTGACGAAGCGGTGGCAGGGAACCGGGATCGCCTGATCCGCAGCGCGCTGCTGCTTTGCGCCCTGGTGCTGGGACAGCTGCTGCTGCGGGCGCTGAGTCGTTTCCTGAAAGAGTACAGCGCAGCCGACCTGGAAAATCGCTTGAAGGAGCGCCTCTTTGGCCAGCTCTTGCGGAAGGATTATGCGGCGGTAGCGTCGCTGCACTCCGGCGAATGGATGAACCGGCTGACCAACGACACCGTCGTTGTAGCCAAGTCCGCCACCACCATCCTGCCGAAGCTGGCGGGCATGCTGGTGCGGCTTGTGGGCGCGCTGTCGGCGCTTATTTATCTGGAGCCCCGCTTTGCCATCATTCTGATCCCTGGCGGCCTGCTGGTGATGCTGCTGACCTACGCTTTCCGCCGGGTGCTGAAGGCGATGCACAAGCGCATCCAGGAGGCGGACGGCCGCCTGCGGGCTTTCCTGCAGGAGCGGCTGGGCAGCCAGCTGGTGCTGCGCAGCTTCGGCGTGGAGGAACAGAGCAGGAAGCTGGCCCAAGAGCGGATGCAGGAGCATAAGGACGCCAGGATCCGCCGCAGCCACATCTCCAATCTCTGCAATCTGGGTTACGGCTTGATGATCGAGGGGGCTACCGTGGGCAGCACGATCTATTGTGCCGTGCACCTGATGGGTGGAACCATCAGTTACGGCACGCTGATGGCGGTGCTGCAGCTGGTGGGCCAGCTCCAGGCGCCATTTGCCAACATTTCCGGCATCGTGCCGGAGTATTACGGCATGATCGCCAGCGCCGAGCGGCTGCGGGAGGTGGAAAGCTTCCCGGAGGACGGCGGCGGGACCCGAAGCCGGGAACAGATCCAGCGCTTTTACGAGAAGGAGCTGCTTTCCCTGGGACTGGAAAATGCCTGCTTTACCTATCAGCCTCCCGTGCGGGAGGAGGGGGAGCAGCCCAGACCCGTGGTATTGGACGGCCTGTCTCTGCAGATCCGCAAGGGCGAGTTTGCTGCCTTCACCGGGCATTCCGGCAGCGGCAAGAGCACGGTACTGAAGCTTTTGATGAGCATCTATCCTCTGGACAGCGGGGAATGCTACCTGGAGACCAGGGAAGGAAAAAGAAAACTGGACGCCTCTTGGCGGGGGCTCTTTGCCTATGTGCCACAGGGGAATGATCTGATCAGCGGCAGCATCCGGGAGATCATCGCCTTCGGCGATCCGGAGCGGATGCGCCGGGAGGAGGAGCTTTGGCAGGCGCTGCGCATCGCCTGCGCGGAGGACTTTGTGGCCTCCCTGGAAGGGGGACTGGACAGCGAACTGGGCGAGAGCGGATCCGGCCTTTCCGAGGGGCAGATGCAGCGCATCGCCATTGCCCGCGCTGTGTTTTCAGCCCGGCCGGTGCTGCTTCTTGACGAGTCCACCAGCTCTCTGGACAGCGAGACCGAAAGACGGGTGCTGGAAAACTTGAGGAGCATGACGGACCGGACCGTGCTGATCGTGACTCACCGGCCCGCTGCCCTTGCCATCTGCGACAAGCAGATCAAATTGGCAGGGGAGTAAGCGCGTTGAAATGAAAAATCCCACCGGTATGGATCCGGTGGGATTTTTCAAGCTGTCAACAAAGTGTCGACAGCTTGAAACGCAAAAATGGGAACTACCGAAAAAGTTCCCATTTTTGCGCGGATTGAACGTGAAGGGGGGCATACCCTCCCCCCTTCACAATCCCCCCATGCGTGTCCAAGCGTTGCCGCATGGGCGAAGGGTTGTCTACAGTCTGAAAAATCCCACCGGTATGGATCCGGTGGGATTTTTTCTTATAGGTTGTAATACTTCTCGAATTCCGCTGGGTGGGGGATCTGGGAGAGCTCCAGACACTCGGCCCGCTTGCGTTTGATGAAGCCCTGCAGCAGTTCCTCCGGGAAGACACCGCCGGCGGTAAGATAGTCGTGGTCCCGGTCCAGCGCGTCCAGCGCCTGGTCCAGGGAGGTGGGCAGGTGGTGGAGCTTGGCCTTCTCCTCCTCGGAGAGGTGGAAGAGGTTCATGTCATAGGGACCCCAGCCTTTCTCATGAGGATCGATCTGCTTTTGAATGCCGTCGAGCCCTGCCATCAGGATGGAGGCATAGCAGAAGTAGGGGTTGCAGGTGGCGTCGGGGTTGCGCAGCTCAAAGCGGCGGAGCTTGGGACTCTTGGCGTAGGCTGGGATGCGGATGACAGCGCTGCGGTTGGAGGTGGCGTAGCCCACGGTGACCGGGGCCTCAAAGCCCGGCACCAGGCGCTTGAAGGAGTTGGTGGAGGGGTTGGTGATGGCACAGAGGGAGGCAATATGCTCCAGCAGGCCGCCCATGAACCAGTGAGCCTCTTTACTCAGATGGGAATAACCGGCGTCATCAGAGAAGACCGGCTCCCCATCCTTCAACAGCAGCATGTGCACATGCATGCCGCTGCCGGCCTCGCCATAGACGGGCTTGGGCATCAGGGTTGCGCTGTAGCCGTATTTGCGGGCCACGTTGTGGATGATATACTTGACAAACATGGTGCCGTCCGCCATCTGCGACATCTGCATCAGCAGGGGTTCAATCTCGAACTGACCGGCGCCGCCTACCTCGGGGTGATGGTATTTCACGGGGATGCCCGCCTTTTCCATCTCCAGGCACATTTCACTGCGGCACTCGTAGCTCCGGTCCAGAGGCTTGGCAATGTGATAGTTCTTCTGGAAGGGCACTACATTGCCGCTGCCCTCACAGTCACTGTTCCAGTGGGCCTGGGCTGTGTCCAGATGCATCTCGATCCGGTTGGGCGCCACCTTCCAGCCCACCTGATCGAAGAGATAAAACTCGAATTCCGGCAGGATCAGCATGGTATCGGCAATGCCGGTATCCTTCATGTACTGCTCGGCTGCGAGAACGATGTTGCGCGGATACTGCTTCAGCGGGCGGTTTTTGGGATAGTCGATGATCATGGCGTTGCCGATCATGGAGAGAGTCTTGATGCTGCAGAAGGGATCAATGCGTGCGCTGTCCAGATCGGGGATATAGACCATGTCGCTCTTCTCCACCACGGCATAGCCGTAGTTGGAGGCGTCGAAGCCGATGCCGTTGACCATGGTTTCCTCATTAAAATGGGCGGCGGGAATGGTGACATGACGGAACTGGCCGTCGATATCCACCACTTTGAAGTCCACCATCTGAATGTCCTGCTCGCGGATCATCTGCATGATCTCTTGCGCGGTTTTTGCCATAACTGCCTCACTTTCCTGCCTGGGGCAGGTTTCTACATTCTCCGGCGTGTGCCGGGCGTGGAGGTCAAGGCCTCCGAGGCATACTATAGCAGACTTTCGTGATTTTGTACATCATGATTTTTGCGAGACAGGCAAAATTTTGGAAAATATACATAAAAAAGCAGAGCGTGCGCGATGCCCGCTCTGCTCAGACTGTAGACAAACCTATGCGGCAACGCTTGGACACGCATGGGGGGATTGTGAAGGGGGGAGGGTATGCCCCCCTTCACGTTCAATCCGCGCAAAAATGGGAACTTTTTCGGTAGTTCCCATTTTTGCGTTTCAAGCTGTCGACACTTTGTCGACAGCTTGAGCAGAGCGGGCGCGATGCCCGCTCTGCTGTGTGTTTCGTTAGGGCCGCCTGCCGGGACCGCCGCCCTGACCGCCGGTATTCCCGCCGGGACCGCCGCCCTGAGAACCGGGACCGCCTCCGGGGAAACCGCCCATACCGTGACCGGGGAAGCCACCCATGCCCATGCCGCTGCCGTAGATCAGCGAATCCAGCGTGAGGGTCTGGCTGAAGCTGTCGGCGGTGACGGTAAAGCTTTTTCCCGCCTCAAGACCGGGACAACTGATCACTACGCTCTGGTAGCTCTTTTCCGGCGTGAAGCTTGCGAGGACCGTGCCGCTTTCGTCCGCAATGCTGACGGCAGAGCCGGCTGCCTGGTTCCCCACAGAGAGCAGAATGCTGCCCTGGGTGGAGGAGGGACCGAAGTTTTCCGCCATGTCGGCGGAGCCCACGGCAATGACGATGCCGCCGGTGATGACGCCCTCGTTTCCGTAGTCCAGGGCGCCATTGCCGCCCCGGGTAGGGCCGCTGACGTAAACCTGGCCGCCGCTGATCTCCAGGCGACCGTTGCTGTCGAGCCCGTCTCCTTCGGCGTTTACCACCAAAAGGCCGCCGCTGACGGTGAGGCTGGCGCTGCTGTCGCCCCGGAAAGGATCGCCTCCAAAGGGGCCGTAGCCGTTGGAGCCGTCGTTGCCGCCGGCGGCGTTGAGCCCGTCGTCGGAAGCGAGAAGATAGATGCTGCCGCCGCGAATCTGGATGACCTGGGCCTCCAGCCCCTCGTAGCTCTGGCTTACGGTGAGGCTGCCGCCGCTGACAGTCAGCGTTTCGTCAGCGTGGACGCCGTCGTCCCCACTGGAGAGGAGGAGTGTTCCACCCTCCACCGTGACAGCGCTGGAGCTGTGCAGGGCGTCGTCCCGGGAGAGAACACTGACGCTGCCGCCGGAGATGAGGATGGAACCCGCCGCTTCGTCATTGCCGGAGACCAGGCCCTTGGTGCCTGCTTCCACCGAGAGCGTGCCGCCCTCCACGATCAGACTGTCCTTGCCCTCCATGCCTTTTTTGGCGGAGATGATGTTCGCGGTGCCGTCCTTGAGCTTCAAATCGTCCTTGCTGACGATACCATGGCCGGTGTCGCAGGAAAGATTGAGCGTGCCCTCGCCGTTCAGCGTGAGATCGCAGCAGGCGAAAACAGCGGCGTCCACGTTCTTGTCATCGACCTGGACAAAGTCCCCCACAGAAGCCAGCAGATTCACGCTTCCGGAGACAGTGGACAAAGTAAGCATATCCGCGGAGCGGGCATAGATGGCGGCGTGGCTCTGCCGGGTGACGGAGACGCCGTTGAGCAGAAGCTTCACTTTGGCGTCCTCCTGCGCGTCGATGAGGATCTGCCCGTCAGTCAGGCTGCCGGAGAGCAGGTAGGTCCCGGCCTGGGTGATGGTGACAGAGCCGCTCTCATCGGTGAGGGTGATGGGGATGGCATCCTCCTCCGAGGAGTCGCTGCCGCTTTGGACGGCGGCACTCAGATCCGGGGCATCCGGCGCGGCGGAGACAATGGGAAGGGAGACATCCGAACCGGAGGATACGGGAGCCTCTGCTGGCTTGTTGCTGCCGCAGGCGGAGAGGAAGTTTGCAGACAGAAAAAAAGACAGGAGCAGAGGGAGAATACGAACTCGTTTCATGGTTCACCTCGAAGAAAAGGGGACAAGGGACGGAGAGTCCGCCCCAATAGAAATGGTGTCAAATGGAAGCTCACAGCTCCGCCGGGTCCTCGGTCTGGACGGAAAGGGAGATCTCCAGGTTGCCGTTGCGGCAGCGGAGTTCGTCGATGAGCGCCTTTTCCGTGCCGGGTTCTTTCAGCTCAATCTCGTAGGTCAGACGGTTCAGGCTGCCCAGATTTGCGGTCTTGACCCGCAGAAGACGGGCGCGGGTAGTGTAGGCGGAGAAGAGATCGTCAAAGATCCCGGCATACTCCAGCCCCTCCGGCACGGTGATGTGCAGCAGCCGGATCCGCTCGCCGCTTTTTGCGCCGCCGAAACCGATGCTGGAATAGAAGGCGTCCACCGCGCAGAGAATCAGGGTGAAGAGGGCCGCCAGCGCGGGGCTGCCCATGCCGCAGGCAAGGCCTGTGGCCATGGAGATGAACACCGCGGCGATCTCCTTGCCGGTGCCGGGAGCGGAGCGGAAGCGGACCAGAGAGAAAGCTCCTGCCACGGCGATGCCGGCGCCGATGCTGCCGTTGACCATCAGGATCACCACGGCCACCACCGCGGGGAGGGTGGCCAGAGTCACGGCAAAGCTGGAAGAGCAGCGGTTGAAGCGCCGATAGACCAGAGCGTGAACAGCCCCAAGGACCAGGGCTGATGCCAGAATGAGCAGGAAGGAGGAGACGGTCACGGTCTCGCCGTTATTATAAAGGGTGGAAAAAACAGAATCAAGCACAGAAAACACCTTTCCTTTCCGATGAAATGATCTTATAGGCCTCGCCGTATTTGGAGAAGGAGGCCTGCCTTACCTGGGCCTTGTCCAGAGCCTCTACCAACCAGAGTGGGATGGCCTCGGCGGTTTTGACCTCGAAAAGCGATTGCCCGGGAAGCAGCAGGGCCTGCCCGCCGATGGGGGCACTGAGCTGGAGGTCCTCCGCTCGCCAGCGGATGTTCTTGTCGAAGGTGGCGCGAAAGTCCGGATCGTCGGCGGCATACCAGGGGCTGCGGTCATAGCAGAGGTACACCGCCGGCTGCAGATCCCGGTAAAACACGCGGCAGTAGTCCAGCTCCCGGCCGATCTGACTTTGCTGGGGCAGGGGCGCTTTTCCCGCCATAAAGGCGGCGGCGTCCCGCTGGGGGAGAAGGATGCGGCGCTTGTAGACGATGCCCTTGTACTTCTTCTTGAGCTCCAGGAAGACGGAATCCTCCTCCCGGGCCCTGCCGTAGCTGCGCATGCGCAGCTTCTCTTTATAGACGGGCTTCTCCAGAGAGGCCCGCACCAGCCGGAAATCCGGTGTGTCGTAATAGATGTTGCAGATGGTGCTCTCCCCGTGGGGATCCATCACCATGCGGCCCTGGAAAGCCCATTCCAGATAAGCGCGCTGGCGGCTGTCCACCAGAAACTTGATCTCCCGCCGCTGGAAAATATCGTTAGCCATGTGAGAGGCCTCCTTTCTTTGTTGTGGCCTCATCATAGAACACGAAACTTAGAGGAAACTTAAGTAAACGCTGATCAAATCGTCTGCGGCGCCTCCCGGAAAATATGTGCTCTGATTTCGTCACTTTTTCTTGCAATACACAAAGTATTCCTGCGAAAAAGTGCCATCATCAGAACGCATATTTTCTCGGGATTCGCTCTTGCCGATTGAATCATCGTTTACTTAAGAAAAAAATCTTTCCCTCCGGTAGACGGAACTGGAAAGAAACGGTATAATATAAAAAAGAACACGGAAACGGAGGAAAGCATCATGCTGCAATCGCAAGTGCGCGCAGGTTCCTGGACCCTGGAGCAGGACGGGATGGTCCTTGCCTTCCACAGCGTGGAAAAACCCTTTGCCACCGCCGTGAAGCGGGAGAAAAGCTATACCGAAAAGCGCGGGACCTACCGGGAAGAGGTAAAGGAGACCGCCCGGATCCCGCTGACCAAGGTGAAGCGGGAAGGGGAGCTCATCGTCTTTTCCGCGGAGGGCCACCGGCTCTCCCTGCGCACCGAGGCAAGGCCCCGGGGCGTGGAGATCTTTCTGCAGGGTGAGGAAGGCTGGGCTTATGAGTTCTCCCTGCCTGCCATGGAGGGGGAGGCTGTCTTCGGCGGCGGCGAGCAGTACCGCAAGACCAATCTCCGGGGCGAGAGGGTAAAAAACTTCGTCTCCGAGCACATCAAGGCTTCCACCATTCTGGAAAAGGCTCTGGTCCCTCAGCCCCTTTACCGGGAGAAGAAGCACGGCAGCATCGGCAGCTATGCGCCGATGCCGGTATTCGTCACCGACAAGGGGCGTCTCATCCGCTTTGATACCGATTCCGATGGTTGGGCGGATTTCGGGAAAGAGGAATATCGCTTCCAGTATGACGCCTGTCCTCAATCCCTGATCCTGCAGCGGGGCGGCAGCTTCCAGGAACTCTCGGCCCTCATTTCCATCCAGACGCCCAACCGGCAGTACATCCCCGACTGGTGCA
>CAMOXK010000043.1 GCA_946629065.1 uncultured Clostridia bacterium
CCTCCACAAAGGCCAGCACCCCAGCCCGCTTCGCGATCAGGTCGATCTCCCCGAAGCGGCAGCGGTAGTTGCGCTCCAGGATCGTATAAAAACGGCGGCGCAGATACCGTGCCGCCTGTTCTTCTCCGAATTGTCCCAAAGACCGTTTGTCCATATCTTGGCTCCGATCCGTCAATGTGCCGGGCAAAGCCCGACACTGTCATTGCGAACCAGTGCGCGCACTGGTGTGGGGTCTGCCCTGCGGGTGCAATCCGTATCTTCCAGCAGCCCAGAATACACTCTGTTCCATGGTACAAACTGTTGTATGGTCTGCAACAGTCGCATCAGTGCATCTTCTTCAAAAAGCTGGGCCGGTGCACCGGGCTGGGCCCGTACTGGCGCAGGGCCGCGTAGTGCAGCGCCGTGCCGTAGCCCTTGTGCTGCTCAAAATGATATTCCGGGTACTCCTTCGCCAGCTCCAGCATCACCCGGTCCCGGCTGACCTTTGCCAGGATCGAGGCCGCGGCGATGTCGGCGCAGGTAGCGTCCCCCTTCACCACGCAGAGGCTGGGGGTCTCGATACCCGCGTTGCGGTTTCCGTCGATGAGGGCCAGGTCCGGCTTCTTCTTCAGACCCGCAATGGCCCGGTTCATGGCAAGCATCGTGGCGCCCAGGATGTTGCGCTCCTCGATCTCCTCCACGCTGGCAAAGGCGATGGCGTAGTCCAGCGCCTTTTCGGTGATGATCTCAAAGAGCTCTTCCCGTTTCTTCTCTGTGAGCTTCTTGGAGTCGTTGAGGCCCGGGATCACCAGGCCCCGGGGGAGCCTCACCGCCGCGGCGTAGACCGGCCCGGCCAATGGGCCCCGGCCCGCCTCGTCCACGCCGCAAAGCAGGGCATAGCCCTCGGCGTAAAGCTCATTCTCCCTTTCCCAAAGATCCGTCATCCGGCTGCTCCAAGCTCAGACGGCCAAGCTTGCCGTCGTGGTATTCCCCCAAGAGGGTGTTTGCCATGCGTTCGATGTCGTACTCCCCCCGGGAGACGAGAAAGCCCCGTTTCTTCGCCGCTGCCTCCAGCAGCTCGAAGCCGTTGGCCTCGGGGTCCGGGGTGAATTTGTAGCGCTCCGTCAGAGCCTGGGGATAGTATTCCCGCAGGCGCAGCATGAAGTTTGCGCCCAGGGTCTCCTTGTCCAGCACGTCCGCCTTGATGGCGTTGGTGATGGCCAGCATCTCCCCCACCTCCTGGCTCTCGAACTTGGGCCAGAGGATGCCCGGCGTGTCCAGCAGATCCAGACCTTTGTCGATGTTGATCCACTGCTTGCCCCGGGTAACGCCGGGCTTGTCCCCGGCGATGGCGGCCTTGCGGCCCGCCACCTTGTTGATGAAGGTGGACTTGCCCACATTGGGGATGCCCAGGATTATCACCCGCAGGGTCCTGCCCGTCTGTCCCTTGGTCTCATATTCTTTCAGCTGATCCTGCAGGAGCTTTCGCACCGCGGGAACGAAGTCCTTGACGCCCTTGCCGCTTTTGGCGTCCGTCTCCAGGACAGCATAACCCTGGCTTTCAAACTGCCTCCGCCAGCGGGCGGTGACCGTGGGGTCTGCCAGGTCCGTTCGGTTCAGGATCAGAAGACGAGGCTTGTCGCCGGCAAGTCTGTCGATATCCGGGTTCCGGCTGGACCGGGGGATGCGGGCATCCAGGATCTCGCACACCGCGTCCACCAGCTTCAGATCCTGCTCGATCATCCGCTGGGCCTTGGTCATGTGGCCGGGGAACCACTGGATATTCATTTTTTCATAGGCTTTCTCTTCCATCAGCGCACCCACCTGATGGCGTCGATGGGATAGACCACGGCATAGACCTTGCCCAGGATCAGCCGCTCGTCCACCATACCGATGCTCTTGGCCCGGCTGTCCCGGGAAGAGTTGCGGTTATCGCCCAGGACGAAGACGCAGCCGTCCGGAACGGTCTTGGGGCCGATGAAGTCCAGCTTGTTGTGGATGGGCTCAGCGGCGTATTCCTCGTCCAGCGGCTCTCCGTCCACATAGACGATGCCGTGCTCGAAGTCGATATTGACCTCCTGGCCCTCGGTGGCGATGACCCGCTTCACCAGGGCCTTCTCCTCGTCGTTCTCGTCCACATTCTTGAAAATCACCACATCGCCGGCCTTGGGCTTGTAAAACAGGTTCGAGACCAGCATCTTGTTGCCCTCGTAAAGGGTGGGGTTCATGGAGGGTCCCACCACGTCGATCAGCCGGACCAGGAAGGAAAACAGCAGCACGCAGAAGATCAGTGCCGCCATCAGGCTCTGCACCCAGTCATAGATCTCCCGTCTGCTGCGCTGGGCCGGGGTCATGGACTCCCGCTCCGCCTTTTCCTCCGCTCTTGTCTTTTTTTCTCTGCTCATATCTGATAACTCCCGGATCGAAGATTCTAAGCTTGTTGTTCTGAAGCATCAAACTGTATTATATCCCATCTTTCCCCGGGGAGCAAGCCTTTTCTGCACCGCCCCCAAAAGCCTTCTCCTTGAGGAGAAGGTGTCATCCGCCGATCCCCGCGAGGCGGATGACGGATGAGGTGTCGCCCTTGGCTCCCTCTCCGAGGGAGCTGTCATCCGGCGTGTCACGCCCCGCCGGATGACTGAGGGAGTCCTCCGCGCCCTTGGCCTCCCCTGAAAGGGGAGGTGGCATCCGCCGATCTCCCGCGAGACGGATGACGGATGAGGTGTCGCCCTTGGCTCCCTCTCCGAGGGAGCTGTCATCCGGCGTGTCACGCCCCGCCGGATGACTGAGGGAGTCCTCCGCGCCCTTGGCCTCCCCTGAAAGGGGAGGTGGCATCCGCCGATCTCCCGCGAGACGGATGACGGATGAGGTGTCGCCCTTGGCTCCCTCTCCGAGGGAGCTGTCATCCGGCGTGTCACGCCCCGCCGGATGACTGAGGGAGCCCCCCTCCGCTGCACCAAAGCACCCCGAGGGCTTTCGTCCTCGGGGTGCCGCGTTTAGGATTCCATTGTGCTGGGCCAGGTGGGACGAGGAACCGTCCCCTGTCCCATTCGTTGCTCTCAATCTGAGGGATAGCGAGGAGAACACACGCCTCCACCCCCTGTGCTTTTGCTTTGACAAAGCTGAACAAAAAATGAAGTGTCCTCATCTGTCGGATTAATAATATCTATTTCTTTTTCATGAGTAGTACTGTATAACCAGACCTCCCCCTTTCGATAAAAACAAATGTCTTGAGGTAAACTCTCACTAAGCAAGAACAGATTTGGACACCCTATTAACCATTCTTTTGTTTTTTTGGTAATTTGATAAAGATTAAGCACTTTGTGCCTTGCAGATGTTTTTGTTCCCGGCCAGGATGTAACGCCAACAGCCTGATTCACAAGGTTTCCTTTGATTGATTCGAGTATTTCATCGTGCTTACACCTTGGAGGAATCACATTATATGGTTTAAGATGATCCGTGATGACGGAAAAGCTGTCAGCAGTAGTTGATGCATACTGCAATACTTGCCTATAATTAGCAGCTATTACTGAGTAATCAAGCTTGTGAATTGTTTTATACATAAAAAATGTGTCCTCCCTTATGCCCTCCAGCATGATAATGCTTCCAGTACCCTATATAGTTATATGCCTCTCCGTGTATTTCTCTTAATACATTTGGGTTCCCTTGCCCTACAGCGATTGCCAGTTTATAAGCATTACGTCTTGAATCCGCAAAAACGCTTCCGCCTGCCCTAACACGACAGTGGGACAGGGGACGGTCCTCTGTCCCACTATTTGTTGGTTCAGAAGCAACCGATCCGCCCCATATTTGATGTCATTATAATCGAAAAACAGGCATCTATCAAGAGCTTGATCCCCAAAACACCCCGAGGGCAAGCCCTCGGGGTGCCGTGCTTTGGATTCAGTTGTGCCGGGTCAGGCGGGACGGGGAACCGTCCCCTGTCCCAGAAGTGTAGAGTTCGATGCTCTTTTCGACTATAAATCAACGAATACCAGTTTGAATAAAGATACTGTACCTGGATTGGAGGAACTGCTCGCAGGAAAGTATATAATCCGCAAAGGCGAGGATAGTGGAGACTCCTTACAGGTTATTCAGGTTAACGGTGAGATTTACAGCGTTCAGGAGCAAAGCGCATGTCCAATTGGCTATTCCATCAACCACTATCTTCTGTATGAAGATTTGATGGATTTGCCCGTTTCAAAGAGAGGTATTGCACTTTTGAATGCGGTTGTCCTTGAAGAACAGCAGGTGAAACAAGTTAAGGCGGATATTTCCCATTTCGATACAAATATGCTCCAGGCGGAATCTGCCATCGAAACGATAGTGAACAACAATTTAGCGAACGCAGTATCATCTTTTTCGCGGGATACAAATGGCTTCACTTGCCAAACAGACTATCGTGAGGATAGCGTGATCTTTTTCTCCGTTCCGTATGATCAAGGATGGAAGGCTTATATTGACTCCAAAGAAGTCAACATTCTGGACTCCGGGGGTATGATGCTGATTGAGGCCCCCGCCGGGTTCCATGAGATTCGTTTTGAATACAGAACGCCCGGATACTTGCTCGGTGCTGTAATCTCAGTAATATCTATCAGTCTTTTCTTGCTTTATTTAGCTTATTGCTTTATGCAAATGCAAATGATCTCAGGTTGTTTCGTTCATGATACAACAACACATAGAAGAAAGTAGACCCCAATTCAGTGCCTACTTTGAAACATGGGACAGGGAACAGTTCTCTGTCCCATGTTTTATGCGTAACCGCCATTTACCCCTGAATTTTCCCATGATGATCGAATCATACGATCGCAGACCGGAGAGCAGTCCTCATTGACGCCCTCCTTTCCCCGCTTGCAAGCAGAGACGCCCTATGCTACAATACGGTAAAGAAAAGTGAGGTGACATCTGTGCTGAAGCTCAGCATCGTGGTTCCCATCTACAAGGTGGAAGACTATCTCCCCGCCTGTCTGGATTCGATCCTGCTCCCCGGCCGGGAGGACTATGAGATCATCGCCGTGGACGACGGTTCCCCGGACCGCTCTGGCCAGATTGCGGAGGAATATGCCGCCCGCTATCCCGGTCTGATCCGGGTGATCCATCAGCCAAACGGCGGCCTGGGCGCCGCCCGCAACACCGGTATTGAGGCAGCCCAGGGCGAATTTCTTCTCTTTCTGGACAGCGACGACAGTCTTTTCCCCGGCTCGGTGGAGGAGATCCTCCGGGAGCTGGAGCAGGACGACGGCTGCGACGTGATCTTTTTCAACGACGACCAGGTGGACGAAAACGGCCAGCTCCTGTCTCACAGCGTCAGCTGCTCCCGGGAGGGCGTGTTCACCCTGGCAGAATACCCGGGCCTGCTGCTGGAGCTGCCCAGCGCCTGCACCAAGCTCTGGCGGCGTCGGCTCTTTCTGGAAAGCGGCATCCGCTTCCCCGTGCGGCTGTGGTTCGAGGACCTGGCCACCACGCCCCGGCTCTATCTGAGGGCCGGGAAGATGCGCGCGGTCCCCAAGGCCTGGCTGCGCTACCTGCTGCGTCAGGACTCCATCACAAACGCCAAAGACCCCTCCCGCAACCGGGAGATCATCACGGCGCTTTCCCTCGTGCGGGAGGATTACCGGCAGCAGGGCGCCCTGGAGCGCTACGAAAAGGAGCTGGAGATCACCGCGGTGAAGCACCAGCTGCTCCATTCCACGGTTCGGGTGAACCAGGTGGATCCCCGCTCCCCGCTGCAGAAGGAGCTGAAGCAGAACCTGGACAAAAGCTGGCCCCGCTGGCGGAGCAATCCCTATCTTTCCCAGCTTCCCCTCCAGCATCGGCTGCTGCTGAAGCTGATCGACGGCGGGCACTACGCCGCCGTCCACGCCATGATGGCCGCAAACAACCGGATCAAGGGAAAAAACGGCTGATCGGATACAAGTCCGGCGCTCCCCCTGTTCCGCTCAGTTTTTGCAAGGCGGTGTTACGATGGAAAAGAAAGCGAAGAAAAAGCTGCATCCCGGCTTCTGGATCGTCACGATCCTGGTGGCCCTGCTCTGGTTCTTCTATCTGGAGATCAACAAGAATACCCTCTCCGGCTGGATCCAGAGCCTGGTGGTCTTTCTGGTTTACATAACTATTTGTCTTCGGCTCCTGCGGGGCAAAAAGTGGTTCGTGCGCCTGGGTGCGTTTCTTGTGCTGCTTCTGCTGCTCTGGGCCATCGGCCGGGGCACGCTCGGCCCCTTCAAGGCTCACCCCGCCATTGCGGGCGAGACCGGCGGCGTCACAGACATCGTCACCGTCCGGGACGGGCAGCTCACCGGCCTCACCACTGCCGACGGCGCCGTGGAAGTCTACGCGGGCATCCCCTATGCCAAGCCCCCGGTGGGCGAGCTTCGCTGGCGGGAGCCCCAGGACCCGGAGCCCTGGCAGGGTGTGCTGGCGGCGGATGCTTTCGCCCCCATGCCCATGCAGCCGCAAAACGCCGCCTGGTACGGCTCCATGGCCCAGATCATCGGCTATCACGACTATGAGGTGACCGCGACCGACAACTACCGGGACCTGAACAGTGAGGACGCCCTGTACCTGAACATCTGGAAACCCGCCGGCGCGCAGACGGATCTGCCGGTGCTGGTGTACATCCACGGCGGCTCCCTCCAGACCGGGCAGCCCTGGTACGCCGACTATCGGGGCGAGGGGCTGGCCCGCAAGGGCGTGATCGTGGTGAACATGGGCTATCGCCTGGGCGTGTTCGGCTTTCTGGCGGATGAGGAGCTGATGGCCGAATCCCCCAACGGCACTACCGGCAACTACGGTCTGCTGGACCAGATCAAGGCCCTGGAATGGGTGCGGGACAATATCGCCTCCTTCGGCGGAGACCCCGGCAACGTGACCCTGGCGGGCGAATCCGCCGGCGCCGCCTGCGTCAGCGCCCTTTGCACCTCGCCCCTGGCCAAAGGACTTTTCCACCGGGTGATTGCGGAAAGTTCCACCGTCACGGCGCCTCAGCCCGCCCACTCCTTCCAGCTGCTGTCCGACGGTCTGGAAAACGGCAAAAAGATCAAGGAGCGCTTCGGCGTGAGCAGCATTGAGGAACTGCGGCAGCTGGACGCGGAGACCCTGGTCGCCGCCGCGGACCGGATCCACCACATGACGGTGGACGGCTATGTGCTGCCCCAGACGCCCTATGAGAGCTATCAAAAGGGCATCCACAATGAGGAAGCCATCCTCCACGGCTTCAACGCCCAGGAGGGCACCGCCTTCATCCTCTTCGACAACGCGAACTTGAAAAACTATGAGGAGAAGGTTCAGCGCATGTTCGGCGACGAGGCCCAGGCCGCACTTGCCCTCCGTCCCGCTTCCACGGACGCGGAGGCCAAGGCCAACTGGATCGACCTCTACTCCGCCTACTTCTTCTCCTACGGGCACTACTGCTGGAGTCGTCAGGCCCAGGCTCTGGACATTCCCTGCTATGAATACTATTTCAGCAAGGAAAACGGCCGTCTCGGACCCTGGCACAGCGGCGAGGAAGTCTACTGCTACGGGAACATTCCGGCGGCCTCCGCGCTCTATGACGAGAGCGACCGGGCCCTCAGCGAGGTCTTCTGCTCCTACTTTGCAAACTTCTGCAGGACGGGCGATCCCAACGGGCCGGGACTGCCCCGCTGGGGGCAGGCCGGAGGCGGGAAGACCGTGCTGGAACTGGGCGAACAGATCGGGCCCCGGGAGGACCCCTATCTGCCGATTTATGAACTTTTTGATAAGAAATACCAGTTTGGGAACTAATGGATTGATAAAACGTCCAAGTGCGTGTACAATACAAAACACACAAGCGTGCCCCCTCTGAGGGGCGGAAAGGAGCACAAATATGGACGTCAAAACTGCTATTGAGAAAATCAAGGAGCTGGTCAAAAAGGGCAATGTCTCCAAGATCGTGGTTCGCCGCAAGGGTGAGGTGCTGCTGAGCATCCCCGTCAGCGTGGGCGTTGTGGGCGCTGTCATCGGCATCACCGCCGCCAAGTGGGCCCTGCTGGCCGCTGTGCTGGGCACGGTGGGCTTCGGCTGCTCGGTGGAGATCCTGAAGGACGACGGTGAAGTCCTGAACGTAGTCTCCGAGGAGGACAGCCAGAAGGCCAAGGACACCGCCGCCGGCGTCATCCAGGACGTGAAGGAGGCCGCCGCCAAGGTGGTCAGCCAGGTCAAGGAGGGCTACGAGGAGGCAGTCCAGGAGGAGAAGGTCCAGGACGCCGACTTTGAGCAGGTCGTGGACGACTCCGAGCCCAAGGACTGATTCTTCGCAACAACAAAAAGAACGGAATGCGATTGCATTCCGTTCTTTTTTGCGTTGTAGATCATCGCGAAACAACAAGGAGCTGATACCGATACCCGATAGAAGGTACGGCCCTTCCACCTCATCCGTCCTGCCCCTCCCGTGAGCTCGGGGCAAGCCGCCTTCTCCTCAAAGAGAAGGCAGAGTACTCAGCCCACGCCGGCGTCGAAGAAGGCAAAGTGGCTGTCAAAGTCCTCATAGCGCAGGGTGTTCCCGGTGGGGCGAAACTCCAGATTCTCCGCCACCTTGCGCAGCTGCTCCTCGCCGATCTGGCCCACCACCTTCACCACCCAGCCCTCCTCCTGGTTCAGGAGCAGGATGTTGTCGATCACCTGGTCCCGGGCAGGGATGCCATAGTCCGGCACGGCGTCAAAATGGATGCTGGAGCGGAACAGCAGCACGTCCAGGTTCTTCTCCTCCCAGTGCTCCTCCCGGATCTCTCCCGGGGTCTGGTAGAGCAGCAGCAGGGCGCCGCCCTGGTTGAACTGGGTGGTGCAGAAGGTCTGGATCTGCAGGGGCTGCATCATGCCCTGATAAGCCGGGATGCCCACGTTGTTGCCGTTGTCGCTGAGAGTCTCGGCGGTGAAATATTGCTTCCAGGCCTCGGACTGCAGAGAGAGCATCTCTCCCGGCAGCCAGCCGGTCCGAAATTCGATTTCCCGGCTCTCCTCCAGTTCCGGCAGCGTGACCACAAGCTTGGCGTCGCTCCAGGTGATTGTGCCGTCGGGGGAGTCGTCCCAGTGGATGGAGAAGGTTTCCTCGGCGGCGGGTCGCCGGTATTCAAAGCCCAGGTACAGCCCATAGGCCGTGAAGCCCAGGGCCACGATCAGCGCCGCCGCCAGGGCCAGGGAGAGAATGCGTTTGGATTTCATGTGTTTGCTCCTTTCCGAGGGCGCGGCGGCCTCCTCGGGAGCATAGCGCACCGCCTCCGCCACAAAGCGGGGGTCGATCTCGCCCAGAGCAGAAAACAGTTTATCCCGATTCATGCCAGCAAGCCCTCCTTTTGCAAGTGTTTCCGCAGTTTTTCACGGAGGCGGAAAAGACGCACCGAGACCCGGTTTTCCCGAAGGCCGGTACGGGCTGCGATCTCATGGACGGGATCGGCAAACCAGTAGCGGCGAAGGAAGAGATAGCGGTCAGGATAGCTGAGAGCGGCGAGGAAGCGGTCGATGGCCCGGGCCAGTTCTCTGGCCTCCAGCTCCCCTTCCACGTCGGTCTTGGCCGGGATACACTCCTCCAGCTCCTCCAGGACCAGGTCCAGACTGCTGTTGCGTTTGGAGGCATTTTCGCTGCGCAGGCGCGATACCGCAAGATTGCGGACGATCCTGCAAACGTAGCTCACCAGAGGCTCGGGACGCTGAGGCGGAATGCTGTTCCAGACCCCCAGATAGGCGTCGTTCACACATTCCTCCACATCCTGCGGATCCCGCAGCAAGTTCCTCGCCGTGTTTTTCACAGCCGCTCCATATGTATGATCCAGCTCCAGGATAGCCTGTTCCGAGCGCTCAAAAAACAGGTCCAGGATCTTGCTGTCCTCCATATGCGTCACTTCCTTTCCGCCTCACCTATCTACTCGCAAAAGAGGGCGAAATCTTACAGGGCTTTTCGCAAAAAGATGGAAAACGCGTTGTGGTTACCATAATTCAGTTTTCATAATTTGTTTTACATAATACAATTTACATATTTTTGTTTACATAATTATTCTCATAGTCTTCCGGGACGTCGAGGACATCCCGACGCGCGAGAAACGCGCGACGTTCCAAGCTCTGCTGCGACGTTCCAAGCTCTGCTGCAACGTTCCAAGCTCTGCTCGTCCTCTACAGGGCAAGGAACGTCCCTTGCTTCCCCCTTGGGGGGAAGTGGCCGAAGGCCGATAGGGGGAACATCACGGGCCATCACAAGGGTCGCCCTACGCTGTGGAAGCGGCGCAGGCTCCCTATTCCCTATTCCCTATTCCCTATTCCCTATTCCTTAACTCCGTCCCTGTTCCGCCACATAGATGCTGATGCGGCTCTGGATCAGGCGGGAGGCGTCCTCCGCGCTGCGCTCCCCGGCCAGGAAGGGCGCGACCTCCTCCCGGATGATGGAAAGGGCGGTCTCATCCTTGAGGCTGGTGTGTTCCACCTTGCCCAGCAGCGTGTAAAACTGCGTGACCTCCGCCTCGGTGATGGGGCTTCTCAGCCCGTCATACCACATGTCCCGCTCTTCCTCCGGGTCGATGTGCCGTGCTTCTTCGATCTGCTGCTCCAGCAGGGGCCGGTAGTTGGGGATGCCTCGCTCCGCGTGGAGCAGGCAGTACTTCAGAAACTGCCAGCAGAGCTCCGGGTGCGCCCCGTCCTTCATCACGCCGATGGGATAGCTCAGGGTGAAATCCGTGCCGCAGCTGCCATCCGGCGTGGGCCAGCCGATGACGCTGACGCTCTGCCCCACCCGGCGGCATTCCTTGGCAAGGTCTGTGGCCTCGTTCAGCATCACCAGGTCGGTGGCTTCCACCCCGTCCCCCAGCAGGTTCCAGCCAAAGATCATGTTTTCCGGATCCTCGGGCGTCTCCCTGATATCCCGGCATGCCTCCAGCAGGCTTACAAAGTCCGGGTTCTCAAAATCACAGGTCCCGCTCTTCCAGTCGATGGCCCGGCGCAGATAGCGACTGACACTGCTTTCCAGGAAATAGTCCCGGGTCAGGTTATAGATCGTCACTTTCCCGTCGGTCATCTCGGCGTCAACGCGGCGGTAATCCTCGTAGCTCCAGCCCCAGGCGTCTCCGAAGCGGCTCCGGAGGCCAAGCCTTGTCTCCATGGAGAAGCAATCCGCCATCAGATAAAGGCCGCCGCAATCGTTCTCTATGGCCCTGGCCAGCACCAGATCCTCCCTGTTCAGGTCCGGGTCGGCTTCCAGGTCCTGCGCCAGATCCCGCAGCAGCCCCTGGCGGAGAAAGGCAAATGGCGCGAGGGAGCCGTTCAGCACCAGCATGTCCGGCACCTGGCCGCTGAGGATTTGCGTATTCAGTCTGGTCAGGGCCTGCTCGGCGGTGAGGCTCCCGCCCTCGGAGAGGTCCAGCAGCTTCACATAGCAGTCGCTGCTCCGGGCGTTGAAGGCGCTGATGCTGTGGGCCACATTGGCATAGTAGGTGGTGGGGTCCGGCTCATGGTCCAGGGCGTCCTGGGTGGCCAGCACCGCAAGGCTCAGCATGGTCCGGGGCTTGATGTCCTCGGGCTGAGCAGGGATCAGGAGCAGGGGTTCGGCAAAGAGACCGCCCAGCAGGAAGCGGCCGTCCCCCAGGGCCCGGGTCTGCGTGATGCCGCTGACACTGAGCAGGCACTCATCCCAAAGCACCAGAGGCCGGGTCTGGCCCTCTCTGTCCATCCGGTAAAGGCCCTCCGGCAGGATCAGGAGAAAGGGGCTCTCCTCGTCACCGCTGCTGACAAAGCCCCTGTCCCAGGAAAGAAGCTCGGTCAAACAGCCCTGCTCCGTGTCGATGGTACTGATCACGCCGCCGCTGCCGTTCTCGCGCTCGGTCAGGAAATAGAGCTCCCCGTCACCGCCGCGGAGCAGATCTCCCTGAAATTCCTCATGGGGGATGACGCAGAGGAGATTGCCTTCCCTGTCATAGACGCGCAGGGTGTCGCTGCATTTGAGGTACAGCTTGTCCCCAGCCGCCGCCATGCCCAGAGAGAAACAGCCCGCGGGCAGCTCCAGGCGCAGCGTTTCCTGATACGCGCCCTCAAAGGAATAGAGGCTCAGCACCAGGGTGTCCCCGGTTTCGGAGCGCTCCTCGTCCTGGACCCAGATCCCATCTTCGCCCCGGCTTACGGTAAAGGCCATGCCGGCGTAGCGGAACAGCTCCTCCCCGTCCCTGTAGACGATGGTCTCTCCCATGGAGGGATTGCCCATAGCATAGATCTGTCCCTCCCGGCAAAAGCGGACGCCCGCTCCCTTGGGAAGGCTCAGAGACTCCGTGCGGTAGCAGCCGCCCTGGCCCTGCCAGGCGCCGGTAACGGGGTCCACCCCGCCCACAGCCTGGGCGGGTTCCGCTGTTTCTTCCTTTTCCCCGCAGGCGCAGAGGCTCAGGCACAGTGCCAGCAGCAGCAAAATACAGATCGTTCGTTTCATGTTTTCTCCTTTTCGCTCAATCATATGGTCGATTGCGAAACGAGTTTCGCAATGGGATCATCCATAGGCCAGGCTCAAGACCGAGAAGTTCTGTCCGCTGTGGTCATAGGCGTAGCGGAAACCCGTCTCCCGCAGCTCGATGTAGTCCAGCAGCTCCTCCAGCTGGGTAAAGCTTCTGCTCTCCTCCCCCGCCGCCAGCACCAACAGCACCTGCTGCCGGGTGTCGAAACGGAGAAGATAGTTTTGCCGGTCCCATTCCCCCTCCCGGATCTGAACAGTGATCAAGGCCTCCAGGAGCTGGATGTCACCCCGGGTCTCCTCCTTCACCACCGTGGCCTCTCCTTTGGGCCAGCCCATGATCAGGTCCACCCCGTTGAGATAGGCCCCGTCCAGCACCTTGATGCACAGAGCGGGCCGCTGCGCCGTGGTGCCGGGAGAGTAGGTGCGGGAGTTCTCCCAGCTTTCCGCCTCTTCCACCGTCATCCCGGCCTCCTGCAGGCACTGGTCCAGCGGGCGCTGCTGTTCCGCCTCCTTGAAGCCGCCTGGCTCATAGGACTCGAAAAAGTGAAGCATGCTGCTGCCGCCGCCGATCCAGTCCTCCGGGATGGGCGCCCCCTCCTTCAGGCGGAAAGCGTGGGCGCAGCCTGTCTCCTCCGTGTCAAAATGCAGGGCCATGGCGCAGTCCCCAAAATTCAGCTCCAGATGGAGTCCCTCATTGAGCGAGCCATCCAAACCGTTGAAAAAGTATTCTTTTTCATCCTTGGGGTCCAGGTTTCGGTGGCTCATGGCCGCCCGGTACACCGCGTAGCCGCAGGCCGCCAGCAGAAGGGCCAGCAGCGCCGCAGCCAGCACCGTGCGCCAGAGCCTGCGTCTGTTGGATGCACGGCGCTTCTCCTGTTCCCACCCCAGGAAATCCCCGGCGCGCAGCAGGGCTTGCTCGTCAATGCCGTCCATGGCGCGGAGCAAAAGCATGGCGTTCAGCATAGCGCTTCCTCCTCCAAAAAGGCCCGCAGCCGCTTGCGCAGCCGAAAGAGCAGGCTCTTGGTCCGGCTCTGGGTCCAGCCCAGGCGGCGGGAGATCTCCTCCACCGAGGCCAGATACCAGTACCGGGCCACAAAGACCTTTTGCTCCGTGTCCGAAAGGCCCTCCGCAAAGCGTCGGATGGCCTCCTGCAGTTCCCGCAGCTCTAGCTCCCGGCCGGGGTCCGCGTCCGAGGGGACGCATTCCGCCAGTTCCTCCAGGGCCAGGGGCGTCTCTCCCCCGCCCCGCTTCTGCCGCGTCCGCTTCTCAAAGCGGTTGATGGCCAGGTTCCGGGTGATCCGCCCCAGGAACGTGGAGAGCACGGACGGTCGATCGTCCGGCATGGCATTCCAGGCCCGCAGCCAGGTGTCGTTGACGCACTCCTCCGCATCCTGCCGGTCAGAGCAGACGGCATAGGCGATATGTTCACAGTAGCGGCCATATTTCTGATCGGTCTCCTGAATGGCCCGCTCCGAGCGCTGCCAGTAGAGATCCACGATCTCGCTGTCCTTCATGGGCAGCACCTCCCCTCACCCATAAAAACCGCTTTTTCACCGGATGGTTGCAAAAAAACACTTTTTTCCAAAATTCGTTTTCAGTATATCAAAGGACGCGGGGAATGCGTCTTAAGCTTTCTTAAATGCAAAGGGACGCGCTGAACAAGAGCGCACAATTCCTCTTCCGATCATTATACTCGCAATTGAGCGGCGAATCTTTCCGCATAAAACAACAAAAACCGCCCTAAAAAGGGCGGTTTTCATCAGTATTTGGGCGGGATCAGCCGTTTTTCAGCCTCAGCAGCGCGCAGGAGAGCTTGTCCAGGCCGTGGTAATTCAGCCACATCACAAGCCTGCGGTTTCGACTTTCCAGGCGATAGGCCGAGGAAGCTCTGAGTTCCGGCACTTCCCGGTTGACATAATTTCTGACTTCTCGGATTATGGTTTCCTTATCACTGCTGTTCTGCCGACCGACCCGGTTGATAGTGTCCAGCAGGGCGTGGTTCAGCACCAGGGTTTCAAAGTCCTCATTCCTGCCCGCCTCCCGCATGGGGCCTTTCAGCAGATCCAGGATCGTAAGCAGATCCAGGTTCTTGCGGGAATTGTTGTTGTTCATGGTGGAGGTGTGGCCGCAGCGGTAGCAGTACAGCGGCTCCGGCACAGCGGCGATCCTGTCCGTGTGCAGGAGGAGCCGGGCCACATAGGCCAGATCCTCATACCAGAGGCCCTCCGCGAAGCGCTGATCCCCCAGGGTGCTGCGCCGCACCAGCTTGCACACCCCGGTGGACATCTTGATGGGCCGCTCGTACTCGGTCAGGGCCATGTAGACCCGGTGTCCATCGGGCCAATACTCTTCCGCGTCGCAGATCACCAGATCGGCGCCGGTCTCCTCGGCCTTGGCGATCATCTTCTCATAGATGTCCGGCTTCACCCAGTCGTCGCTGTCGGCAAAGCCGATAAAGTCCCCTTGTGCCAGGTCCAGCGCCAGGTTCCTGGCCCGGCCCTGGCCGCCGTTTTCCACCGTGAGGACCCGGATCCGCTCCGGCTCACGGGTCCGGTACTCCTCCAGGATCCGGCCGGAGCCGTCCCGGGAGCCGTCGTTCACCAGGAGGATCTCGCTGTCCTTCACATGCTGGGCCAGGAGAGAATCCAGGCAGGGGCGCAAGAATTGTTCGGCATTGTATACCGGAACGACAATGCTGAGCTTCATGCCCGGGCCTCCTTCCGCTGGGTCTGATACCAGATCAGCGCCAGGATCAGCGCCAGATAAATGGACACATTGGGACGCCGCACCAGGGCGCCGGAGAATTCAGCCAGCCCCAGCTGCAGAGCCAGCGTCAGAGCCAGGGCAAAATTCAGCACCGTGAAGCTGCCGGAAAAATCTTCCCGCAGGGTGCGCAGGATCCGCAGCAGGAAAAACAGGATGAAGCCCACATACAGGGCAAAGCCCAGATATCCGTAATAGTAGAACACGGCGGGCCAGTCATTTTCCATGTCGTAATCGCCCTCGGTTCCCACCCGGGAGGTCTCAAAGCCCACGAACTTTGTCAGAGTGTCGGTCTCTTCCTTCCAGATCAGGGCGGCATAGCTGCGCTCCATCACCCGGGTATCCGTCAGGCGGCCAACGTCCGTGGTCATGCGATACTGGATCAGCACCTTGTCCATGCCGAAGCGGTCGATCAGATCCGGCAGGCAGCCCAGGTACTCCCAGTAGTAATGCGCAAAGACCTCTTTGACCACGGGATCGGCATAGCGCTCCTCAAAGCTCATTTTGGTCACATCGATGCCCTTCTCCAGCAAGGTCGCCTCGATCTCACCGGCCGTGCGGTTCTTGGCCAGGTGCTGGTCCACCCGATAGCGGGGCGTCCAGGGGAAGATGACCACGGAAAAAATCATCAGCAGCACCAGCAGGATCAGCATGCCGCGCTTCAAAGGCCGTTTCAGCAGCAGCTTCTCCCCCAGCAGGAAGGCGGAATAGCCCCCAAAGATGCCGAAGATACCGTAATAGCAGGCCTTGGTGCCGTTTGTGAGAAAGAGCGTGACGGCCACCAGGGGGATCAGCACAGAAAGCCAGCGCCGTTCCGTCTTGAGCGCATAGCCCACAGCAAAGGAGGACAGGGTCACCAGCAGGATGCTGTTGGCGCAGCGGTTGTCGTCAATGACCCAGCCGCTGTAGCCCAGGCCCTCGCCATAGGTCACGTTGCCGGTGCCGGTGAGCCGGGCGATCAGCACCGAGACCGCCATGATGAGGCCCGCAATGAGAATGCCCCGGAGCGTCTGCTCCCGGGTCTGGGGCCGACGAAGATACCAGAGGAAGCTCAGCGCCAGCACCGGCGCCTGAAGCACCCGGATCAGATAGGCCAGGTCATAGCGCAGATCCACAAAGCCCACCCGATAGCAGTTGAGCAGGCGCAGCAGACAGAACGCGCCGATCACCGCAAAGCTCAGCAGCAGCGGCTTTTTCCGCTCCGCCTTCAGCAGGGCGACCAGCGGCAGGATCAGCAGCACTGCCAGCCGGATGTAGCCCGAGACGGTGCCGTTCTCATTCTGGGTAAAATAGGCCACGGTGTCCAGCAGGGGCTGGGCTGCGATCAGCAGCACAAGCCAATGCTCCCGAAGCCAGGATTTCCATTTCTCCATAGGATCCACCCTTCATAAGATTTATGGCGCCTCCCAACGGAAGACGCCATAAAACATGTGAGTTTGCTTACAGTCTCTCCTTGACCTTGGCCTTCTTGCCCACGCGGTCGCGCAGGTAGTAGAGCTTTGCTCTGCGGACCTTGCCCTTGCGGACGGTGGTGACAGAGACGATGGAGGGAGAGTGCACCGGGAAGACCTTCTCGCAGCCGACGCCGTAGGAGATGCGGCGGACGGTGATGGTCTCGTTGATGCCGCCATGCTTCTTGGCAATGATGGTGCCTTCGAAAGCCTGGGTACGCTCGCGGTTGCCTTCCTTGACGCGGACGAGGACACGCACGGTGTCGCCGACGTTCATCTCGGACAGCTCGGGCTTCATGTAGCGCTCACTGAGAATTTTAACCAGATCCATAATACGATCCTCTTTCCTATAGACGTTCAATACCGGAGGCTCTGGCTCTCAACCCAGGCGCGGCAGCGGACCGCCTTTCTATGCTGGCGGGCATTGCCCGCGCAAGCTGTAGTATTGTAGCACAGTTTTCCCCGCATTGCAAGAGCTTTTTTCCCGTTGCCAAGCGGTTTTTCTGCGTTTATGGCGGGTATCAGGGCTCCAGCACCGTGTCCCAGATCCCGGCGACTTTTTCCCGGGAATAATCCTGGGCGTGGAGCAGCGCCTGCCGGGCCATTTCCCGACGGCGGGCGTCATCCTCCATGAGTTCCATAAGGCTCGCGGCATAGGCTTCCCGATCCCCGTCCGGGACCAGAACGCCGTCAAGACCGGGGCGGATCACCGCGGCGGGTCCAACCCGCACATCATAGGCCACGGTAGGCAGACCGCAGCTGAGCGCCTCCAGAAGCACGAAGGGGAAGCCCTCGCTGAAGGAAGTCATGGCATAGAGGGAAGCCCGTTTCATCTCCTCCTCCACACCGGCGGGGGAAAGCCGGCCGGTGAGCACTGCGGCCCCCTCCAGACTCAGCTCCGCGATCTTGTGCTCCAGTTTTTCCTGCTCCGGACCGTCTCCCACGATGCGCAGGCTCCAGTCCGGATGCTTTTCCCGGGTCAGGGCAAAGCAGTCCAGCAGCCGGTCAAAGCCCTTCTCCCAGGAAAGGCGCCCCACGGCCACGATCCGCTTTTCCTTTTCCTCTAGGGAAAAGGGCTCCGGGAAATGCTCCAGGAAATTGGGGACCGAAACCACACGGGTCTTCGCCCCGGCGGGGATCCACTGCCGAACCTCCTGCGCGAGACCGGGGGTGAGCATCACAACCACGTCCAGTCCGCTGTAGCCGTGGCGGAAGCCGTCCACATACCGCAGATTGAAGCAGTGGTCCTCGTGGACCTGAGCGATCTTCCAGACCTTGGGGTCCCCCAGTTGGGAGAGGACCAGGTTGTCCTCGTGCCGGGTGGTAATCAGGATCCCGTCGTGGATGGAGCGGATGGTCCTGCGCACGGCGAGCTTCTTGCCCGCAAGGACCTTTACGGCCCGGATGCTCTCCCGCAGGAAGGAAATGGGCCGCAGGCCGCGCAGGGCGGCGTGCCACTCCTTCTGGTTGGGCCGGTCTTTCAGCAGATAGCGGACCTTCACCCGCTCATCCAGCGGATAGGCCGGGGCGTTTGGCATGTCATAGACGCTGATGATCTCCACCGGGTAGTGCTGTGCAAAGAGGTTTGCCATGCTGCAGATGGCCTTCTCCACCCCGCCATAGGCCAGGTGCAGGGCCAGAATACGGATCGTTTTCATCCCGGCACCTCAGCGATACACCTGCATCTGGGCGTCATAGGTCTCGATGCGGGTAAACTTGGCAAAATCCGGCGCGATCTCCGGACGGAGCTGCCGCAGGGCCTCCGCCAGCAGCTCGGGGTTGATGGTGGGCTCCTGGGCGGATATGACAGCCTCTACCCACACCCCGTCCTGTCCGTCCTCTTTCCTCGCTTCAAAGCCCAAGGCTTGGATGCCAGGGCGGATATCCGTCTCCCCCATGCCGCGCTTGGTCTTCTTGGTGATGACGATGGATTCTTGCTCATAAAAGCGCCGCAGCTCTTTCTCCACCTCGCCCGGGTCACGCTCATCGTATTCAAAAAAGCCATCCACATGCAGCCATTTGAGCTCGGCCACCTTGCGCTGGGGCTCATAGGCCTCCAGCACCCGGATGCCCTCGGGCATCACGGCGGTGAGCCGTTCGGGCAGAGCCGCCAGATCCGTCTCCTCCTTCAGCTTGAAGTCCATGATCTCGCAGAGGCTGCCGGTGCCCACGGAGAGGGGCAGGGCAATGGCGATCTGGGGATGGGGATTGAAGCCCTCGGAGTATTTGAGGGGCAGGCCCGCCCGGTTGAAGGCCCGCTGCATGGTGTGCATCAGGTCCAGGTGGGAGATATAGACGGCGCGGCCCGTCT
>CAMOXK010000044.1 GCA_946629065.1 uncultured Clostridia bacterium
TCTTCAACCAGCTCATGGTGATCCCCAACGTGCTGGCGCTGGTCGCGCTGTCCGCCCTGGTGGTGAAGGCGGCCAGACGCGGCTGATCAAGAGCAAAATGTGCTGTCATTGCGAGACCAGTTCGCAAACTGGTCGCGGTAATCCGTTTTCCTACGCCAAGAGAAGCGGATCCCTATGAAACCGGCGTAGGGGAGGGCCTTGGCCCTCCCGGCGGAAGCAGACGCCATTAACAAGAAATGTTCGGCGAATTCGCAGATGTATCGAATTCGCCGAACATTTTTCATAACAGCGCATTGTGCTGCCGGGAGGGGCAAGCCCCTCCCCTACGGTTTTGACCAGGCTATGCGCATATTACGCAGCGCGCCCTGCTTCAAGATTTGAGAGTTGAGTTTTCAGCAGCCGCTCCAAGCTCATAGCTCAGATCCGGACCGTCAGCACGTTCATGCCCAGGATGTTCTGATACTCCACGTCCCGGGCCATGCGGAAGACCAGCCGGATGCCCACGTTGCGGATCGGGTCCTCCCCCTCCGCCAGCTCCAGGCGGGTGCCGGGGTCGAAGGGGACGCAGTCGTCCTTGATGCGCAGGATCACATCGCTGTCTTTTACCGTGACACGCAGATCGATGGCGTGTCTTTTTTTGTCTTTGGTGAAGCCGTGTTCCACCACGTTGCCCGCCATCTCCTCCATGGCAAGGCCAGAGAGATTGGCCCGGCGGGAATCCACGCCCCGGGAGAGGCAGAATTCCTGCACCCGGCGGGACACCGTGACCACCTGGTCCAGGCTGCGCACGGTGAGATCCATCCGGTCCTCCGCCTTCGCGCCGAAGCCCGAAGGAAAGCTCATGAGATCATCCAGGCGACTGGGAAAGCGCTTTCCCACCAACCAGGCAAAAGCCACAACGACGAGCGTGGTGGTGACACCGTTGAGCACATTGGCGACGTAGACGCTGTTCATGCCAATAGCCCGAATCAGCAGGGCGGTGTAGCCCGCCACGCAGACCACCCCGTCCAGCAGGGCCAGCACATGGATCAGGACCTTTCTCCCGGCGATCTGCCCGAAGGCGGTGAAATGCATGGCGATGATGCTCAACGGCATACAGAGCGGCAGGATGCGCAGGGCCCAGACCGTCATCTGATAGACCGGTGCCGTCGGGTCCTGATAGAAGATCCGGGTGAGGGGCTCGGCGCAGAGGATGATGCCCGCGGAGATCAGCCCCTGGAGGGGGAGAAAACGGGTAAACATGACGCGCATCACGTCGGTGAGGGTCTGCCGGTCCTCCTCGCCGTAGCTCACGCTGAGCAGCAGCCGGGAGACCGCCGCCATGCCAGCGGGCAACGCCCAGAAAAGGCGCAGGATGTTGTCGGACGCGGCAAAGGCGGAGATGCCGGCGCTGCCCACAAAGAGCAGAATCATCTCGTTCACCAGCAGGCCCCGGATGGTCTGGTAGCCGTTGGAAAGCGCGCCCGGGGCGCCGATCTTGAGGATCTCCCCGCATTCCTTCCAGCGCATGCCCCCTAGGCGGAAGTAAAAGTGGGAGGCCCCGGAGACAAAGGGCCAGGCCTGGACCAGCAGGGCGGCCCAGAGACCCAGGGCGTTGGAGAGCGCCAGTCCGAAGGCTCCCATCCGCAGCTTGAGGACGAAGAGCAGATTCAGCGCGGTATTCACCGCGATGTTGGCAAGGCTCCCGATCACGGTGAGGCGGCTCCGGTTCTCGATAAAGAGGAAGGCCGCCAGCTGATTGCCCAGCACCAGCGGCAAAACGCCGATGGCCTGGCCCAGCAGATACTGATCCAGCAGGGGCCGCACCACCTCGTCCCGGGTGAGAAAGCCTGTGATGTCAAAGGCCCCCATCAGGGCGAAGACCGCGGTGAAGAAGAGGGCTACAAGCCCAGAGAAGCTCACGCTCACGCAAAAGATGTTCTGCATCTTTTCCCCGTCGTTCTGGCCCATGTACTTGCCGCAGAGGATGGATGCGCCGCCGGTGAGCATCAGGCTCACAGCGCCCACCAGCATGCTCAGCGGGCCGAAGAGGCCCACCGCGCCCATAGCCTCCACGCTGATATAATTGCTGGCAAAATAGCTGGAGACGAAGCCGTTGATGGAGCCGACCACGCACAGCATCACCTGAATGGGCAGCAGGCGAAACATGAGCCTTCCGATCATCCCCGCGTCGGCCGCCTGGGCCGCTTTTTCAACCGTGTTATTCATTGGTACGCCCTCTTTCTCTATGCAGGAGCTATTTATTGACTGATTGTAGCACAGATGCCGGGGAAAGGCCATAGGCAACAGGCCGGCAAGGGAAAAATCAGCGCAGGATGGGCTGCAGCTGCTCCCCCCGGAGGGCGGCTTCCACCGCCTCGCCAAGGAGGGTGAAATCCGCCTGGAGGGAGCGGGGCTTCTTTGCCGGATCGTCCTGCCCGAAGGGGACGAAGTACACATGCTTCCGGTTCAGGAGCCGCCCGATATTCTCCGCCGAGCCGGAGAGCCCGTCGTTGGTGGAAAAGGCGAGCACCAGGGGCCGGCCGTTTCTCAGGTGGGCCTTGGCCGCCATGGTGACGCTGCTGTCGGTGATGCCCTGGGCCAGCTTTGCCAGGGTGTTGCCCGTGCAGGGGGCGATGAGCAGCGCGTCCAGGGGCTCCTTCGGTCCCAGGGGCTCCGCCTCGGCCACGGTGGTGATCACCTTCCGCCCGGTGAACTCCGTGAGGCGGCGGATATGCTCCGAGGCTCTTCCAAAGCGGGTGTCCGTCTCGGCGGCGGTATCGCTCAGGATGGGGATCAGCTCATAGCGCTCTTTAAGCCCCGGCAGGGCGGCAAAGAGCTTTTCATAGGTGCAGTAGGAGCCGCAGAGGGCAAGGCCCAGGCGCTTTTTTTCCATGCTCATTCCTCCATTTCCTCCATGGCGGCGTAGACCGCCTTTCTGAGAAGCTCCGCCGCGGAGCGGGACGCCGTCTCCCCCGGCAGTCCCGGCGCAATCAGGACCTGGAGCCCGATGTTTTGGGCAAGCTCCCGGTCAAAGCCGCCGGGGGCGCTGGCCAGCTCCAGCAGCAGGGCCTCCGGCCGGATGAGGCAGAGCATTCCCTCCGAGAGCACCCGGGCGGGCACGGTGTTCACGATAAAGTCCATGTCCCCCAGGCAGTGCTCCAGCTCCTCATAAGAGAAGGCCCGGCAGCCCAGAGCCTCCGCCATGGCACGGTCCCGCCGCCCCCGGGCCGCCACACTCACCAAGGCGCCAAGGCCCTGGAGCCGCCGGGCCAGGATGCTGCCGATGCGTCCCCAGCCCAGCACCAGCACCCGGCTGCGCCAGAGGGAGCGCGCGCTATGTTCCATCAGACGGCAGAGGGCTCCCTCGGCGGTCAGGGCGGCGTTGCCCACAGCCACCTCCGGCCGCCGCAGCAAGTCCGCCGGCAGGAGTTTTCCCATACGGGCGGCGCTCAGCGTCTCCTCGCTGAAGCGCCCTCCCAGCAGCATTTGGCCCGGCCAGAGGCCCTCCAGCAGCCGGGGCATGGGAAGGCTCTCCTCCGAAAAAGGCGTATTCAGATAGCCGCCCTTCTCCGCCGGGCAAGGCAGCAGGACGCAGTCCGCCCCGTAGGCACAGCCCTGCAGACAGCTCTCCCGGCCGATCTCCGGGGGCAGCGCCGCCTGCTCCAGGGCGAAGGTCCGGACCCGGTGCCCGTCGGCATGCAAAAGCTCCGCCAGGGCGGCAGATCGGCGGTCCCCGCCGATCACGGCAAATCTCACAATTCCTCACCTCCGGGGTATACTATTCTGTTGCGCAAGGCAAGGTGTCTGTGGTAAAATCGTAGGGGTGAGCTGCGCTCGCCTGAAAAAAATGATCCTAACGGCCAGGCGGCCAAAGGCCGCCCCTACGGCCCTCCGGCAAAGGAGCAGAGAGATGAGCAGAGCAGACGAGATCTTTATTCAAAATTGCAAGGATATTCTGGAAAACGGAGTTTGGGACACGGACCGGGAGGTGCGCCCCCGCTGGGAAGACGGCGCCCCCGCCCACACGGTGAAGAAATTCGGCATCGTGAACCGCTATGACCTGTCCGAGGAATTCCCCCTTCTGACCCTCCGTCGGACCTACTGGAAGTCCGCCATTGACGAGCTGCTGTGGATCTGGCAGAAGAAGAGCAACAATGTCCACGATCTGCGCACTCGGGTGTGGGATGCCTGGGCGGACGAGAACGGCTCCATCGGCAAGGCCTACGGCTACCAGCTGGGGGTGAAGCACCACTACCCCGAGGGGGACATGGACCAGGTGGACAAGGTGCTCTGGGACCTGAAGCACAACCCCGCCTCCCGGCGGATCATGACCAACATCTACACCTTTGCCGACCTTTCGGAGATGGCGCTCTACCCCTGCGCCTATTCCATGACCTTCAATGTCTCCGGCAACCGGCTCAACGCCATTTTGAACCAGCGCAGCCAGGACATGCTGGCCGCCAACAACTGGAACGTGGTGCAGTACGCGGTGCTGACCATGATGATGGCCCAGGTCTCCGGCTTTGAGCCGGGCGAATTTGTCCACGTCATCGCCGACGCCCACATCTACGACCGGCATGTCCCCGTGATCGAGGAGCTCATCAAAAATGAGCCCAAGAGCGCACCGAAGTTCCTCATCGACCCCGAGGTCAAGGACTTCTACGCTTTCACCCGGGACAGCTTCCGGGTAGAGGGCTACGAGTACCACGAATTCACCGGGAAGATCCCGGTGGCGGTCTGAGGGCGCGCCCATGGCTTTGGAAGCGATCGTGGCCGTGTATGCCGACTGGGGCATCGGCCTGAAGGGCACCCAGCCTGTGGTGCTGAAGGCGGACCGGAAGCATTTTCGGGAGATCACCGGCTCTGACGCGGTGATCGTAGGCCGCCGCACCATGGAGGATTTCCCCGGCGGCAAGCCCCTCAAGGGGCGGCACAACATCGTCATCACCCGGCAGCCGATGAAGATCGAGGGCGCCCGGGTGGTGCATGACACCCAGGAGGCTCTGGCGGCCGCCGCGGAGGAGGGCCGCTGCCTCGTCATCGGCGGGGCCAGCGTTTACGAGCAGTTTTTCCCCTGGATGGACAGGATCCACATCACGAAAATCGACCTCCGACCGGAATCGGACCGGTACTTCCCCGATCTGGACGCGGACCCGGAATGGTGCCGCACAGAGGAGGGCCCCTGGCAGGAGGAGGACGGCATCCGCTACCGCTTCTGCACCTACGAGAGAGCGGCGGAGCAGATTTGAGTTTTGAGAGAGCAGGATCCCCGGGGGACGCAGGCTATGTCCCCCGGGGATCCTTTCTGTTTCCCACCGCTGGGGCCGTTCGCGAACGGCCCGCCTAAAGCCTTCTCCTTGAGGAGAAAAGCGCGCTGCCGCTGCCGGCGGCAGAAGAAGGCAGCGCCTCTTTTCCGCAGCGGTCGGAAAACACGAGGATCAGCGTAAGCCCGAAGTGTTTTCCGGGCACCGCAAGGTGTATCGGTGGCATTCGGCGTGTCACGGTCCGCCGAATGACGGATGAGGTGGCGTTCTGCCCGATGTGTCCTGGGATTCCTGTGTAGGGGCGCCCTACGCCCTTGTGGTCGCCCGGCAATGGAAAGGTCCGTATCACCAGAAAGGTCCGGCGAATTCGTAAAAGCTGCGAATTCGCCGGACCTTTCTGCTCGGATATGCCATGGCGTGCGCGGGCGACCACAAGGGTCGCCCCTACAGTCAGAGGGGGAGACAGTCTGGTGATCACTGCCCCTACAGCGGGGTCGGGACGCCCTTGGCCTCCCCTGCAAGGGAAGGTGTCGCCGCCGCTTGCGGCGGTGACAGAGGGGTATGTTCCTCCCCGCCGTAGGGGCGGGGCCGGACTGTCATCCTGAGGAGGGGAACCCGACGAAGGATCCCGAAGAAGCTCGCAGGAGATTTTTCGCTGCGTAAAGCCAAAACAGGGTAAGCTGAAACTCCCTCCGTCACGGCGGCAAGCCGCCGCGACAGCTCCCTCATAGAGGGAGCCAAGCCCGGGCCGGCAGTTTCATCTCGAAACGCAAATCTCAAAAAAACGGAGCTGTGAAAAACACGTTTTCACAGCTCCGTTTTTGCCTCACAGGATCTTGTTGATCTCGGCCTCGATGGCCTTGGCCTTGTCCTCGGGGACCAGCTTCTTGCTGACCACCAGATCAAAGATCTCGCCGCAGGACTTCTTGTTGAACAGCTTGATGGGGTACTTCATCAGGTTGGGGGCATACTGCTTGATGATCTCCACGCACTTGGGATTGGCAAAGCAATCCTTCACAGAAAGGCTTCTGAAATCCATGATGATTCTCCTTTTCAAAGCAAATTTGCCGCTTCCGGTGGCTTTATTGTATCACGGCTCGTTCTTTTCGTCAACGGCGCGGCGCCGCTCCCGCCGCCAGTTTCCGTAAAGGGTGACGGCGCTGGAGAGGGAAGAAAAGGCACATAGGCCCACCAGCACCAGGAAGGCCCGGCCCCGGAGAAAGCCGATGGTGGGATTGAAGGAGTCCAGCACCACCAGGGTCAGCAGGGCCAGCCACAGGGAGATGCAGAGGTTCGGCATCCAGGCTTTCCAGAATTTCATCGCTTGTCCTCCCATCCCGTCTCGGTGACGATCAGCATATCGCCCAGCTCCCGCTCGGCCAGGTTGCTCTGGTTGCTGTAGCGCTCATGGAGGAAGGTCATCAGGGCAGAGCCGCCGCCGTCCAGGTTGTAGGCCACCTTGCAGCCCAAGTCCCGAAAGACCGAGGCAAGCTCCGGGATGGTCATGCCCTTGGAGTAGCCGTCCTGCCGCCCGTCCACCACCACAAAGACGTAGTGGCCCGGCTCATAATAGCCCACGGCGCTGCGGGGATTGGGCATAGCAATGGCAACGCTGGCCTTCTCGTCCTTGGACAGGCGCTCCATATAGTCCTCCTCCAGCTGTCCGTTTTCGTCCAGCAGGGAGGGGCCGAAGTTCCAGGCCTGGACCACGCCCCGGCTCAGAATGTCCTCCACCAGGTAGTCCTCCCGGCGGTAGCAGGCCATTTCCCCGTTTTCATAGAGCACGCAGAGGTCGCAGTAGGTCTGGCCGTCCCGGTAGATCTGGCCGTTTCGCACCAGGAAGCCAAAGGACTGGTAGCAGAAATAGTCCCCGCTGATGGCCAGGATCGCGTGGGCGTCCGCGTCCATCTCCATGGGGTCCTGGGTGACCCAGGGCTCCATCTGCCCGTAGGCGGTATAGGTGCGGAAATTGTCCAGACTCGCCACATAGATGTCCGCCACATGGTACACGGACTTGTCATAGCCCTCGCCGAATTCCCGGGTATCCACATGGATGGCCACCTCGGGGCTGGTGTAGGAATGATCGGTGATGACCACCTCGTCGGTGAACTGATCGGCAAAGCGGATCTGCCACGGGGTGCGGGTGTCAGGGGTGGGCTCGGGCGTCGGTTCCGGAGTCGGCTCCGCGGTGGGTTCCGGTGTGGGCTCCGCCGCGCTCTGGACCACCGGGATCTCCACAGCGGGGGTCTCCGGAGCGGGAGAAGGCGTGGGAGCGGCGGGGGCGGCGCTCTCCGCCGGCGTCGCGGTCTGGGCTGCTTCCCGGGCAGCCCGGAGATCGGCGCTGCGGAGCTTTCCCTGCAGATACGGCAGGCCGATCTGGAACAGCACCACCAGTCCCAGGGCCAGAGCGCCCACCAGAAGGTCCAGGAAAATGACCTTCCAAAGGGCTTTCGGTTTCGATTTCTTCATGACTGTCCGTCTCTTTCTGTTTCATAGGACTGTATCAGCGCCTCGGCGCAGCGCAGCCCGTCCACCGCGGCGGAGGTGATGCCGCCGGCGTAGCCCGCGCCCTCGCCGCAGGGGTAGAGCCCCCGCAGGGCTGAGACGCAGTCCGCCCCCCGCAGGATGCGCACCGGGGAGGAGGAGCGAGTCTCCGGCGCGGTGAGCACCGCGTCGGGATCGTCGAAGCCCCGGAGCTTTCTTCCCAGGGCGGGGATGGCCTGCTCCAGCACATCGGTGATGCGCGGCGGCAGCACCTCATGCAGCTCGCACCAGGTGACGCCGGGGCGATAGCTGGGCTTTACCCTTCCCGGGCCCTCGCTTCTCCGTCGGGCCAGGAAGTCCCCCGCCCGCTGGGCCGGGGCGTGATAGTTCCCGCCGCCGCACGCAAAGGCCCGGCGCTCGATCTGTCGCTGCCAGCGCATACCGGAGAGCAGATCCCCTTCCGGGAAATCCTCCGGATGGAGGGTCACAAGCAATGCCGCGTTGGCGTTTTCCCCGTCCCGGGCGGAATAGCTCATGCCGTTTGTCACCACGCCCCCCGCTTCCGAGGCGGCGGCGATGACTTCCCCGCCGGGGCACATGCAGAAGGTATAGGCGCTGCTGCCATCGGGCAGATGCACATTCAAACTGTAATCCGCCGCGGGGAGCGTTCCCCGGGAGCGGCCGTACTGACTCTGGTCGATGTCCGCCTGGCGCTGCTCGATGCGCACGCCCATGGAGAAGGCCTTGGGCTCCATGGGCACGCCCAGGCGCTGCAGCATCTCGAAGCTGTCCCGGGCAGAGTGGCCCAGGGCCAGGATCAGGCGATGACAGGGGAGGATCTCCTCCCCGCTTTTGCTCTCGACACGCAGGCCCGTCACCGCGCCGTCCTCGGTGAGCAGCTCCGTCATGCGAGCGCCAAAGCGTACCTCGCCCCCCAGGTCCAGGATCTCCCGCCGGATGCTTTGCACCACATGGATCAGGATATCCGTGCCGATATGGGGCTTTGCGTCATAGCAGATGCTCTCCGGCGCGCCGTGGGCAGCAAACTCCTCCAGCACGAAGCGGATGCGTTTGTCGTGGGTGCCGGTGTTCAGCTTCCCATCGGAGAAGGTCCCGGCGCCGCCCTCGCCGAACTGCACGTTGCACTCCGGATCCAGCCTGCCGCCGGAGCGGAAGGCGTCCACCGCGGCCTTGCGGCTGACCGCGTCCTGCCCCCGTTCCAGCACCAGGGGCCTTGCCCCGGCCCTGGCCAGATACAGCGCGGCGAACATCCCCGCCGGGCCGAAGCCCACCACCACCGGGCGCTCCGGCAGCGCTGCGCGGGGGATCTCGAATTTCTCTTCGGTATAGAGCATAACGCTCTTTTCCCGCAGCTGCCGGACCAGCAGCTCCTCGGAGCCGCGGATCCGCACCGCCACGGAGCAGACGTAGTGCAGGTCGCTCTTGTCCCGGGCGTCCAGGGAGCGGCGCAGGAGCTTGATTTCCTCCATGCGCTCCGGCTTCACCCGGAGCTTTTTGGCGGCCCGGTCCCGGAGAGTCTCCATCGGCTCCTCCAGGCCGAGACGCAGGTGATTGACCCGGATCATGTGCCCAGCCTCCCGGCAAGTCTGCCGCTGGCCCAGGCCCACTGGAGGTTATAGCCGCCGCAGTCTCCGTCCACGTCCAGCAGCTCCCCGCAGGCGAAAAGCCCGGGGACCAGACGGCTCTGAAGGGTCCGGGGATCAAAGTCCGAGCTGCGCAGGCCCCCCGCCGTGACCTGGGCGTTGTCAAAGCCCTCGGTGCCGGTGACGGGGAGGGTAAAGTCCAGGCAGGCGGACACGATCCGCTCCAGCTCCTCCTCTCCCAGAGAGGCGAGGGGGGCATTGGCGTCCAGCCCCGCGTATTTCACCACCATCCGCCCCAGGCGGTTGTGGAGCATGCCGGTGAGCATTTCCGAGGCGGAAAGTTCCGGATACTGCTCCTTCCGACGGCGCAGCAGCTCCTTCAGATCTTCGGCTCTCTGGGGCAGCAGCGCGATGTGCAGACTCAGCCCCTCCCCGCCGGTGGCAGCCGCCCGGGACAGATCGAAGGTCGCCGGGCCGGAGACGCCGGTCTCTGTAAACTGCAGTTCTCCCCTGGCTTTTGCCAGCAGGAAGGCCTTGCGCTTGAGGCGCAGGGAACACTGCACCCGCACGCCCTTGAGGGCCCGGGGATAGTCCGGCTCGGTGAGAAGCTGCACCAGGGCGGGATAGAGTCCGGTGCGCTTGTGGCCCAGGCTCTTTGCCAGCTGGTAGCCGTCCATCACGCCGCCGAGCTTGGCTCCCGCGGCGCCGCCGCAGGCGAGGATCAGCTTGTCCGCGTGGAGGCGCTCATTTTCCAGCTCCACGGTGAAACCCTGCTTTTCCCGGCGCACAGCTTTCACGGTGCAGGAGCAGCGCTGCTCCACCCCGGCCTTGTCCAGGGCGAAGCGCAGCACATCCAGCACGGAATTGGCGGAATTGGAGAGGGGGTAGACCCTGCCCCCTTCTTCCTCCTGGGTCAGCAGGCCCAGGCTGTGGAAGAAGTCCAGCGCCGCCTGGGGCGGGAAGGCCTCCAGGGCGGGGATGGCAAAAGCGGGGTTCTCCCCGTGATAATTCTCCGGCGCGGCGCCGGTATTGGTCAGGTTGCAGCGGCCGTTGCCGGTGGCCAGGAGCTTGCGGCCGATGCGCTGCTGCCGCTCCAGCAGCAGCACATGATTGTTCTTGTTTTCCGCGGCGGTGAGGGCGGCCACAATGCCGGAGGCGCCGCCGCCGATGATGATGACAGTATTCATAGCTTCAGCCTCGATGGAGCATGTCGTGGGCCACGGGGGTGTAGAAAAGGCGGTTGACCTCCTCCGCTTCCCTGGTCTGGCCCAGGATCCACATGATCTTGGCCAGGGCCGACTCCGTGGTCATGTCATAGGCCTCCAGGATGTGGGGATTGCCCTTGAGGCGGGTGCCCACCCGGTAAACGGAGAAGTCCGAGCCCTCGTTCTGCACCTGGGTGGTCATCACAAGGAACTTTCCCTGTCTGGTGTATTCGTGCAGGACCTGGAAGAGCCGGTCGTCGTCATAGGAGGGCAGGCCGCCCACGCCGAAGCACTCCAGGATCAGGGCGTCCTTGCGCTGGAGCATGAACTCCAGCAGCTCGTGGTCCGTGCCGGGGATCATTTTGATGAGACCCACCTTCTCGTTGAGGGTTTCGGAGAAGAGGGGCCGTTCCAGGTGCTCCGGCCGGATGTAGCACAGCAGCTTGTGATCCAGCAGGCTTCCCAGATCCGGGTAATTGATGCTGGAGAAGGCGGCATAGCTCTTGGAGCAGGTTTTTCTGGCCCGGGTCCCCAGGATGACCCGGCCGGAAAAGACGATGCAGACCCCGCAGAGCTCCTCCGAGCAGGCGCAGGTGAAGGCGTCGATCAGGTTCATCTTGGAGTCGGTGGAGTCGTCGCTGATGGGCTTCTGGGCGCCGGTGAGGACGATGGGCTTGCCCGCCCCCTGCACCAGGTAACTCAGCGCCGCCGCGGTATAGGCCAGAGTATCGGTGCCGTGGCTGATGACAAAGCCGTCATACTCATGGTAATGGGCCCGGATGGCCCGGGTAATGGCGATCCAGTGGGGCGGGGCGATGTTGGTGCTGTCCAGATTGAACAGGGAGAGGCACTCCACCTTGCAGAGTGCCGAGATCCCCGGCACATAGTGCAGCAGCTGCTCCGGACTCAGCTCCGGGGTCAGTCCGTCCTTGGTCATGCCGGAGGCGATGGTGCCGCCGGTGCCGATCAGCAGGATCCGTTTCATTGCCTAATCCTCCGTAACACTTGTTTTCTACATTTCATTATACCGCCTCCGCCCCACCGGCGCAAGGGCTCTTTCCGCTTTTGAGAAGCTCTTCTCCCAGGCGGTTTTTGTTGACAGTTCCGGGGTTTCTGCGCTATAATATTCTGTAATTTTGTCGGATTCGAGGAATGATCATGGGCAAAAAAGGGAATTGGAAACTGCGCGTCCTGCTGTGCCTTCTGGTGGTACTGGCTGCGGCGCTGATCTTCCTATGGCCTTTTTCGCCCCGCAAGATCAAGGATGGCCCCGCGCCTACGGAAATCTCCGTTTCCGAAACGGCCGCGCCGGACACCCCTGCGCCGGAAACCGCCGCTCCCGCTGTCTTGGCCGAAACGCCCGCACCGCTGCCCACGCCTGCGCCGGAGCCCACTGCCGCGCCAACGCCCTCCCCGGAGGATGCGGACGCGGAGAAGATCCGCGTTGCGGAGCTGATGGTGAAGAACCGGGCCACCCTGCCCGATGAGGACGGGGATTTTCCCGACTGGCTGGAGCTGGAGAACGTGTCGGACCTTGCCGTGGATCTCAGCGGCTGGATGATGCGGGATTCCGAAAAGAAGCCCTTCTGGACCTTCCCGGAGCTGCAGCTGGAGCCCGGCGAACGGACGCTGCTCTTCCTCTCCGGCAAGGACCTGCCCGGCCATGCCGATTTTTCCCTCTCCGAAGGGGAGACGCTGCAGATCCTGACAGACCTGGGCGCCCCCGTGGCGGAGCTCTGCATCCCCGCGGGAGAGGCCGATGTGGCCTGGATCCCCAGAGAGGACGGCAGCTGGGACAGCAGCCTTTACCCAACGCCCGGCCTTCCCAACAGCGCCGCGAGTTATGACGCGCTGATGGAGCGGCGGGAGGCCGACAGTCCCCTTGTGATCAACGAGGTCTGCACCTACAACAAGACCGCCCGCTGGACCTACATGGTGGGCGTCAGCGACTGGGTGGAGCTGAAAAACGTCTCCGACGAGGACGTTTCCCTGGCGGACTACTATCTCTCCGACGATGTGGATGAAAGGCTGCTCTGGCAGCTGCCGGACCTGGTGCTGGAGCCGGGCGGCTATTTCCTCATTCTGTGCAACGAGGAGGGCTCCCTTTTGGGGGCGGCTCCCCTTTGTGACGCCTTTTCCCTGGACTCCATCGCGGACCGGGTCTATCTCAGCCGCGAGGACGGAAGTCTGGCGGACTATGTCTCCCTGCGGGACATTCCCTACGAAGCCAGCTTTGGCCGCCTGCCCGGCGAAAACGGCTGGTTCTACCTGCCCCAGCCCAGCCCCGGCTCCGAAAACTTCGGCGGCGCACGCAGGGTCTCCGCCGCTCCCACGGCTCTGGAGGCCGACGGCGTCTTCAACGGGGTGGAGGAGATCACCGTCACCCTGCAGGGCAGCGGCGAGATCCGCTACACCACCAACGGCGGCTACCCCGATGAATTCAGCGAGCTCTACGAGGAGCCCATCACCCTCACCCAGACCGGCGTCGTCCGGGCCATCTGCCTGGAGGAGGGCGCGCTGCCCAGCCGGGCTCTGACCTTGAACTACTTCATCAACGAGGATTTCAGCCTGCCGGTGGTGAGTCTGGTGGGGAACAACGCCCAGCTGAATCAGATCTACATCAGCAGCACCAAGGACATGGAAGTGGCCGCCACCGTCTCCTTCTATGCGGAGGACGGCAGCTTCACCCTCCCCTGCGGCGTGAAGATGCACGGGGAGAGCTCCCTGATCCTGCCCAAAAAGAACATGAGCCTGCGTTTTCGCGGGGCCTATGGCCAGGAGGAGCTGCACTACGACGTTTTCGGCGACGGGGGCGTCACCGATTTCACCAATCTGCTGCTGCGGGCCGGCCAGGACTACTACCACGCCATCATCCGCAATGAGCTCTGCACGGAGCTGGCCCGGGCGGCCAGCGACCGGATCATCACCTCCCGCAGCCGGTACTGCATCCTCTATCTCGACGGCAAATACATGGGCATCTACGCTCTGGAGGAGAAGCTGAACGAGGCCATGTACGCCCATCTCCTGGGCGTGAGCAAGGACAGCGTCACCGTGAACACCGCTCCCCTGGATCCGCGGGACCCCATGTATCAGGAGGTCATCTCCTTTGCCGAGGAAAACGACTTGTCCCTTCCGGGCAATTACGAAGAGATCTGCAGCCGCCTCGATGTGGACAGCTTCATCGACTGGCTGATCCTGGAGGGCTGCTCCGGAAACGACGATCTGACCTATTCCAACGTGCGCTACTGCCGCTCCACCGAGGGCGACGGCAAATGGCACCTGATGTTCTATGATCTGGACAGCTGCTTCTATGCCGCGGACAACTGCTTTTCCAACCTCTTCGCGCCCTGGCACCTGCAGTCCCGCCAGGTGTGCCAGCTGGCCGGCGCCCTGCTGCAAAACCCGGATTTCCGGACAAGCCTGCTGGCCCGGGCCGGGGAGCTGATCCCCACCGCCCTCTCCAACGAGCGGATTCTGGAGGAAGTCGACCGGCTCAGCGGCATCATCGATCCGGAGGTGTTCCGGGATTACCAGTACTATGAGATGTACAAGGAGAACTGGGAGTGGAACGTGGACTGGCTGCGCAATCTCATCCGCGAAAGCAACTGGGATCAGGCCTGCATCGATCAGCTCTGCTTCTACCTCCAGGTCACAGCCGAGGAGCGGGCGCTGTACTTCCCGGGAAGATAATTTGAGGGAAGAGGGAAGAGAGAAAAAAGAAGAGAGTAAGGAGTGCCGCAAAGCGGCATGGATTCAAAAGCCGTCGCCGAAGGCGACACCATATCTATTCCTTATTCTCTATTCCTTATTCCCTCACCGCAATTCCCCTTGCGCAGGGGAGCCTATATGGAATATCCCCCAGTCAGCCTGAAGGCTGACTGCCCCCTTTATGCAAGGGGGCCTACAAAGAAAAAGACACCCCTCAGTCATCCGCCTTGCGTGAGACGGCGGCTGACAGCCTCCGCCTTGCGGTGCCCGAAAAACACTTCGGGCTTTCGCTTGCCCACCTTGCCGCATTGCCATTCCCGGGCCTGCTTCGCGACGGCCCGCCAATGGCGCGGCTGCGGAAATTGCGTCCTGCCTGCATCTGCCACCGGCAGCGGCAGGCCGCAATTCCTCGCGTTTTTCGACCGCTGCGGAAATTCCGGGTTCCCTTCTTCCGCCACCGGCGGCGGGAACCCGCAATTCCCCTTAGGCAGGGGAGCCTATAAGGAATATCCCCCAGTCAGCCTGAAGGCTGACAGCCCCCTTTAGACAAGGGGGCCAATAAGGAAATGAATTGAAATGAACGAAACCAAACTGACCTTCAAGCGCACGGAGAAGAAATATCTGCTCTCGCCCGAGCGCTATGATGCGCTGTGGCAGCGGATCGGCTCCTATCTGGAGCCGGACGACTACCCCCGCAGCACCGTGTGCTCGATCTATTACGACACCGACGACTACCGGCTGATCCGCAATTCCATTGAGGGCCCGGTCTACAAGGAAAAGCTGCGCCTGCGGAGCTATCGGGTCCCCGGGCCGGAGGATCCGGTCTTTGTGGAGCTGAAAAAGAAATACAAGGGCGTGGTCTACAAGCGCCGGGTGAGCCTTCCCGCCCGGGAGGCGGAGGCCTGGCTGGACCGGGACGAGCACCCGGACGAGGACAGCCAGATGATCCGGGAGATCGACTGGTTTCTCCACAGCGTCCGCCCCAGGGCAAAGGCCATGCTGGCCTGTGATCGGGACGCCTGGCGCTCCACGGAGGATCCGGAGCTGCGCATCACCTTTGACCGGAACATCCGCTGGCGGGAGGAGGACCTGCACCTCTCCTCCGGCAGTGAGGGAGAGCCACTTCTCCCCGCGGGGGAAGTGCTGATGGAGATCAAGACTCCCACGGCGGCGCCCCTGTGGCTGGCCCACGCGCTCAGCGAGCTGCGGATCTTCCCGACGAGTTTTTCCAAATACGGCACCTGCTACAAAGAACATATCCTGCAAGAATACATTTTCGGAGGTTCCATCCATGCTTAACAGCATCCTTTCCGCCCAGATCACCCTGCCGCAGTTTCTCATCTGCGAGCTGACGGCCATGGTGCTGGGCTTCGGCACGGCCCTGGTTTTCCTGGTCCGGGACCGGCACACCAACGCCTTCTCCCAGTCTCTGGCCCTGCTGCCCGGGGTGGTGACCCTGGTCATCATGTTGGTAAACGGCAATATCGGCGCGGGCCTTGCCGTGGCCGGCACCTTTGCCCTGGTCCGCTTCCGCAGCGCCCCCGGCTCCGCCAAGGAGATCACCGGGCTCTTCATGGCGGTGGCCATCGGCCTTGCCTGCGGCATGGGCTATGTGGGCGTGGCCCTGCTCTTCTTTGTGCTCATGTCCGCCTATGTGCTGGGGCTGGGCGCCGCCCGTTTCGGCGAAGAGAGCGAAAAGCACCGCCACCTGAAGATCACCGTACCCGAGAACACGGATTATGAGACTCTGTTTGCGGACCTTCTGGAAAAATACACCGTTTCCCATGAGCTCAACAAGGTGCGCACCACCAACATGGGCACCCTCTTCGAGCTGCAGTACCGGGTGGTGCTGAAGGATCCCCGCCAGATCCGGGAGATGATCGACGAGATCCGCTGCCGCAACGGCAACCTGAATATCGTTTGCAGCCGGGAAGCGGAAAAAGACGTGATGTAAAGGGAGCTGATTCCATGAAAAAACTGATCCCCCTTCTTCTGTTGACGGCCCTGCTGCTCACCGCCTGCGCGGGAAGCGACAGCGGCGACAAGCAGGCAGCCCAGAGCGAGCCCGCGGCGGTGGACACCGCCGAGACCCTGGCAACCGACCATACCGTAATCACCCTGAACGGCCAAAGCGCCGAGATCCGGGGCGGCGGTGCCCGGGACGAGGGCAGTTCCGTCACCATCAGCGCCGCCGGCACCTATGAGATCACCGGCAAGGGCGACAAGGCCATCGTGGTGGACACCGGCGACGATCCCATGGACGTGACGGTGGTTTTGAACAATGCCAGCGTCACCTGCCTCTCCGGTCCGGCCCTCCATGTGCGTCAGGCCAAGCAGTTCCGCCTGCAGCTGGCCGGGCAGAACAGCCTTGTCTCCGGCGAGGAGGCCATGCTCCAGAGCCTGGACCCCGAAGCCAGCGGCGGCGCTCTCTACTGTGAGGACGACATGGACATCGAGGGCGACGGCAGCCTCACGGTCTGCGGCTATCTGAATAACGGCATCGCCTGCAAAAAGGACCTGGATCTGAACAGCGGAGCGCTCACTGTCCTGGCCGCCAACAACGGCGTCAAAGGCAACAACTCCGTCCAGGTCAAGGGCGGCACCCTCTCCGTCAGCGCCTGGGGCGACGGCATCAAGGCCACCACCCTGGACAAAGAGGGCAAGGGCTATGTGGAGATCTCCGGCGGCTCCGTCACGGTGGAGTCCTGGAGCGACGGCATCCAGGCGGCCACCGAGCTGCGCCTCACCGGCGGAAGCCTCAGCGTCACCACCAGAGGCGACGGGGCGGAGAACAGCAGCAAGGCCCTGAAGGCCGGAAGCCTCATCCTCCTCTCTGACGGCGTCGTCAGCCTGAACAGCCAGGAGGACGCCCTCCGCTGCAGCGAGGGCAGCGTCAGCATCACCGGCGGCACGCTGGATATCGTCTGCCTCACTGACGGCATCCAGGCCGGGGAGAAGGACAGCGGCCTGGGCGATGTGACCATCGCCGGCGGTGACGTCACCGTCAGCGCGGGGAGCCGGGCCGTCAAGGCCCAGGGCAGCTTCTCCGTCACCGGCGGCAGCCTTCGCGCCCTCTGCGGCTCGGAAAAGCAGAACCCGGCCACGGGCGGCCCCTGCCTGCTCTGCCTGATCTCCGGCGCGGAAGGCGACAGCCTGCAGATCGGGGACCTGGAGAGTATCCAGGCCCGGCAGGACTACAAGTGCCTGCTTCTTGTGCGCGAGGGGCTCAGCGCCGGCGCGCAGATCACCGTTTCCAACGGCAGCGGCAGTGTAACTGCCACCGTAAAATAAGAACAAAGGAACAAACATGAGTATCAACACACAGCAGAAGCAGCGCTTCCGTTTCAGTCTCTTCCTTGTGACCATCGGCATCGTATATGGGGACATCGGCACCTCCCCCATGTACGTGATGAAGTCCATCCTGGAAGGCAACGGCGGCATCACCCATGTGGACGAGAGCTTCATCATCGGTTCTCTTTCCCTGGTCATCTGGACCATCACCCTGCTCACCACCTTTAAATACGTTTTCATCGCCATGAAGGCGGACAACCACGGCGAGGGCGGCATTTTCTCCCTCTATTCTCTGGTGAAGCACTGCGGCAAGTGGCTCATTTTCCCGGCCATGCTGGGCGGCGCGGCCCTGCTTGCAGACGGGGTGCTGACCCCGGCCGTCACCGTCACCACGGCGGTGGAAGGCCTGCGCAGCATTGAGGTCATGGACCGCTTTCTGGGCAGCGGCCAGGGCACGGTGGTGGTCATCACCCTGCTCATCATCTCCCTGCTCTTTGCAGCACAGCGGGCCGGCACCAGCAAGATCGGCAAGGCCTTCGGCCCCGTGATGCTGATCTGGTTCAGCTTTCTGGGACTCACCGGCCTTCTCAAGATCTTTGCCCTGCCGGCGGTGCTGCGGGCCTTCAATCCCCTCTATGCCGTGCAGGTGCTCCTCAGCCCCAATAACAAGGCCGGCTTCATGATCCTGGGCAGCGTCTTCCTGGCCACCACCGGCGCGGAAGCCCTGTACTCCGACATGGGCCATGTGGGCAGGGAGAACATCTATTTCAGCTGGCCCCTTGTGAAGCTCTGCCTGATTCTGAACTATCTGGGCCAGGGCGCTTGGATCCTGCTGAGCCGGGCCGACGCCTCTCTTGCCGCGGTGGAGGATCTGAACCCCTTCTTCCTGATGCTGCCGGAGATGCTGCGTCCCTTCGCGGTGCTCCTGGGCGCGGCGGCGGCCATCATCGCCTCCCAGGCTCTGATCACCGGCTCCTACACCCTGGTTTCCGAGGCCATTTTGCTGGACCTGCTGCCCCATCTGGAGATCCGCTACCCGGCGGACACCAAGGGTCAGCTCTACATCCCCAAGGTCAACAACATCCTGTGGATCGGCTGCTGCCTGGTGGTGCTCTACTTCCGCTCCGGCGCCCGGATGGAATCCGCCTACGGGCTGGCCATCACGGTGACCATGCTGATGACCACCGCCCTTTTGTGCGTTTACCTCATGCAGGTGCGCAAAAAGCGGGTACTGGCGGTGCTGGTGCTGGCGGTGTTCGCCT